>NZ_JBKQTQ010000225.1:0-4586 GCF_052143115.1 Mycobacterium sp.
CGTTGAGTTTGCCGGCCGCGACAAAAGTTTGTGCGGCGCGGATGAGTGCCGCGCGAGTGCGCATCTTGCGCCGTTCCAGGCGGTTGTTGGCAAGTGGTTGTGCCGCGGTCATGCGCAGATGTTAGCAAAAAATATCAATATTGAGAATTTCGTCAGAAAGTCTTGACAGCGAGCCTCAAATAAGTGACGATATCGTCAGTCAAGCGAAGGAGACACCGTGGCCGCACCCGTCGACGCCCACAAAGACCTGCACAGCGACCAAGGGGCCCTGCGCGAAGAGCACCCCGGACGCTCCCGCAACCCGCTGATCAAGGTCCGCGATCTGGCCTGGCTGGAATTCCAGAAACCCGACCTGGTCCGCGCGGAAGCCTTCGCGCGGGCGTTCGGTTTCACCACCGTGCTGCACACCGCCGACGAGCTGCAGCTGCGCGGCACCGATGCCGGATCACCCTCCGTGATCGTCCGGCGCGGGCCGCGCTCGCGCTTCGTCGGCACGGCGTTCGCCGCACAGAGCAAGGCCGACGTCGAGCGGCTCGCCGGCGCGACCGGGAGAAACATTCGCACGCTGCCAGAGGCCATAGGCGGCGTCGCGGTAGAACTGACCGATCCCAGCGGGATTCCGGTCCGCGTCGTCGCTGGGACGCACGAGTTGGCCGAGCTTCCCGCACAACCGCCGCACACCTTCAACTTCGGGCATGAGTTGCGGCGCACCAACGCCGTCCAGCGGCCGCCGCGCGAGCCGGCTCGCGTGCAGCGGTTAGGGCATGTCGTGCTGCAGAGCACGAAGTACATCCAGACGCTGAACTGGTACCTCGACCACTTCGGGTTGATCGTCAGCGATTTCATGTATTACCCCGGCCAGCGTGACCGCGGCCCGGCGATGAGCTTCATCCGGTGCGACCGCGGATCGACACCCAGCGACCACCACACGCTGGCGCTGGCGTTGGGCCCGTCGAACCGCTATGTGCACTCCGCGTATCAGGCGTGCGATCTGGACGCGATCGCAGCGGGCGGCGAATACTTGCGCGAGTTGGGGTATCACCGGTCGTGGGGGATCGGCAGGCATATCCAGGGCAGCCAGATCTTCGACTACTGGCGCGATCCCGACGGGTTCCTGGTCGAGCACTTCAGCGACGGGGACATGTTCGACAACACCCTCGAACCGGGATGGGCGCCATTCACCGCGTCGGGTCTGGCGCAGTGGGGACCGCCGGCGACCAAGGATTTTCTCGGCATCACACCCAGCCGGGAAGCCGTTCGCGAACTGCGGTCGATGGTGACCGCGATCCGTGAGGACAACGAATTCGACATCACCCGCCTGCGGGGACTCCTGAAAGTGGCACGCTCATGACAATTTCCATCTATCGCACTGCCGACGGCTGGTGGGCGGGTAGCTCCGACGCCGTGGCCAAGGTCGACACCGACGCAACCACGACGGCGCAGCTGCTGGCCGACCGCCCGGCGATCAAGGGGGCCGCTGCGAGCACGGAGACGGTGCCGGTGAGCAGCCTCGAACTGCTGTCGCCGGTGACGAAGCCGTGCCGCGTCGTCGCGCAGATGACCAACTTCGCGTCGCACGTCAAGGACACCGGAGGTGACCCGAAGAAGGTGCCGCTCACGTTTTTTCGCAAGGCGTCGGGGTCGATCGCCGGGCCTGTCGACGACATCGTCAAGCCTGCGCATGTCCGCCTGCTCGACTACGAGGTAGAGATCGGTTTGGTGATCGGTCGCCACATCCCCGTCGGCACCGCGATCACCGCCGACAACCTGGCCGACTACATCTGCGGTCTCGTGGTGACCAACGACGTGTCGGCGCGCGATGTGCAGCTGACCAAAACCCAGTTCTACGAGTCCAAGTCGTACCCGACGTTCACGCCGGTCGGGCCGGCGCTGGTGCTGCTTGACGCCGACGAGCTCGGTCGCTTCGGCGAACTGCGGCTGCAGCTGCGCGTCAACGGCGAACCGCGTCAAGACAGCACGGTCGACGGCGACATGATCTATCGGCCCGTCCAGGCCCTTGCGGCACTGGCGCTGTTCCAGGAGCTGTCCGCGGGCGACCTGGTGATCACCGGCACCCCGGTCGGGACGGCGCTGTCTGCGCCGCCGAAGCCGGTGCAGAAGCTCGTGGGTCTGTTGCCGGACGACGTCAAGTGGAAGATGTTCTTCGCCGGCCAGGCCAAAAACACCAAGTACCTGCACGACGGCGACGTCGTCGAGGCCGCCATCGGAACCGCCGACGGTAAGATCGATCTCGGCGCGCAACGCAACGTGGTGAGGTACTCATGACCGAGAACCCGAACTTCGTCCCGGTGGTGATCGTCGGCGCGGGGCCGACCGGGATCACCGCGGCAACGAAGCTTGCGCAGTATGGCGTCGACTGTCTTGTCCTCGACCGCTGGGAGGACGTCTACCCACAGCCGCGTGCCGTTCATCTCGACGACGAAATATACCGCCTAATTGCGGGATTGGGCATTGCCGACGAGTTCGCGGCGATCTCCCGACCGGCGCGTGGTGTGCAGCTGCGGGACCGAAACGCGCGGGTACTCGCGGAGTTTCGCCGGGAGTGCGCCGAAAGCGCTAACGGCTTCCCGCAGGCGAACATGTTTGACCAGCCGGAGTTCGAGGCGCTGTTGCGGGCGAACCTGAAGCATTACCCGCACGCCGTTCTCCGGGGCAATGCTGAGGTGACCGAAGCGGTTCAGATCGGGGCCGACAGAGTGCAGGTCACGTTTACCGATCGGGTCAGCGGTGAGGAGCACCGCGTCGAGACGCGGTATCTACTCGGCTGCGACGGCGCCAACAGCCTGGTCCGCACCGCGATCGGCGCACACATGGAGGACTTGAAGTTCCAGCAGCGTTGGCTCGTGGTCGATGTGGCGACGACCGCAGAGCTGAATCAGTGGGAGGGGGTCCATCAGGTGTGCGATCCGCATCGAGCGGCCACCTACATGCGGATCGGCGATACCCGCTACCGGTGGGAGTTTCGGCTGCTGCCGGACGAGACGGCCGACGACTACAACACCATGGCGGCGCTTTACCCGCTGATCCGGCCGTGGGTAGGAGGCGTTGCGCCACAACAGCTGGAGCTCGTGCGCGTCGGCGAGTACACGTTCCGCGCGCAGGTGGCGAACAGCTGGCGCCGTGACAACATGTTCATTCTTGGCGACGCTGCGCACCTGACACCGCCGTTCATCGGCCAGGGCCTGTGCGCGGGGCTGCGCGACGCGATGAACCTCGCGTGGAAGCTTGCCGGCGTGGTCAGCGGTTGGTTGCCGGAGAGTGTGCTCGACACCTATGAGCAGGAGCGTATGCCGCACGTGCGGTACATGATCCGGTTCGCGCTCGCGATGGGCACGGCCATGACGGCGGGCGGCGGGGCGGGCAATCTGCTCCGCCGTGTGGTGGTTCCGCGCCTGCATCTGATCCCCGGGGTGCGGGAGAAGATCGTCGACAGCACGACGCCCGCGTTGCACAGCAGCGAGCTGGTACTGAAATCACCCGGACGGCGGCAGCTGGCGGGCGGGTTGTGCCCGAATCCTGTTCTGGTCGACGGTAAACGTCTCGACGCGGTCGTCGGCGGCAGGTTCGCGGTGATCATGTCCGCCGCGCCCAGCCCGTCGCAGCAGGACGAGATGACCCGCCGTGGCGCCGTCGTCGTGGCGGCTCATCCCGGCACGGAACTGGCGCTGTGGCTGCAGGCCGGTCGGGCCAGGGCAGCGGTGGTGCGGCCGGATCGGACGGTGCTATGTGCGAGCCGTGATCTGGCGGAAGTCTGCCGCGCGGTGCCGGTTTTCGCGCCACCCGCGGATACCGGCGCCGATGCGTAGGCCCGCCGCAGTCCCGGCCTACGAACCTGACCTGTACTCGGCGCGGGCGATCCTGCACCCGCACCCGCACTACGCGCGCCTGCGCCGACTGGGGCGGGTGGTGTGGCTGAGCAGGCAGCGGGTCTACGCCTTGCCGCGCTATGCCGAGTGCAAAGCAGTGCTGCGCGACGACACGACCTTCGTCTCCGGCGAAGGGGTCGGGCTGAACGGTGTCTTCAATCGGCTGTCTCGCGGCACAACGCTCAACAGCGACGGTTACCAACACGACCAGCGGCGCAAGCTCGTCGCGCACCGGCTGCTGCCACGGGCCTTGCGGACGATGAGCGACACCGTCAACCGCCAGGCCGAGCAGCTGGTCGCCGCGGCCGTGCGACGTCAACGCGTGGACGGTGTCAACGATCTGGCGACCGCGCTGCCGCTTTCGGTGGTGCCCGATCTCGTCGGCTGGCCGGAGGACCGCCGCCAGCACCTGCTACGTTGGGGCGGAGCCACATTCGATGTGCTTGGCCCGCTCAACCGCAATGCCCTCAAGTCGGTGCGGGCCAGTCTACAGATGCTGCGCTTCTCCAAGGACGTGGTGCGCCACCGCTCTGTGATGGACGGCAGCATGGGTCATGACATCCTCGCCGCCGCCGACGCCGGGGAACTAGCTCACACGGAGTGCTCGGCGCTGATGATCGACTACCTTGTTCCGTCGCTGGACACCACGATCAGCGGAATCGCCAGTGCGCTGGCGCTCTTTGCTTTGCATCCCGACCA
>NZ_JBKQTQ010000226.1:0-23090 GCF_052143115.1 Mycobacterium sp.
CAGCCGAGTCGCGGATGTCTGCAGCCAGACGAAGCGCACCGGCCGGGTGTGGTGGGGGGCCGGCGCGGTGAGCGCCTCAGCGACGGCGGCCTCGATGAGCTGCGCCGGCACCGGCTCGTCGGCGAACTGGCGCACCGAGCGGCGCAATAGCTGGGCCTGCTGGCGGCCCAGCTCCACGGCTTCGGCGGTGCCCAGCCAGAACAGGTCGTCGGTCCCGGAGCGCACGAGGTGGCGCGCCGTGTCGCCGACGTCGGAGACGACCCCGCCAGACAGCCCGCGCACGACGGCCGCCGGTATCGCGGTCAGCTTGCCCTTGACCAGATCGGCGGCGGCGGCGATCTCGTCGGCAATCGCGACCTCGGTGACCAGCAATTCGTTGCCGTGCCGGTCGACGGCGCCCGCGTAGCTGTGCAGCACGGCCAAGCCGGCCGCGCCGACCGCAGCGTCGGTCTGGCCGTTGCGCCACGCGCGGCCCATGGTGTCGGTAACCACGACGCCGACGGTGACCCCCAGCCGCTCGCGCAGCCCGGCGCGCAGGGCCGCAGCGCTGGCGTCGGGATCGACTGGCAACAGCGCCAATTCGCCCGCATGAACGTTAGAGCCGTCCACGCCGGAAGCGGCCTGAACGACGCCCAGCTTGTTCTCGGTGATCAGCGTGCGGTTCTTGCGGGCCAGCACGCGGACAGCTTCCGCATCGACGAGCTTGCGCCGCAGCGCATCTCGCTCCTCAGGGTCGTCAGGCGCTTCCACCAGCCGGCCCTCGCATTTGGACACCAACTTGCTGGTGACCACGAGCACGTCGCCGTCGCGCAGCCAGGGCGCTGCCGCGGCGATCCCGGCGCCCAGGTCGTCGCCGGGCCGGAATTCGGGCAATCCGGTGACCGGCAGGATCTCAACCGCTGACGCAGTGCCGTGCTCGCCGCCGGTCGCCGGCGCGCTCACGCTGCCACACCCGCGAGGTCCAGGCCGGCGCTCACCATCGCCGCCGTCGCCGCAGGATCGGTCATCAGCAGCGGCACCGACTGCACCGCAACGCCGTCAATTTCGGCGTGGTCGCCCTCGTGTATCAGCCAGTAGTCCAGAATGCCGGTGCCTGCTCGCGCGCCATAGTGGTGCCCCACCGCCTCTGCGGTCGACGGCACGCCGATCACTGAAAGGCACGCATCTGCCATGCCGCGCAACGGTTTTCCCCCGATGATCGGGGAATAGCCGACGATCGGGGCGTCGGTCGACCGCAATGCTCCGCGGATACCGGGGACGGCCAGGATCGCGCCGACGCTCACCACCGGATTCGACGGTGCCACCAGGATGATGTCGGCGTCGCCGATGGCTTCTGTGACTTCAGCTGTGGCGTGGGCCTTTTCAGCGCCGATGAACGCGAAACTGTGCGTCGGCACCTGCGCGCGGTAGCGCACCCACCATTCCTGGAAGTGGATAGCGCGTTGGCTGTCGTCGACGGGATCGGTGATGACCACGTGGGTTTCGCAGCGGTCGTCACTGGCGGGCAGCAGCGTGGCTGCCGGTTGCCAGCGGTCGCACAGCGCCGCGGTGACTTGCGACAGCGGGTAGCCGGCCCGCAGCATCTGGCTGCGCACCAAATGGGTAGCCAAATCGCGGTCGCCGAGCTCGAACCAGTCCGGCTGCACGCCGTAGCGAGCCAGTTCCTCCTTGGCGTGCCAGGTTTCGTCGCGATGACCCCAGCCGCGCTGCGGGTCTACACCTCCACCTAAGGTGTACATGCAGGTATCCAGATCGGGACAGATCCGCACGCCGTGCATCCACGCGTCGTCGCCGATGTTGACGATCGCGGTCAGGTCGTGGTCGCCGGCAAGCCCACGCCCGGAGGCGAACTGGCCCAGACCGAGCAGCCGTTGGACGCCGAGCAGAAAGCGGGCGCCGCCAACTCCGCCGACCAGAACCGTGACCTTCACATCGCACGACAGTACGCGCGGCGGGGTGCTTGGGACGGGTCCGGTCGGGGGTGTGAGCGACACGCCAAGGCGGCAACGGCTGCAGTGTCGCAAAAAATTGATCACGAGATGGTATGGAAATCCGCCGAATCGCTTGCAAAGCGTTCCTTACCCGTGTGTAATCACACCAGTGTCATTTCGGTTGGCCGGCCGGATTCGGTGTCGCAGACCGAGATTCGATCATTTGTTCGAATTGGGATGGCCGACATCAAAACAGTGGTGACATTCACGATCAAACGACACAAGTGAGGGGAGGCGGAGCATGTCCTATGAGCACCTTCGGGGCGTAATGGGAGGCACACCGCACACCACTACCGGCTCGACAATGCTTGGGGCAACGGCAAGGCCCCATTTGAGTTTGGTTCCTGTTCCCGATGCGGTCGAAGTATTTGACCCCGAACCGGTCACCACCGACCAGTGGCAAGACCGCGCGTTGTGCGCGCAGACGGACCCCGAGGCGTTCTTTCCCGAAAAGGGCGGCTCCACCCGTGAGGCCAAGAAAATCTGCCTGGGCTGCGAGGTCCGGGCGGAATGCCTCGACTACGCGTTAGCTCACGACGAGCGGTTCGGCATTTGGGGCGGGCTCTCCGAGCGGGAACGCCGCCGCCTCAAGCGCGGAATTATCTGACGCGGTTAGTCGGCGGGCGACCCGCTGCGCTCGGCTACGCCGAGCTTGCGATCGCCCGCACGGCTCACTCGTCATCGATCGTCGGGTCGATGACCGAGGGTTCGACGTCCAAATAGGTAGCCACTTGGGCCACCAGGATTTCGTGCAGCAATTCGGCGAGTTCGACCGTGTCCTTCGCTCGCCGCTCGATCGGCTTGCGGAACAACACAACTCGCGCCCGGGTAGCGCTTCCGCGCACGTCGACGCCGGCCCCGATCAACCGGGCCAGTGCGATCGGCCCGTCGGCGACAACTTCGGGCGGCCATTGCACGCTGTCGGGATCCTTCGCTGAGATCCGTGGGATCTCGTCGACCGCCACGTCGAGCTCTGACAATCGCTCCTGCCAGCGTCGCTCGATGGGCTCATAGGCCTCGAGCACGGCCATGTCGAAGCGCTCGGCGCGGCTGCGCCACCCGGGCACTGTCGGCGGCAGCAGCGGCCCGCGCATCTCGCGGCCGCGGCGCGAGACTCTTCGGCTCGCCGGGTGTCGGTCGGGGCGAGAGCTGCGCGAATCGCTCACCCGGCGATGGTAACGGTTGGACATCGTGGCTCGGGCGAATGCGCGTGTCCGGCGCTGCGGGGACGTTTTCGCACGATAACCTCTCGAACGTGAACGTTCCGCGTCGCTGTTGCCGGCCCGGGTGTCCGCATTACGCGGTGGCGACGCTGACGTTTGTCTACTCGGACTCGACGGCGGTGATCGGACCGCTGGCAACCTCACGCGACCCGCACTCCTGGGACCTATGCGTCAGCCACGCCGGTCGCATCACCGCGCCGCGCGGCTGGGAACTCGTCCGCCACTCCGGCCCGCTGGCCACCAACCCCGATGAGGATGATCTGATCGCGCTGGCCGAGGCGGTGCGCGAGGGTCGCGATGCCGTCGCCGGCGGTCCGCCGGTCAACGGATTTCACGATTTCGTCGGCCAGCATGGCGGTGCGCCGACCGCGCCACCCTCCGGTGGCGTGCTTGCTCCGGCCGGGCAGCGCTCCGGCGGCACCGGGCGCCGACGCGGCCATCTTCGGGTGTTGCCCGACCCCACCGACTAATCCGGTGCGAACAGCCCCACGGGCAAAGCGCCCGGCGCCGGTGATCGTCCCACCGGTGCCTATGCCGGCGACGAAATGGGTGGCAATGCGTTGACGATCCTGCTGTGCGAGTTGACCCCGCAGGTCAAAAACGCGCCGCCGTGCAGGTAGAGCACCAGCCGTCGCTTGCCGTCGGCCGGTAACACGCCGGGCGCGCGCACCAGCTGCGCGGTGGCGTGCGGCAATCGACCGTCGCCCGGATGGTTCCTGGGGCGGGAAGCAACACCCGGGAGGCGAAGTCGACGAGACCGAACGGCCACGGCAGATGCGGGATATAGCTGCACACCGCCAACGCGGGCCGGATGGTCAGACCGCAAGCCAGCGACGCGACCATTCCCGGCGATGCTGGGGCTGCTTTCGACGACCTCGACAGGTGCGCCATCGCTGACGGGAAATCTGCGGGCCCGCAACACGTCGCGGGCGCGAATTGCATTGCGGGGCGAGCCCGAAACCTTGCTCGGTGCGGTCATGCTCATCACTCCTTATAGCCGAACTGCCACAGCACGTCGCACTTGACGATGTTGGCCGGTGTGAACACGAAGTTCGGATATGTCGCGTTGCGGCGATGCGCGGTTTCGAGCGCAATCGACGGCACGGCGCCGGTGTTGAGCAGGTAACGGAATTCCGTGACTGTGAAGGTGCCGTCCGTTGAATCCTTTTTCGGGGCGAAATTGATGCCGAGCGCCGGAGGGGAGTTATCCATGAAAGGACCGTCACCGACGATGAGAACGTTGATCGCTCCCATGGCTTTCTCCTCCCGGCGGCTAATCCCGGGGATCGTCGTGGATCAGCGTCCCGGGCGTTCTTGAATTGAACGCCGGAACCCGGGATGGCCGAAGGAGTCGGTCCGCCCAGCGGACCGAATGTGTTGGCTCGCTGCCGGTCAGCGCCCGGCCGGCACCGGACGCCGACGCGGCCACTTCCGGGTGTTGCCCGACCCCCCGACTAGTAACCGTGCCGGGCTGATTTTGATTGCCCGGCTCCTCAGCAGACCGTGCCGCTCCGCATCGTCACCGGGCTAGGCTGACGGACGAAGATTCCTCGTCGTCAGGAGCCCCTTGATGTCTCGGCCCGCCGCGGCTGTTAACCGTGTGATCAAGGCTTATGACGTGCGAGGTCTGGTCGGTGCGGAGATCGACGAGCCGTTCGTCACCGATGTCGGCGCGGCGTTTGGCAAGTTGATGGGCGGCGAGGGCGCGCGCCAAGTCGTCATCGGCTACGACATGAGGGACAGTTCGCCGTCGCTGGCGGCCGCATTCGCGTCCGGGGTCACCGGCCAGGGTCTCGACGTGGTCCGCATCGGCTTGGCGTCCACCGATCAGCTCTATTTCGCCTCCGGACTTCTGGACTGCCCTGGTGCGATGTTCACCGCAAGCCACAACCCAGCCGCCTACAACGGCATCAAGATGTGCCGGGCGGGGGCCAAACCGGTCGGCGCAGAAACCGGGTTGACCACCATCAGTGATGACCTGATTGCCGGAATTCCCGCCTACCAAGGGCCGACAGGCGCCGTCGCCGATCGAGACGTGCTGGCCGACTACGGAGAATTCCTGCGCTCGCTGGTGGACACCTCGACGCTCCGTCCGCTTCGGGTGGCCGTCGACGCGGGCAACGGCATGGCCGGCCACACCGCGCCGGCGGTGCTGGATGCGATCAACTCGATCACGCTGCTGCCGTTGTACTTCGAGCTCGACGGGACGTTTCCCAACCACGAGGCCAACCCGCTGGATCCGGCGAACCTGACCGACCTACAGCGCTACGTGCAGGACAGCGGCGCCGATATCGGGCTGGCATTCGACGGGGATGCCGACCGGTGTTTCGTCGTCGACGAGCGCGGCCGACCGGTATCGCCGTCGACGGTGACCGCTCTAGTCGCCGCCCGCGAACTCAGCCGGGAAATCGGTGCGACCGTGATTCACAATCTGATTACGTCGCGCGCGGTGCCGGAGTTGGTGGTCGAGCGCGGCGGCACGCCGGTGCGATCGCGGGTCGGGCACTCCTTCATCAAGGCGCTGATGGCCGACACCGGTGCGATCTTCGGCGGTGAACACTCGGCGCACTACTACTTCCGTGACTTCTGGGGCGCCGATTCCGGGATGCTGGCCGCGCTGTACGTGCTGGCCGCGCTCGGCGAGCAGCAGCGGCCGCTGTCGGAGCTGACCGCCGATTACCAGCGCTACGAGTCATCCGGCGAGATCAACTTCACCGTGGCCGACGCAACGTCGTGTGTCGAGGCGGTGCTGAAGTCGTTCGGCGGCCGCATTCAATCCATCGATCATCTGGATGGGGTGACGGTGGACCTCGGCGAGGGCAGCTGGTTCAACCTACGCACCTCCAACACCGAGCCGTTGTTGCGGCTGAATGTGGAAGGACGTTGCGTCGAGGACGTGGAAGCGGTGGTCGCCCAGGTTGCCGACGAGATTCGCCAGCAGGCCGTAGGTCAGGTGGAGACCGCGACGTGAACGCGACCCAGGCCACGATCGACCTCGACGACACCGAAGCCCTGCTGGCCGCGGATCGCGAGGGGCTGTTGCGGGCGGCGTCGACGGCGGGCGCGCAGGTGCGCGCGGCCGCGGCCACGCTTGATGAGGGTGCTCTCGACGCCTTGCGTGGCGATGACCGTCCGCGCACCCTGATCTGGGTTGCCGGGCGAGGCACTGCTGAGACCGCAGGCACCATGCTGGCCGCGACGTTGGGTAGTTGGGCGGCCGCGCCGATCGTGGTCGTCGCCGAGGCGCCACCGTGGATCGGCGCGCTCGACGTGCTGATCGTGGCCGGCGACGACCCCGGCGATCCGGCGCTGGTCGGCGCCGCCGCGAGCGGAGTGCGCCGCGGTGCGCGGGTTGTCGTGGCGGCGCCCTACGACGGCCCGCTACGAGAAGCCACGGCCGGCCGGGCCGCGGTAATGGCGCCGCGGCTCCCCGTCGCCGACGAGTTCGGTCTGTGCCGGTATCTGGCCGCCGGGCTGGCTGCGCTGCAAAGCGTCGATCCCAAGCTGGGTGTGGACCTGGCCGCGCTGGCCGACGAGCTGGACGCGGAGGCGCTGCGTAACAGCGCCAGCCGCGAAGTGTTCACCAATCCGGCGAAGGCGTTGGTCGAGCGGATGTCGCGGCGCCGCGTCGTGCTGGCCGGGGACTGTGCCGCGACCCTGGCACTGGCCAGGCACGGGTCTTCTGTTCTGCTGCGGATCGCCAACCAGGTAACCGCCGCCGCCGGACTCGCCGACGCCTTGGTGGCACTGCGCGCCGTCGCCGAGTCGGGGTCCGTCGACCCGGTGGAGGCTTTGTTTCACGACGAGGAGATCGACGGCCCGGTCGCCGAGCGGCTGCGGGTGCTGGCGTTGACGCTGGATGCCGAACGCACGGTCGTGGCGTCTCGGGTCGCTCAGCTTGACGACGTCGACATCGTCGGCGCTGAGGATGTGCCGGAGGGGCCGGGTGTCAGCACAGCGCCTGTCGGTGCCCAACGGGCCGAGCAGCAACTGGCTATATTGGCTGTTCGATTGGAGATGGCGGCGGTTTATTTGCGGCTGGTGCGGGGATAGGTAGACAGTGCAGTTGCTACGGGGTGCGATACGGACGTACGCGTGGGGATCGCGGACGGCCATCGCCGAATTCACCGGGCGTCCCGTTCCGGCGGCGCACCCAGAAGCGGAGCTCTGGCTCGGTGCCAACCCCGGTGATCCGGCTTGGCTGGAAAATCCCGACGGAGAAGTCTCGCTGCTGCAGGCGCTGGCCGCCGACCCGGAAGGGCAACTGGGCTCGGTGACCCGCGCCCGGTTCGGCGATGTGCTCCCGTTCTTGGTCAAAGTGCTGGCTGCCGACGAACCGTTGTCGCTGCAGGCGCATCCGAGCGCCGAGCAAGCCGCCGAGGGTTACCTGCGCGAGGAGCGGCTCGGCATTCCGGTCACGTCGCCGGTGCGCAATTACCGCGACGGCAGCCACAAGCCCGAGCTGTTGGTGGCGCTGCAGCAGTTCGAGGCGTTGGCCGGATTCCGTCCCGCGGCCCGGACCATCGAACTGTTGCGCGCCCTGGCGGTGTCCGACCTGGATCCATACATCGATTTGTTGAACGACCAGTCCGATGCCGACGGCCTGCGCGCGTTGTTCACCACTTGGATCACCGCGCCACAGCCCGACATCGACGTTCTGGTGTCCGCCGTGCTGGATGGCGCCATCCACTACGTAAGTTGCGGCGCAAAAGAGTTCGCGGCCGAAGCCAAGACCGTGCTGGAGTTGGGTGAACGGTATCCCGACGATGCCGGTGTGCTGGCGGCGTTGCTGCTCAACCGGATAACCCTCGATCCCGGTGAGGGGATCTTCTTGTCGGCCGGAAACCTGCACGCTTACCTGCGCGGTGTCGGGCTGGAGGTAATGGCCAACTCCGACAACGTGTTACGTGGTGGTCTGACTCCGAAACACGTCGACGTTCCCGAGCTGTTACGGGTGCTGAATTTCACCCCCACCCCCGAGTCTCAACTACGTGCGCCGACACACCGGGATGGGCTCGGGCTGATCTATGACACCCCCGCCGACGAATTCGCGGCGTCGATGCTGACACTTGGCGACGACCAGCTAGGCCACGAAGTCGACGCTCCGTCGCGTCACGACGGGCCGCAGATCCTGTTGTGCACCGAGGGTTCGACGACTGTGTCCGGAAAATCCGGGGCAGTGCAGCTCACTCGCGGCGCCGCCGCGTGGGTGGCTGCCGACGACGGGCCCATCCGCATGATCGCCCACGAACCGACCAAGATATTCCGGGCCACCGTCGGCCTGTGATCCGCGCCGGCGACGATGCAGTGGGGGCACCCCCAGCCGCGCAGCGGCGAGGGGGACGTAGCGATGCTGAGGAGCGGCGCATAAATCAGTGCGGCGCCAACGCGCCGCGGCGTTCGGGCCGCCCCGCGCGGCGCTCGGCGAGCCACAGCCGCATGTTGTGCCGGATAGTACGACCGACCAGCGTGGCAGAGGGCACCATGTAGAGGCTGTCCAACAACGAAAACCTGCGCAAGAACCATTCGGCGAGAACCGGATCGGTTTCCGCCGCTCCGAGGAACTGGTCGAACAGGTTGCCCACCGGCCGGTACCAACGGGGCTGCTGTCCGCTCGCATGGTGGAAGGCGAAGTCGCCGATCGCGGTCATCATCCACACCGGGTAGGTGGTTTTGGCGGTGGCTCGATTCACGTCGCGGGCCAGGTCCTCGTCGGCGCCCTGAGCCAAGGCTCGGCGCAGATGAGCGGCCTGCAGCGAGGTCATCGTCATGCCTTGTCCGAAGGTGGGGTCGAAGCTGGCCACGGCGTCGCCGAGCGGAAGAATCCTGGCCGGGAAGCGGTCCAGCTTGTGGTAGCGGCGCCACCGGCTAGTGGGGAAGCGGTGGAAAGCCACCTCGCCGACGGGCTCGGCCAGTTCCAGGCCGGCGGAGATCCGTTGCGGCAGAATCCTTCTGGCGAGCGCCAGCATCTCCGGAAAAGTATGCGGTGGTTCGACTTTCGCGACACCAAAGGTAGTCAGCGTCCAGGTGCCGTCCTCGTAGCCCAGCAGGCCCAGCCCGAGCGGCTGGTGCCGGGATGCGCCGGCAACGATCACCCTCTCCCGGATCGCGCCCTCGGGCAGCCGAAACTGATGCGACGCATAGCCAATGCCCACCTCGACCGTCTTTTCGGGCGGGCGCTGATATCCCCACTGCTCCAGCCACACCGGCAACCTGGTGCCGCGTCCGGCCGCGTCGACGACGAGATCGGCCGCGACGAACTCGGGGTCCGCAGTGTCACCGGAATCCAGCAACACCCCGGTCACCCGCTGCTCACCGGCGTCAAACCGCGGTTCGCGTACCGAACGCTGCTGAAGTTCGACATTGGCGATGGCAAGGGCCCGGCGCCGGATCTGCCACTCCAGGTGCGGACGGCTGGGCACGTAGGCGGTGAACTCGTCGCGCAACGTGTGCCCGGTGCCCAGTACGTGGCCGGCCGCGCCGAAGTAGATGCAGTCCGGTCGGTTCTCCAGGATGGGAACGCCGGCTGCCACCATGTCGTCGAGCAGACCGGGGAACAGCCCGTCGAATTCGCGGGCGCCACGGGCCATCAGAAGGTGAACATGCCGGCCCTGGGGGACCGCCGTGCGGTTGACGGGTGTGCTCGGAAGCTCGTCGCGTTCGAACACCGTGACCCGGTCATAGCAATCGGACAAAACCCGCGCCGCGCACAACCCCGCGAGGCTGGCCCCGATGACGACAGCGTGCCCTCGACCGTTTCCCGTCATGCTCTCCCCACGCATTCCCGCACAGTACTCGGTACTGTCCCGGTGCATGGCCGGTCGCTGGCGCACCAAGTCGGTCGAACAATCGATCGCCGACACCGACGAGCCGGGTGCCCAGCTGCGCAAGGACCTCAGCTGGTGGCACCTGGCGGTCTTCGGGGTTTCGGTGGTGATCGGAGCCGGCATCTTCACCGTCACCGCATCAACCGCGGGAGACATCACCGGACCGGCGATCTGGATCTCGTTTCTCATCGCCGCAATCACCTGCGGGCTGGCGGCGCTGTGCTACGCCGAATTTGCGTCGATGCTGCCGGTGGCAGGCAGCGCCTACACGTTTTCCTACGCCACCTTCGGTGAGTTCCTGGCCTGGACGATCGGTTGGAACCTGGTGTTAGAGCTGGCCATCGGCGGCGCCGTCGTTGCCAAGGGATGGTCGAGTTACCTGGACACGGTATTCGGGTTAACCAGCGGCACAATCGATCTCCGGTCGTTTAAGCTGGACTGGGGATCGCTGCTGATCGTCGCGCTGGTGGCCACCCTGCTCGCATTAGGCACCAAGTTGTCGTCGCATTTTTCTATCGTGGTCACCACGATCAAGGTGTCGGTGGTGGTGTTGGTGATCGTCGTCGGCGCCTTCTACATCAAGACCGCGAACTACTCGCCGTTCATACCGCCGCCCGAGGCCGACCACGCCGGCACCGGCATTGATCAGTCCTTGCTCTCGCTGCTCACCGGCGCACACAGCAGCCATTACGGCTGGTACGGGGTGCTCGCGGGAGCGTCGATCGTGTTCTTCGCGTTCATCGGGTTCGACATCGTGGCCACCATGGCCGAGGAGACCAAAAACCCGCAGCGCGACGTCCCCCGGGGCATCCTCTTCACATTGGGCATCGTCACAGTCCTCTACGTGGCGGTGTCGGTCGTGCTCTCGGGGATGGTTCCCTACACCGCGCTGAAGACCACCCCTGATGGACATCACGCCAACCTGGCCACCGCGTTCGCGGTCAACGGGGTGCACTGGGCTTCCGGCATCATCTCCATCGGCGCGCTCGCCGGGCTCACCACGGTGGTGATGGTGCTGGTGCTCGGCGGATGCCGGGTGGTGTTCGCGATGGCGCGCGACGGGTTGTTGCCGCGGCGGCTGGCCAAGACCGGCGCCCGGGGCACCCCGGTGCGGATCACCGCGCTCGTCGCGTTCCTGGTCGGAGCCACTGCCTCGGCGTTCCCGACGGACAAACTCGAAGAGATGGTCAACGTCGGGACCTTGTTCGCGTTCCTGTTGGTGTCCGCCGGCGTCATCGTCTTGCGCCGCGCCCGCCCGGACCTGCCTCGGGGGTTCCGCACCCCCCTGGTGCCGCTGCTGCCGGTCGCGTCGGTGTGCGCGTGTGTGTGGCTGATGGTCAACCTGACCGTCATCACCTGGGTGCGGTTCGGCCTCTGGATGATCGCCGGTATCGCCATCTACCTGGGCTATGGCCGTCGGCACTCGGTGCTGGCCAGTCGGCAGGCCGACGAAACCGAGATGGACTCGGCGCTCGATCCGGCATAGCTACTTTACAAAATAACGCTCTATGTCTAGACAGAAGACGCAGAGAGTATTATTGTCCAACCTCAAGTGCTCCAACTCACGAGGAGATTGGCCATATGACCACCGGACTACGCCCGAATGCTTCTACTTGGCAGGACAGGAAGCGCTATCTGTGGCTGATGGGACTGATCGTCCCGACGCTGCTGCTGACAATCCTGCCGATCGTGTGGGCGATGAACCAGTTCGGTTGGCAGACCGCCTCGCAGGTGCTGTTCTGGATCGGTCCGATCCTGCTCTACGTGCTGTTGCCGGCGCTTGACCTGCGGTTCGGCTCCGACGGGCAGAACCCGCCCGACGAGGTGATGGACTGGCTGGAAAACGACAAGTACTACCGCTACTGCACTTACGCCTTCATCCCCTTCCAGTACCTCAGCATGATTCTGGGCGCGTGCCTGTTCACCGCATCGAACCTGAGCTGGTTGGGCTACGACGGGCCGCTGAGTTGGCCGGCCAAGATCGGCCTGGCGCTGTCGGTCGGGGCTCTCGGCGGCGTCGGGATCAACACCGCGCACGAAATGGGACACAAGAAGGATTCGCTGGAGCGCTGGCTGTCCAAGATCACCCTGGCGCAGACCGGCTACGGGCACTTCTACATCGAGCACAACCGCGGCCACCACGTGCGGGTGGCCACGCCCGAAGACCCGGCGTCGTCTCGCTTCGGTGAAACGTTCTGGGAGTTCTTGCCCCGCAGCGTGTTCGGCAGTCTGCGCTCGGCCTGGCGGCTGGAGGCACAGCGGCTGCGCCGGCAGGGTGCCAGCCCGTGGAACCCCAAGACCTATCTTTCCAACGACGTGCTCAACGCCTGGCTGATGTCGGTGGTGTTGTGGGGCGTGCTGATCGCGCTGTTCGGCTCGGCGCTAATCCCGTTCCTGATCATCCAAGCCGTCTTCGGCTTCAGCCTCCTGGAGGCCGTCAACTACCTCGAGCACTACGGGCTGCTTCGGGAGAAGAACGCCAACGGACGCTACGAGCGCTGCACCCCCGAGCACAGCTGGAACTCCGACCACATCGTCACCAACCTGTTCCTCTACCACCTGCAGCGCCACAGCGATCACCACGCCAACCCGACCCGCCGCTACCAAACGCTGCGCAGCATGGACGGGGCGCCGAATCTGCCGAGTGGCTACGCCGCGCTGATCGGGCTGACCTACTTCCCGCCGCTGTGGCGCAAGCTGATGGACCACCGGGTGCTCGCCCACTACGGCGGCGACATCACCCGGGTCAACGTGCAACCGCGCCGACGGGAGAAGATCCTGGCCCGCTACGGGGCCGTGGCGTGATGACCGCCTACCGCTGCACGGGCTGTGACTACGTGTACGACGAAGCCAAAGGCGCTGCACGAGAAGGATTTCCACCCGGAGCCCGCTGGGAGCAAATACCCGAAGACTGGTGCTGCCCCGACTGCGCGGTACGCGAAAAGATCGACTTCGACATCTTGGAGGTCCGATGACGATGCGTGCCGCAAGCGGCACGAGGTGGGGGCACCTCCCGCTTGCGGGGGAGAATCGGACAATTGATGGAGGTAACGAAATGAGTGACTACAAACTGTTCGTGTGCGTGCAGTGCGGCTTTGAGTACGACGAGGCCAAAGGCTGGCCGGAAGACGGCATCGCGCCCGGCACCCGCTGGGATGACATCCCCGAAGACTGGAGCTGCCCGGACTGCGGCGCAGCGAAATCCGACTTCGAGATGGTGGAAGTCGCTCGTTCGTGACCAGCGCGCCGGCGACTACTGTCGCGAATGTGAGAAGGGTCCCCTACGCCGAGGCGTCACGGGCCCTTCTGCGTGATTCGGTGCTGGACGCGATGCGGGAACTGCTGCTCAGCCGCGACTGGTCGGCGATAACGCTGGCCGACGTGGCCCGCGCGGCGGGCATCAGCCGCCAAACCATCTACAACGAGTTCGGCTCGCGGCAAGGTCTGGCTCATGGCTATGCGCTGCGGCTGGCCGATCGATTGGTGAACGCCGTCGAAGACGCCATCTATTCCAACGTCGGCGACGTCTACGCCGCCTTCCTGCAGGGATTTCGGGCGTTCTTCTCGGAATCGGCGGCCGACCCGCTGGTCATCTCGCTGCTGAGCGGTGTGGCCAAACCCGACCTGCTGCAGATCATCACCACCGACAGCGGGCCGATCATCACGCACTGCTCAGCCCGGCTGACGTCGTCGTTCATGCACAGCTGGGTGAAGGCCAGTGAGGACGATGCCGGGATGCTGGCCCGCGCCATCGTGCGGCTGGCGATGAGCTACGTGTCGATGCCACCGGAGGCCGACCACGACGTCGCCGCGGATCTGGCTCGGCTGATGACGCCGGCCGCGGAACGATACGGTGTCATCGAGCCCGACTGACCCGGCACGAGGTCAGCACTGCGTCGGGACTAATATATATGCAAGCTAACTAGTTCATCGACGAAGGATTGGGCCCACCACATGACGACGACCGAGCACTCGCTGAGTCCCGACGTCCGCAACGGCATCGAATTCAAGGTCGCCGACCTGTCGTTGGCGGATTACGGCCGCCGCGACATCGAGCTCTCCGAACACGAGATGCCGGGTCTGATGTCGCTGCGCCGCGAATACCACGACGTGCAGCCGCTCAAAGGCGCCCGGATCTCCGGCTCGCTGCACATGACGGTGCAGACTGCGGTGCTCATCGAAACGCTGGTCGCGTTGGGCGCCGAAGTGCGTTGGGCCTCGTGCAACATCTTCTCCACCCAGGACCACGCCGCCGCCGCGGTCGTCGTCGGCCCGCACGGCACCCCGGAGGAGCCGAAGGGCGTGCCGATCTTCGCCTGGAAGGGTGAGACGCTCGAGGAGTACTGGTGGGCCGCCGAGCAGGCGCTGACCTGGCCCGATGAGCCGGCCAACATGATCCTCGATGACGGCGGGGATGCCACCATGCTGGTGCTGCGCGGCGCGCAGTACGAGAAGGCCGGTGTGGTGCCGCCCGACGAAGAGGACGACTCGGCTGAGCACCGGGTGTTCCTGAACCTGCTGCGCCACCGGTTCGAGACCGACAAGGACAAGTGGACCAAGATCTCCGAGTCGATCAAGGGCGTCACCGAGGAGACCACCACCGGCGTGCTGCGGCTCTACCAGTTCGCCGCTGCCGGAGACCTGGCGTTCCCGGCGATCAACGTCAACGACTCGGTCACCAAGTCGAAGTTCGACAACAAGTACGGCTGCCGGCACTCGCTGATCGACGGCATCAACCGCGGCACCGACGTCCTCATCGGCGGCAAGAACGTGCTGGTCTGCGGCTACGGCGACGTCGGCAAGGGCAGTGTCGAGTCGCTGGCCGGTCAGGGCGCTCGCGTCACCGTCACCGAGATCGACCCGATCAACGCGTTGCAGGCGCTGATGGAGGGCCACGACGTCAAGCGGGTCGACGACGTGATCGGCGAGGCCGACATCGTCATCACGACCACCGGCAACAAGGACATCATCACGCTTGAGCACATGAAGGCCATGAAGGAAAAGGCGATCCTGGGCAACATCGGCCACTTCGACAACGAAATCCAGATGGCCAGGCTGGAGAAGTCCGGCGCCACCAAGACCAACATCCGCCCGCAGGTCGACCTGTGGACCTTCAAGGACACCGGCAAGTCGATCATCGTGCTCTCCGAGGGCAGGCTGCTGAACCTGGGTAACGCCACCGGGCACCCGTCGTTCGTGATGAGCAACAGCTTCTCCAATCAGGTCATCGCCCAGATCGAGCTGTGGACCAAGAACGACGAGTACGACAACGAGGTATACCGGCTGCCCAAGCACCTCGACGAGAAGGTCGCTCGCGTGCACGTCGCCGCACTCGGCGGCGAGCTGACCAAGCTGACCAAGGAGCAGGCCGACTACATCGGCGTCGACGTCGACGGGCCCTACAAGCCGGACCACTACCGCTACTGAGCAGCATCGATCGGGTCCGCACGGGATAGGCTCGCGCCGTGCTGATCGCCATCGAGGGCGTCGACGGCGCCGGCAAGCGGACACTTTCGCAGGGTCTGTGTGCGGCCTTCGAAGCCGCCGGGCAGAGGGTGGCCACGCTGGCGTTCCCGCGATACGGGCAGTCGGTGGCCGCCGACGTGGCGGCCGAGGCGCTGCACGGCCAGCACGGTGACCTCGCGTCGTCGGTGCATGCGATGGCGATGCTGTTCGCGCTGGATCGTGCCGGCGCCGCTGCGCAGATCCGGGAACTGTGCGATGACCACGATGTGGTGATTCTGGATCGTTACGTGGCGTCCAATGCGGCCTACAGTGCCGCCCGCCTGCACCAAGACGCCGACGGCGAGGTGGTTGGCTGGGTGTACCAGATGGAATACCACCGGTTGCGGCTTCCTGCACCGGATTGGCAAGTGCTGCTTGGCGTTTCGACTGAGCTGGCGAGCCAGCGCGCCTGCGACCGGGCCCGCCAGGATGCCAGCCGGTCGCGTGACGCCTACGAACGCGACAACGAGCTCCAGCAACGCACCGGCGCCGTCTATTCCGGCCTGGCGGCCGCCGGCTGGGGCGGGCGTTGGCTGGTGGTGGATGTCGACGTCGACGCGGGCCAGCTGGCGGCCAGGTTGACGGCCTAATGCCACGAGCTGTGGTATTCGGGCAAGAAACGCGCGTGTGGCAGCTCCGTTTTATCGCGATCTGGTGACACCATGGACGCCATGAGGCAAAGGATTCTCGTGGTCGACGACGACGCTTCGCTGGCCGAGATGCTGACCATTGTGCTGCGGGGTGAAGGGTTCGACACCGCGGTCATCGGTGATGGCACCCAGGCGCTCACCGCAGTGCGCGAGCTGCGCCCCGACCTGGTGCTGCTGGATTTGATGTTGCCCGGTATGAACGGCATCGACGTATGCCGGGTGCTGCGCGCCGATTCCGGTGTCCCGATCGTGATGCTCACCGCCAAGACTGACACCGTCGACGTGGTCTTGGGCCTGGAGTCGGGTGCGGACGACTACATCATGAAGCCGTTCAAGCCCAAGGAGCTGGTCGCCCGGGTGCGAGCACGGCTGCGGCGCAACGACGACGAGCCCGCCGAGATGCTGTCGATCGCCGACGTGGACATCGATGTGCCGGCGCACAAGGTCACTCGCAACGGCGAGCAGATCTCCCTGACGCCGCTGGAGTTCGACCTGCTGGTGGCGTTGGCGCGTAAACCCCGCCAGGTGTTTACTCGTGATGTGCTGCTCGAACAGGTGTGGGGATACCGTCATCCGGCGGACACGCGTTTGGTTAACGTGCATGTCCAGCGTCTGCGGGCCAAGGTCGAAAAAGACCCGGAGAACCCGACCGTTGTGCTGACCGTTCGAGGAGTGGGTTACAAGGCCGGACCTCCGTGACCGCCCGCGACGACTCACAGCGGACGTCGCGAAGCGGGGGCGAGCGGCGCTTCTGATGTGGGGCGCGAAGCCGCGCATTCGCGGTCGGTCGGGTCGTTCTGGCCCGTTCATGCGGGGCATGGCTGCGTTGAGTGGAGTTGTCGGCGTCGCTTGGCGCCGCTCGCTGCAACTTCGGGTGGTTGCATTAACGCTCGGGATGTCCTTGGCGGTGATCCTGGTGCTCGGCTTCGTGCTGACCAGCCAGGTCACCAACCGCGTTCTTGACGTCAAAGTCCGTGCCGCCACCGAGCAGATCGACCGGGCCCGTAACACGGTCAGCGGGGTCGTCAGCGGGGAAGAGGCGCGCTCGCTGGACAGCAGCCTGCAGCTCGCCCGCAACACGTTGACGTCGAAAACCGATCCGACCTCCGGTGCCGGTCTGGCCGGTGCGTTCGACGCGGTGCTGGTGGTACCCGGGTACGGCCCGAGGCCCGCGGCGGCAGCCGGGCCCGTGGACCAGCTGCCCGCTGCGCTGCGCGAGTTCGTCAAGGCCGGGCAGGTGGCCTATCAGTACGCGACGGTGCACACCGACGGCTTCTCGGGTCCGGCGCTGGTCATCGGCACCCCGACGTCGTCGCGGGTGACCAACCTCGAGCTGTACCTGATCTTCCCGCTAGGCAACGAGCAGAGCACGATCGCATTGGTCCGCGGCACCATGGCCACCGGCGGCCTGGTGTTGATGGTGCTGCTGGCCGGTATCGCATGGTTGGTCACGCGGCAGGTGGTGGTGCCGGTGCGTGCCGCGGCGCGCACCGCCGAGCGGTTCGCCGAGGGGCACCTGTCCGAGCGGATGCCGATCCGCGGCGAAGACGACATGGCCCGGCTGGCGGTGTCGTTCAACGACATGGCCGAAAGCCTCTCGCGGCAGATCGCCCAACTCGAAGAGTTCGGTAACCTGCAGCGCCGGTTCACCTCTGATGTCAGCCACGAGCTGCGCACCCCGCTGACCACCGTCCGGATGGCCGCCGACCTGATCTACGACCACAGCGAGGACCTCGAGCCGGCACTGCAGCGCTCCACCGAACTGATGGTCAGCGAGCTGGACCGGTTCGAAACGCTGCTCAACGACCTGCTGGAAATTTCGCGGCACGACGCGGGCGTGGCCGAGCTATCGGTGGAGGCGGTCGACCTCCGTGCGACCGTCAACAGCGCGCTGGGCAATGTGGGTCACCTAGCCGAAGACGCCGGCGTCCAGCTGATTGTCGACATGCCGTCAGAAGAGGTGATCGCCGAAGTCGACCCCCGTCGGGTCGAGCGGATCCTGCGCAATCTGATCGCCAACGCCATCGACCACGCCGAGCACAAGCCGGTACGCATCCGGATGGCCGCCGACGAAGACACCGTCGCCGTCACCGTCCGCGACTACGGGGTCGGGTTGCGGCCCGGCGAGGAGAAGCTGGTGTTCAGCCGATTCTGGCGCTCGGACCCGTCACGGGTGCGGCGATCCGGTGGGACCGGGCTGGGCCTGGCGATCAGCGTCGAGGACGCGCGTCTGCACCAGGGTCGGCTCGAGGCCTGGGGCGAGCCGGGCCAGGGCGCCTGCTTCCGGCTGACGCTGCCGCTGGTGCGCGGGCATAAGGTCACCACCAGTCCGCTGCCGATGAAACCGATTGCCCCAGAACGCAAGGAGCGTCAGCTTCGGCCGCGAGAGCACGCCGAGAGGGGCACGTGATGCGGCAACTGACCGCGCTGCTAATCGCCCTGGCCGTCGTGATCGCAGGCTGCGCCGGAGTGCCGAGCGCGTCGGCGCCGCAGGCCATCGGCACCGTCGAGCGACCGGCACCGTCGAATCTGCCCAAGCCGACGCCCGGCATGGACCCTGACATGCTGTTGCGCGAATTCCTCAAAGCCACAGCCGATCCGGCCAACCGGCACCTCGCGGCACGCCAGTTCCTCACCCAGTCGGCGTCGAACGCCTGGGACGATGCCGGTAGCGCGCTGCTGATCGACCACGTCGTCTTCGTCGAAACCCACAGCGCCGAACGGGTTTCGGTGGCTATGCGGGCAGATAAACTTGGTTCGCTGTCGGATATGGGCGTGTTCGAGACTGCTGAGGGAGTAGTGCCGGATCCCGTTCCGATCGAGCTGATCAAGACACCGGGAGGCTGGCGCATCGACCGCCTGCCCAACGGGGTGTTCTTGGACTGGCAGCAATTTCAGGCCACCTATAAGCGCAACACGCTGTATTTCGCGGACCCGACCGGCAAGACGGTCGTTCCTGATCCGCGTTATGTCGCGGTGGCCGATCGTGACCAGTTGGCCACCGAACTGGTTTCCAAGCTGATCGCCGGTCCGCGTCCGGAGATGGCCAAAAGCGTCCGCAACATGCTCGGCCCGCCGCTGCGGCTGCGCGGGCCGGTGACTCGTGCCGACGGCGGAAAGAGCGGCATCGGACGCGGTTACGCCGGGGCCCGAATCGATCTGGAGCTGTTGACGGTCGCCGACCCGCACAGCAAGGAATTGCTTGCCGCGCAGATCATCTGGACCCTGGCGCGCGCCGACATCAAAGGGCCGTATGTGATCAACGCTGACGGCGCCGCGCTGGACGAAAGGTTCGCGGCCGGGTGGAACCCCTCTGACGTCGCCGCCACCGACCCGGGTGTGGCGGAGGGCGCGGCGGCCGGGGTGCACGCGCTGGTGGGCGGGGCGCTGGTCTCGCTGGACGGGCAGCGCTCCGACCCGGTCCCAGGCGCGTTCGGGCGGACGACGGATCAGACCGGAGCCGCGCTGTCGCACAGCGGGCACCAGGTGGCGTCGGTGGTGACGCTTCGGCCGGGCGCGCCGGATATGGCCGCATCGCTGTGGATCGGCGATCTTGGCGGCGAGGCGGTGGAAGCCGCTGACGGGCATAGCTTGTCGCGGCCCACCTGGTCCCTGGACGATGCGGTGTGGGTGGTGGCCGACGGCAACACCGTGTTGCGTGCCATTGAAAGCACGGCCTCGGGTCAGCCTGCGCGTCTTCCGGTTGATTCGGCCGCGGTGTCCAATCACTTCCCGGGTGTGATCGCCGAGCTGCAATTGTCGCGGGACGGGACGCGGGCGGCGATGGTCATCGAGGGCCAGGTGATCCTGGCCAGCGTCGAGCAGACGCAGGCCGGCCAATTCGCGTTGGCCTACCCCCGGCGGCTCGGGTTCGGGCTGGGCTCCTCGGTGGTGTCGTTGTCGTGGCGCACCGACGACGACGTCGCGGTGAGTCGCAACGACGCTGCGCACCCGGTGTCCTACGTCAACATCGACGGCGTGAACTCGGATGCCCCGAGCGGCAATCTGCAGCTGCCGGTGGGTGCGATCGCGGCCAATCCGTCGATCGTGTACGTCGCCGATCCGCGTGGGGTCATGCAGCTGTCGATCTCGGGTGCGGAAGGGCCACAGGGCTGGCTGGACGTGCCGCCGTTCATGGTGCCCGGGGCGATGCCGGTGCTGCCCGGCTGAGTCGTTTCAGCTGTCACCCCCCGCCGTCACACTTGCGCCGTGCTCGATCTTGTCCTTCCGCTGGAATGCGGTGGCTGCGGGGCGCCGTCGACCCGCTGGTGTGAGGCTTGCGCCCGAGAGCTGGCCATGAGTCCCGACGCCCCGCGCGTGGTGAGCCCGCGCATCGACCCCGGAGTTCCGGTGTTTGCGCTCGGCCGCTACGCCGGTGCACGCCGGCAGGTGATCGTCGCGATGAAAGATCGCGGCCGCAGCGACCTCGTCACGCCGTTGGCCCAGGCGTTGGCGCTCGGTGTGCACCGACTGCTCGGGTGGGGCCTGCTGGATGTTCCGCTGACGATCATTCCGGCGCCGACCCGCAGCTGGGCAGCGCGTCGCCGCGGCGGTGATCCGGTCACCCGCATCGCGACGCTGGCAACCGCGGACCACCAGCACATCACCGTGGTGCGTGCCTTGCGGATGAAGGCGCTGGCCCGCGACTCGGCCGGTCTGGGTAGCGCCGCCCGCGAGCGCAACATCGCTGGAAGGGTGCTGCTGACGCGCCGACGTGTGCCGGCCGATGGCGAAGTCCTGCTCGTCGACGACATCGTCACGACCGGCGCCACCGCCCGTGAATCGGTCCGCGTCCTGCAAACCGCGGGAGCGCGGGTGTCGGCTGTGCTGGCGCTAGCTGCCGCGTGAGCATTCGTGAAGAACTCGCAACAGACGGATCAAAACACTGGAACTTCTGCCCGCAGACGGTCTACCGTCGGGATCAAGCACCATGAACGCCTCAAGGTGGCGCATCCGAAATAGACCGAGGCGCCACGGCACCGAAGAGGGTAGGGGGTGAGTTCTCGACACCTTGCACCGGCGGGCGGCCACGGTAAAGACCACCAAACCCCGTCGGCGCGCGCATCTGAAAGCCGGGCACGCCGCGTGCGTGCTACGCGAGAGAAACGAGTTGTCAAGTATGTCAAGGCAAACCGTGGATTCCGGTCAGCTTGTCGCCGAACTACCGACAGCAGCCGACGAGCCGGACGAACCGACATCGCACGCCGAGGTCGTGGTCAAGGGCCGCAACGTCGAGATACCCGACCACTTCCGCATCTACGTCTCGGAGAAACTCGCCCGCTTAGAGCGGTTCGACCGGACCGTCTATCTGTTCGATGTCGAACTCGACCATGAACGCAACCGTCGCCAACGCAAGTCTTGTCAGCATGTCGAGATCACCGCTCGCGGCCGCGGGCCGGTGGTTCGCGGCGAAGCGTGCGCAAATAGCTTCTACGCCGCATTCGAATCCGCCGTCGCCAGGCTGGAAAGCCGGCTGCGTCGCGTCAAGGACCGCCGCAAAGTCCACTACGGCGACAAGACCCCGGTCTCATTGGCCGCCGCGACCGCCACTGTGCCGCCCGTGCCGCCCGAGCCGGCTTTCGAGACCGACGTCACCGGCGCGCCGGACCACGACGGCGTCGACGAGTACCACGAGCCGGGTCGGGTGGTGCGCACCAAGGAACACCCGGCCAAGCCGATGTCGGTGGACGACGCGCTCTACGAGATGGAGCTGGTCGGCCACGACTTCTTCCTCTTCTACGACAAGCAGACCGAACGCCCGTCGGTGGTCTACCGTCGGCACGCCTACGACTACGGGCTGATCCGCCTCGCCTGACGATCGGCGGCTATCGCCAGCTCGTCGCCTAGGATGGAGGGCGCCCGAGACTCCGATCCGTAGGGGACAAAGCTGTGCTGAGTAAGTTGCTACGCCTCGGTGAAGGTCGCATAGTCAAGCGCCTCAAGCGAGTGGCCGACTATGTCAACACCTTGTCCGACGACGTCGAGAAACTCACCGACGCTCAACTGCGGGCCAAGACCGACGAGTTCAAGAAGCGGCACGCCGACGGGGAAAGCCTCGACGACCTGCTGCCCGAAGCGTTCGCGGTGGCCCGCGAAGCGGCCTGGCGGGTGCTGGACCAGCGCCCGTTCGACGTGCAGGTGATGGGTGCTGCGGCGCTGCACTTCGGCAATGTCGCCGAGATGAAGACCGGTGAAGGCAAAACCCTGACCTCGGTGTTGCCGGCCTACCTCAACGGCATCGGCGGCAAGGGTGTGCACATCGTCACCGTCAACGACTACTTGGCCAAACGCGACAGCGAGTGGATGGGTCGGGTGCACCGCTTCCTCGGTCTGGACGTCGGCGTGATCCTCGCGCAGATGATGCCCGACGAGCGGCGCGTCGCGTACGCCGCCGACATCACCTATGGCACCAACAATGAATTCGGCTTCGACTACCTGCGCGACAACATGGCCCACTCGCTGGAGGACTGCGTCCAGCGCGGGCACAACTTCGCGATCGTCGACGAGGTGGACTCGATTCTGATCGACGAGGCCCGCACTCCGCTGATCATCTCCGGGCCCGCCGACGGATCTTCGAACTGGTACCCCGAGTTCGCCCGGTTGGCGCCGCTGATGGAAAAAGACGTGCACTACGAAATCGACCTGCGCAAGCGCACCGTCGGCGTGCACGAGCTTGGCGTGGAGTTCGTCGAGGACCAGCTCGGCATCGACAACCTCTACGAGGCAGCCAACTCACCGCTGGTCAGCTACCTCAACAACGCGCTGAAAGCCAAAGAGCTGTTCTCCCGCGACAAGGACTACATCGTCCGCGACGGCGAGGTGCTCATCGTCGACGAGTTCACCGGCCGTGTGCTGATCGGCCGGCGCTACAACGAGGGCATGCACCAGGCCATC
>NZ_JBKQTQ010000227.1:0-4742 GCF_052143115.1 Mycobacterium sp.
GCAGGGGTGGATAGCGGCGAGCTTGCCGCTCAGACGATTACGCAATCCGACAATACCGCCGCCGAGGAGCTGTGGTCGCGGCTCGGGGACCCGGCCCAGGCGGCACAGCAGGTGCAAACTGTCATCCACGACGCCGGCGACACAACCACTGTGGTCGAGTCAAGGCGACTTCGCCCCGGCTACACCGCATTCGGTCAAACGCACTGGTCCCTGGCCCGGCAGGCGGAGTTCGCCGCCCGGCTGCCGTGCATTCCCGACGCTTCGCCTGTCGTCGAATTAATGCACAACCTCACCACGGACCATCGCTGGGGTCTGGCCGCCAAAGGCTTTGCCGCCAAAGGCGGTTGGGGTCCCGGGATAGGCGGCGACTACCTGGTCCGGCAATTCGCGATCGTACCGACCGGGGCCGGGCATGTCGGCGTCGCGCTGGTGGCCCAGGTCCACGACGGCGTGTTCGAGACGGGAATCGATGTCCTCAACGATCTGACCGACTGGCTCGTCGACCACCTTGCCGAGCTAACCGAGGATTGACGGCACCACGGCGTCGATCAGGTGCGGACCCGGCTCGGCGAAGGCCGTGCGCAGGGCATCGGCGAACTCCTGGGCGGTGGTGACACGCCGCGCCGGAACCCCCATGCCCTCGGCGATCTTGACGAAATCCATTCTGGGACGGGATAAATCAAGCAGATCAAGCGCTTTGGGGCCCGGAGCCGAACCGGCGCCGACTCGCTGCAGCTCGATCCTCAGAATGTCGTAGGCGCCGTTGTTGTAGATCACCGTGGTCACGTTCAGGTTTTCCCGCGCCTGAGTCCACAGACCGGAAATCGTGTACATCGCCGATCCGTCGGATTCCAAACACAACACCGGCCGGTCGGGCGCGGCGACCGCTGCGCCCACGGCGGCCGGGATGCCGAACCCGATAGCGCCGCCGGTCAGCGTCAGCCAGTCATGTCTGGGCGCACCGGCCGTTGCCGCCGTCAGCGGCACACTCGACGTGTTGGACTCGTCGACAACGATCGCCCGCTCCGGCATCAGCGCGCCGATCGCGTCGGCCACCGACACAGCGGACAACGCACCGGTCGGCAACTGCGGACGCGATGCGGGCGCCACCGGCGCGGTGCTGCCCGGTGCCAGCTCATCGGCCAACGCGACCAATGCATCGGCCGCGCCGGTATGCTCGGCGAGCACGTGCACTTCGCAGCCGGCGGGCACCAGGTCGCTGGGCTTGCCGGGGTAGGCGAAGAACGAGACCGGCGACGTGGCGCCGGCCAGCACCAGATGCTTGGCGCCGTCGAGCTGGGCCGTGGCAGCCTCAGCGAAGTATGCAAGCCG
Organism: Mycobacterium sp.; assembly: GCF_052143115.1. Lineage (GTDB taxonomy): Bacteria > Actinomycetota > Actinomycetes > Mycobacteriales > Mycobacteriaceae > Mycobacterium. The sequence continues at coordinate 1,333 of NZ_JBKQTQ010000227.1, forward strand.
GTCGACGGCTGGAACGCCGGCCCCGCGCTCCAGCCGGGCCGGGAAGGTCTCGCACAGCAAGCGAGCGCCGGTGGCCGCGGCGATCCGCGCGGCCGCGGTCAGCCCGACGCCGCGGGTGGCGTCTCCGCCGATCATCATCACCGTGGGCTCGCCCGACCGCAGCAGCTCCCTCACCTCGGGCGCCAGCAGCGGGTCGGCACCCGTTGGCTGCGCCGGCAACGCCGAGGCGGGCTGGGCTCCGTCGGACCAGGACACGTCCGCCGGCAGCATCAACGTCGCGATCTGCGAGCCGGACCGGCTGGCGGCGATCGCCTCGGCGGCATCGCCGGCGACGTCGGAAGTGTCAGCCGTCCGGCGCACCCATCCCGACACGCTGCCGGCGAGCGCATCGATGTCGGATTCCAATGGGGCGTCGTACTTCTTGTGATACGTGGCGTGGTCGCCGACCACCACCACCACCGGGACGTGGGCGCGACGAGCGTTGTGCAAGTTGGCCAGACCATTGCCCAGCCCCGGGCCCAGATGCAACAGCACCGCCGCTGGTCGCTCCGCGATGCGCGCATAGCCATCGGCCGCGCCGGTGGCTATGCCTTCGAAAAGCACTAGCACGCCGCGCATTTGCGGAACCGCGTCCAGCGCGGCCACGAAGTGCATCTCCGAGGTACCTGGGTTGGCGAAGCACACGTCGACGTCGCCGTCGACCAGGGTATTGATTAGGGCCTGGGCACCGTTCACGCTTCGACTGTAGACGCGGCTAGACTGCCAGCGCGGTGCGGGCGGCGTCATGCGTCTGCTGCGCATACCCGCCGCCGAACAGTGCGAGCATCGCCAAATCGGTCTCACGGTGACCACCGTGCGCCGCCGGATCGATCAGGACCACCCCGTCGGGCGTCCACATCATGTTGCCGCTCCACAAATCGCCGTGCAGCCGGGCGGGATGGTCATCGTCGTCGAAGTCGCCCGCTCGGCAACGGGCCGCGACGGAGTCGATCGCGGCTCGGGTCGAAGCGCAGAGCCGCGGCGCCGCGAGGTCGGCCATCGGGGCCAGCCGCTCGTCGGCGTAGAAGTCGCCCCACCCTCGGTGCGGTCGCAGCGACATCGGCAATGGCTGCGACGGGGGCCTTCCGGGCCCGAAGAACCCGGGCCCGTCCCAACCGTCGGGCCCGGCGCCGAACGCCGCGGCGCCCGCGTCGTGCGTCACGGCCAGTCGGCGGCCGAACTCGTATGCCGATTCGCGGCCCGGAGCTACCGAATCAAGCCGCTGCAGGGTCAGGCTGCTCGCGTCCACCGAAACAACCCGCGCGCAGGGCACACCGCCGTCGACACCCGAAAGCCATCGCAGCCCAGCGGCTTCGCAAGCAAAGAAGCCGTTGGGCGCGTTCGCGTTACGTTTGACGAAGTCGGTCACGCAGTGACGTGAGCGGCATGCACATCGTCGGCCGGGCGCACTTCAGTCTGCTCCTTGGCCCAGCGGTAGTCGGGTTTCCCGGCCGGTGAGCGCTTCACTTCGTCGACCAACCAAAGGCTGCGTGGCACTTTGTATCCCGCGATCTCGGCGCGCACGAAACTGTCCAGCTCCGACAGCGTCGGCCGGGAACCAGGCCGGGCCTGCACCACGGCGGCGACATGCTGGCCATAACGGGCGTCGGGCACGCCGACCACCAACGCGTCGAAGACGTCGGGATGGCCCTTGAGCGCCGCCTCGACCTCCTCGGGGTAGATCTTCTCGCCGCCGCTGTTGATCGACACCGAGCCGCGGCCGAGCATGGTGACGGTGCCGTCCTGCTCGACCTGCGCGTAGTCACCCGGAATGGCGTAGCGCACGCCATTGATGGTCTTGAACGTCTCGGCGGTCTTCTTCTCGTCCTTGTAGTAGCCGACCGGGATGTTGCCCTTCTTGGCGATGAAGCCGCGCGCGCCGGACCCGGGCTTCACCTCGTTGCCGTCCTCGTCGAGCACGACGGTGCGGTGGTCGATGGTCACTCGTGGCCCGCCGCTGTGCGGCGCACCCGCTGCGACGATGCTGGTGCCGCCAAATCCGGTCTCCGAGGAGCCAATTGAGTCCGTGATAACCCGGTTGGGCAGCAGCTCCAGCAGTTTCTCCTTGATGCTCGGTGAGAACAGCGCCGCGGTGCTGGCGAGCAAGAACAGTGACGACAGGTCGTAATCGTTGTCCTTGTTGAGCGCGTCGAGCAACGGCCGCGCCATGGCGTCACCGGTGAAGAACAGCAGGTTCACCTTGTGCTCATGAATGGTGCGCCACACCTCTTCGGCGTCGAATTCCGGTGCCAGCACGGTGGTTTGGCCCGAGAAGATCGACATCCAGGTCGCGGATTGGGTGGCGCCGTGGATCATTGGCGGAATCGGGTAACGGATCATCGGCGGATTGGCGGCGGCGGCCTTGGCCAGGTCGTACTCGTCCTTGACGAATTCGCCTGTGGCAAAGTCGGTTCCACCGAACAGCACCCGGTAGATGTCCTCGTGGCGCCACATCACGCCCTTGGGGAAGCCGGTGGTACCACCGGTGTAGAGCAGGTAGATGTCGTCGCCGCTGCGTTCGCCGAAGTCGCGTTCCGGCGAGCCCTGCGCGATCGCCGAGTAGAACTCGACGCCGCCGTAGCTCTGGTAGGCGCTGTCTTCAACGTCGGAGCCGTCCTCGACGACGAGGATCGTCTTGACGTTGGGGGTGTCCGGCAGCACGTTGGCGACCCGGTCGGAGTACTGGCGCTCGTGAACCAGCGCAACCATGTCGGAGTTGTCGAACAGGTAGCGAAGCTCGCCTTCGACGTACCGGTAGTTGACGTTGACGAGGATGGCGCCGGCCTTGACGATGCCAAGCATCGCGATGACGATCTCGATGCGGTTGCGGCAGTACAGTCCGACCTTGTCGTCCTTCTTCACGCCCTGATCGATCAGGTAGTGCGCGAGGCGGTTGGCCTTCTCCTCCAATTGGGCGTAGGTCAACTGCTCGTCGCCGCAGATAAGGGCTATACGGTCGGGCACAGCGTCGATGGTGTGCTCAGCAAGATCGGCAATATTCAGGGCCACGGCCACCAAACTAGAACGTGTTACATTTCTTGACAAGCTCATGCCCAATGTCGAGGGAAAGGCGGTAGCCGTGGCTCAGGCGCCAGCAAACGAGAAATCCGGACCCGACGCCCTGGTGGAGCAGCGCGGTCACACCCTGATCGTCACGTTGAACCGGCCGCACGCCCGCAACGCGCTGAGCACCGAGATGATGGAAATCATGGTGCAGGCCTGGGACCGCGTCGACAACGATGACGACATCCGATGCTGCATCCTGACCGGGGCCGGTGGATACTTCTGCTCCGGAATGGACCTCAAGACAGCAACCAAGAAACCGCCGGGTGACTCGTTCAAGGACGGCAGCTACGACCCGTCGCGCATCG
>NZ_JBKQTQ010000228.1:0-4879 GCF_052143115.1 Mycobacterium sp.
ACTGTCTTGGGTTGGCTGACCAACCGAAACTGGGAGGGTAAATGAGTGCCTATCGGACCGTGGTGGTCGGGACCGACGGCTCGGATTCATCGTTTCGTGCGGTGGACCGGGCAGCGCAGATCGCCGGGGCCGACGCCAAGCTGATCGTCGCGTCGGCGTATCTGCCCCAGCATGAGGACACCCGGGCCGCCGACGCACTTGGGGACGAAAGCTACAAGGTGTCGGGCACCGCGCCGATCTACGCGATTCTGCAGGACGCCAAGGAGCGGGCGCACAAGGCGGGTGCCAAGAACGTGGAGGAGCGGTCGATCGTCGGCGCTCCGGTCGACGCGCTGGTGAAGCTGGCCGAGGACGAAAATGCTGACCTGCTGGTCGTCGGTAACGTCGGCCTGAGCACGATCGCGGGCCGGCTGCTGGGATCGGTGCCGGCCAACGTCTCGCGACGGGCCAAGGTCGACGTGTTGATCGTGCACACCACGAACTAGGTCGCGCCTACCAGCCGCGCTCGCGCCATTCGCCAAGGTGGGGGCGTTCCTGGCCTAACACCGTGTCGTCGCCATGGCCGGGGTAAATGACGGTCGAGTCATCGTACACGTCGAACACCCGGGTGGTGACGTCGTCGAGCAGCTGGGTGAAATCGCCGCGTTGCCACGTCTTGCCGACACCGCCCGGGAACAGGCAGTCGCCGGTGAACAGGTGCGTGACCCCGCCGGTCGCGGGCCCGCCGAGGGCCAGGGCGATCGATCCGGGCGTGTGCCCGCGCAGGTGGAGGACGTCGAAGGTCAGCTCGCCGATCTGCACCGTGTCGCCGTTGGCCAGCAAACGGTCCGGTTTGACCGGCAGCGGTCCCGCGTCGATCTCGTTGGCGGCGGTCGGGGCACCGGTGGCCTTCGCCACGGCTTCCAGCGCCTGCCAGTGATCGAAGTGCTGGTGGCTGGTCACGATCAGCGAGATCTTTGGCGCATGCCGTCGGATCAGGTCGATGAGGACGTCGGCGTCGTTGGCGGCGTCGATGAGCACTGTTTCCCCGGTCGCGGAACACGTCACCAGATAGGCGTTGTTGTCCATCGGGCCGACCGACGCCTTCAAGATCGTGGCGCCGGGTAGTGTCCGGCGAGCCGCATTACCAGGGTCGACGTGTCCCGTGTAGTTGTCGTCCACGGCTGTCATAGCGGCCACGTTACTGGTCCGCGCTTGCTTGTCGGTATCGGCACATAGCATGGAATGCGCCGTGCGCAATAACTGCTGCAGGCACATAAGAGGTGCCACATAGTTCCTGAGAGGGGCAGCGTTGGCTGACCGCCTGATCGTCAAGGGCGCCCGCGAACACAACCTGCGCGGCGTCGACCTCGACCTGCCGCGGGATTCGTTGATCGTCTTCACGGGGTTGTCCGGATCGGGCAAGTCGTCGCTGGCGTTCGACACCATCTTCGCCGAAGGCCAGCGCCGTTACGTGGAGTCGCTGTCGGCCTACGCCCGCCAATTCCTGGGGCAGATGGACAAGCCGGACGTCGACTTCATCGAGGGGCTTTCCCCGGCGGTGTCGATCGACCAGAAGTCGACCAACCGCAACCCGCGGTCGACCGTCGGCACCATCACCGAGGTCTACGACTACCTTCGGCTGCTCTACGCGCGTGCGGGCACACCGCACTGCCCGGTGTGCGGCGAGCGGATCGCGCGCCAGACGCCCCAGCAAATCGTCGACCAGGTGCTGGCGATGCCGGAGGGCACCCGGTTCCAGGTGCTCGCTCCGGTTGTGCGCACCCGCAAAGGCGAGTTCGCCGACCTGTTCGAGAAGCTCAACGCGCAGGGCTACAGCCGGGTGCGCGTGGACGGCGTGGTGCATCCGCTGACGGATCCGCCGAAGCTGAAGAAGCAGGAAAAGCACGACATCGAGGTGGTGGTGGACCGCCTCACCGTCAAGGCCACCGCCAAGCAGCGGCTTACGGATTCGGTGGAGACCGCGCTGAACCTGGCCGACGGCATCGTGGTGCTGGAATTTGTCGACCATGAGCACGACGCCCACAACCGGGAGCAGCGGTTCTCCGAGAAACTCGCCTGCCCCAACGGGCACGCGCTGGCCGTCGACGACCTTGAGCCGCGGTCGTTCTCGTTCAACTCGCCGTATGGCGCCTGCCCGGAGTGCGCCGGTCTGGGAATCCGCAAAGAGGTCGACCCTGACCTGGTGGTGCCCGACCCCGACCGCACCCTGGCGCAGGGGGCGGTGGCGCCGTGGTCGATGGGCCACACGTCGGAATACTTCACCCGGATGCTGGCCAGCCTCGGCGAGGCGATGGGCTTCGACGTCGACACGCCGTGGCGCAAACTACCGGCCAAGGCGCGCAAGGCGATTCTCGAGGGCTGCGACGAGCAGGTGCACGTCCGCTACCGCAACCGCTACGGGCGCACCCGGTCCTACTACGCCGACTTCGAAGGCGTGCTGGCGTTCCTGCAGCGCAAGATGGACCAGACCGAATCCGAGCTGATGAAGGAGCGCTACGAGGGCTTCATGCGGGATGTGCCGTGCCCCGTGTGCGACGGCACTCGACTCAAGCCGGAAATCCTGGCCGTTACCTTGACCGCGGGGGCGCCTGGCGCGAAGTCCATCGCCGAGGTTTGCGAGCTGTCCATCTCGGACTGCGCGGAGTTCCTGAACGCGCTCACCCTGGGCTCACGCGAACAAGCCATCGCCGGTCAGGTGCTCAAAGAAATCCAGTCACGGCTGGGCTTTCTGCTCGACGTCGGGCTGGAGTACCTGTCGCTGTCCCGTGCGGCGGCCACGCTGTCCGGCGGTGAGGCGCAGCGTATCCGGCTGGCCACCCAGATCGGCTCCGGCTTGGTCGGCGTGCTGTATGTGCTCGACGAGCCGTCCATCGGCCTGCACCAGCGAGACAACCGCCGGCTCATCGAAACCCTGACTCGCTTAAGGGATTTGGGGAATACGCTGATCGTTGTCGAGCACGACCTGGACACCATCGCGCACGCCGATTGGGTTGTCGACATCGGCCCGGGAGCCGGCGAGCACGGCGGCCGCATCGTGCACAGCGGAACCTACGATGAGCTGCTGCGCAACACCGACTCGGTCACCGGCGCCTACCTGTCGGGCAAGGAAAGCATTGCCGCCCCGGCGATCCGGCGCCCGATTGACAAGCGGCGTCGGCTCACCGTCGTCGGCGCCCACGAGCACAACCTGCGCCAGATCGACGTGTCCTTTCCGCTCGGTGTGCTGACGTCGGTGACCGGGGTGTCCGGCTCCGGCAAGTCGACCCTGGTCAATGACATCCTGGCCGCGGTGCTGGCGAACAGGCTCAACGGCGCTCGGCAGGTCCCGGGTCGGCACGTCCGCGTCACCGGGCTGGACTACGTGGACAAGCTGGTACGCGTCGACCAGTCGCCGATCGGTCGCACGCCGCGATCGAATCCGGCCACCTACACCGGGGTCTTCGACAAGATCCGCACTCTTTTTGCCGCGACCACCGAGGCCAAGGTCCGCGGCTATCAACCGGGCCGGTTCTCGTTCAACGTCAAAGGCGGGCGCTGCGAGGCGTGCACGGGCGACGGCACCATCAAGATCGAGATGAACTTCCTGCCCGACGTGTACGTGCCGTGCGAGGTGTGTCACGGCGCCCGCTACAACCGGGAAACCCTTGAGGTGCACTACAAGGGCAAGACCATCTCCGAGGTGCTCGACATGTCGATCGAGGAGGCCGCGGAGTTCTTCCAGCCGATCACCGGCATCCACCGCTATCTGCAGACTCTGGTCGACGTCGGCCTCGGGTATGTGCGGCTCGGTCAGCCGGCGCCCACGCTGTCCGGTGGTGAGGCGCAGCGCGTGAAGCTGGCGTCCGAGCTGCAGAAGCGCTCGACCGGACGCACCGTTTACATCCTCGACGAACCCACCACCGGTTTGCATTTCGACGACATCCGCAAGTTGTTGGACGTCATCAACGGCCTTGTCGACAAAGGCAATACGGTGATCGTCATCGAACACAACCTGGACGTGATCAAGACGTCGGACTGGATCATCGACATGGGCCCGGAGGGCGGTGGCGAAGGCGGAACCATCGTCGCCGAGGGCACGCCGGAGGACATCGCGGCCGTCCCAGAAAGCTACACCGGGAAGTTCCTCGCCGAAACCCTCAGCGGCACCGGGGCGTCGGCCGGTGCGCCACGGCGCTCGAACCGGCGACGAAAGGTCAGCGCGTAGCTGCCTTTAGCCGTCCTCGTGCATCGACTTGCGGATTTGGGCCAGCCGCTCGGCCGCCGCGCGTTGCCGCTCCTGGTACTGCTCCTCGACGTCACGGCCCTCGGGGCTCTCGGCATCCAATTCGGCTGCGCCGATTGATGTCTCGTATCGCGTCTCGATCTTCTCGCGGACCGACTCGAACGTCGGAATGCCTGAGCTGGTATAGCCCGGGTCGGGTTCGGGGGCGGGACTCGTCGGCTCGTCGGGCATGGCTTCACGGTACCCGTGCCACGGCCTACCTGCCGATTGGCTCGTTGCGTGGAGCCGAAGCCGACATCGGCGGAGGCGACGAAGACGGCAGCGCGATCAACGGCACACCGGGGGTGTCCAACTCGCCGGCCAGCCAGGGCAGAGCCTTAGCGAAAACCCTGCTCGCGAAAGGCCAATCGTGCTTGCCCGGCTGGGCGACGATCGCGCAGTCGATGCCGTTGCCGCGGCCCAGTCTGCACAGCCGGTCGGCGGCGGCGGTCTGGTCGTCCGGGTAGCGGATATTGTCCTGACCGCCCAACCCGATCGCGCCGGCGTCGGCCACCGCGAGACTGTGATACCGCTTCGGTACGTTATCCGACGAAATGGCGAACCAGCCCGAGACGTCGTCGTATCGACCGTGTCTGGTGATTACGGTGGCCGGGT
>NZ_JBKQTQ010000229.1:0-6108 GCF_052143115.1 Mycobacterium sp.
TGGGCTTTGGTCAGCTGCACGTCGCGAGCCGACACGTCGTTGGTCACCACCAGCCCCCACACGAACTCGGCCAGGTTGGCCTCAGTCACCTCGGTGCCCACCGGCAGCTCACGGCCGACCAGCAGACCGATCTCCAACTCGTAATCCAGCAGCTGCACATGGGCGGGTTTGACGATGTCATCGAACGGACCAGTGACCGAACCGGATGCCTTGCGGAAGAAGGTCAGCGGTGTCTTGGCGGGGTCGCGGCCGACGTCGCGCACATGCGAGGCGTAGTTGGTGGCCTGCGCCACCAGGCGGCATGGCGTGGTGACGGGCGACAGCAGCGTCAGGTTTTCCACCGGCACGGTGTCGGTGGAGTGCGCGGCGTCGATAGCCGCACGGTCGGCCAGCACCTCTGCGGTGTTGGCGGCGTCGGTGCGGATGCGGGCGGCGCCGCTCGGGGTCTGCACCCACCACGTGTCGGCGGTGCGCAGGATCGAGACGGTCATAACGGGTCCTTACTTTCTTTCGGCTGGTGGTTAGGAATTGGCTACGTGGAACAGTCCGCGCAAGGCGGATAGGTCGAATTCGTTGTCGTGGCGCAGCGCATCGAGCATCACGGCGACTTCCTTCGCGGTTTCGCCCGGTGTTCCGATGCCCAGGAAGTCCTTGCTTGGCGGGGGTCCCCACTGATACAGCCCCGAGGCCGCCAGGGGGGCCCAGCCGGGCTCCAGCGTGTTGTCGAACATGTCACCGTCGGCGAAGTGCTCGACGAGGAAATCACCGTCAGGGTCGCGCCAGTAGTCGAAGATCTGGCTGCCCTGGATGTGACGGCCGATGCCCCAGGAACGGAAATACCCTTGCTCGCGCAGGTATTCGCCGCCGGCGGCCAGCGCGTCGAGGTCGCAGACCTGATACGCGGAGTGCACGTAGCGGTTGGCCGGACCCAGCGCCATCGCCAGCGTGTGGTGGTCGGCCGGGGTGGAGCCGCGATCGCAGCGGATGAAGCTCATCACCGGTCCCCGCTCGCGCTGGCCGGGATAGTGGCAGAAGTCGCTGACGATCAATCCCAGGTGGTCCAGGTACCAGTTCAGCGCTAAGAGGTACTTGGTGGTCTGCAGCACGATGTGCCCGAGCCGCTGCACCCGGGTGGGCACCCGAGGAGGCCGCTGGGTGGAGTTGGCCCGGGCCACGTCGTGGCTGGGGCCGAAGTTGAACACGTGCGGCGTTTGGGAGGACAGCTCCTCAAGCTGGTGCGTGCCCGAGACCACCCGCAAGGGAATGCCGCTGGGGTCGACCAGATCAACGGTCACGCCACCCAGGGTCTCCGGCAGCGCGCGCACGGTGGTCCCGGTCGCATCGGCCAACCGCAGTAGGTCGGAGTGTTCGGCGGCGACAAAAGCCGGGCCGATGAACCGCGAACGCGGGCCGCGGCGGATCAGCACGCACGGCGCGCCGGCGTCGCTGCCACGCAGGTGCAGCTCGTCGTCAGTGCGCAGCGCGACGCTGAACCCGAAAGCCAGCGCAAACGCCTCCGCTTTCTTGAGATCCGGCTTCTCGAACTCCAGCCAGATGACGTCATGGACCTTGATCACCGGGTTGGCTGAGCGCCCCGGGTGGTCACCCGGCAGAGCGCCCTGCTCGCTGTGCAGGCCATTGTGGGAGCCGATCAGCTCAGTCATTGCTGGCCTCCCGGAACATAATCGATGGACGGCATGATGCTCCTTCCCTGAAAGGCTTTAGTAACAAGGCTTTTGGCAGCACACGCTTTCGCGGACCGCATTCGTCACTAAGCATGCCGCCGCTGGGAAGGTATGTCGTTGGCGCTGACAGCAATCGCTATACCCTGCTAGCGGGTATTCGCGATCTGACGAATCGTCAACACTGCATTGCATCACAACCTAGTTCACAATCCCTGGGATAGTGACGAACCGTCAGAATTGAAACGCGCTTGAAGGACACCGAATGCGGACGTCACCCACCGAAGCGGGTCGGCACAGCGAAACTGAGCGATGCCGCGCGAGTTCAGCCGCTGCCCTGCCGGCGCCTGACCCAGCGCCGAGACGGCGAAGTACCGTTGCGTCAATTGCGCAGCCTGGAAAGTTTTTCGAGCGCAGTTACGACGGAAGCGCCGTGCGGCGACAGGAGCAGACTGCGGGCCTCCTCATCAAGCAGCCCCCCGTGACTGTCGTCGTAGTGTCGGCTCGCCGAGCTATCGCGCAGGTAAGCGGCGGCGGCGAGACATGACGTGGCTTGAATCGGAGCCTCCGACGTCGCTGAGCGCCTGCGGCGCGTCGAATTTCGGCAAGATGATCGCCGATACCCGCCAGCCGTAAGCACGCGAACCGAATCGTCCAGCCCTTACGGTCCGGCTGTCGCAAGAGATTATGTGTAAACGTCGTGTCGGGAGTTAAGGTTCCGGCGTGTGACCGGGGGCCGTAGTTGACCGAGGAACCCACCATGACTGCCGCATCTGCAACGCTTCGCAGCTACGACCCGATCGATCTATCCTCGCGCGCGTTCTGGTCCATGACCGCGGCGGAGCGGGAACGCTCCTTCGCCGTGCTACGGGCCGAGCGCCCGGTGAGCTGGCATCCTCCCGTCCAAGACGCACTCATGCCCGATCCGAACGACCCCGGCTTTTGGGCGGTCACCCGCCGCGCCGACATCGCCACTGTCAGCCGCAATCATGAGGTGTTCTTGTCTGGCAAGGGTTGGTATTCGAGAACGTTCCCGAGGAGATGCTCGAAGCGACGCAGTCCTTCCTGGCGTTGGACCCGCCGCGGCACACCAAGTTACGCAAGCTTGTCAGCGCCGCGTTCACGCCCAGGCAGGTCAGGCGCATCGAGGACGCGATCAAGGCGAACGCCAAGACCATCGTCGAAGAGCTGAAGGCCGCAGGCAGTGGGGTTGACTTCGTCGACCGGTCTGCCAAGGAACTTCGGATCCGCACGCTGTCGGACATGGTCGCCATTCCGGAGTCCGAGCGTGACCACGTGGCCCATGCCGCCGATGCCGTGGTGTCGTGGGCCGATGAGGTCTACCTGGACGGCCGTCACCCGCTGCAAGTCTTGGCCGAGAACCTGCTGTACCTACAGCAACTGGCCGGTGTGCTGGCCGCGCAGCGCCGCGACCGTCCCGGCGAAGACCTGTTCAGCAGCCTGGTGAACGCCGAGGTGGATGGTGACCGGCTCACCGACGCGGAGGTGGCCGCGTTCTTTGCGGGCCTGTCCGTGGCCGCCAACGATACGACGCGCCAGACCATCAGCCACGCGATGAAGGCGCTTACCGACTTTCCGGATGAGCGGGCCTGGCTGCTCGAAGATTTCGACTGCCGCATCGGTGGGGCCATCGAGGAGTTCATTCGCTGGGCTTCGGCGGTGATGACCTTCCGCCGTACGGCCGCCACGGATTTCCAGCTCGGTGGTCAAACCATCGAAGCGGGGGACAAAGTGGTGATGTTCTATGCGTCCGGCAACTGGGATGAAGAGGCGTTTGACCATCCGGAGCGATTCGATCTGAGCCGAAACCCCAACCCGCACGTGGGTTTTGGTGGCGGCGGTGTGCATTTCTGTCTCGGCGCCCACGTGGCAAGGGCGCAGCTGCGCGCCATCTTCGGCGAGCTGCTCCGGCAGGTGCCGGACATCGAGACCGGCGGTCCGGTGTACGTGCCGGGAAACTTCATGCACGCCATCCGCAGCATGCCTTGCACACTCTGACCTAGTCAGCAAGCTGCTCGCCGTGAACTGCCCACTCCTGGCTAGCCGATCATTTTCCGTTTGTGCTGTACGGGATGGTGATGTGAAGCGTCGTCCCGCCTCCAGCAGGACTGGCGACGCGCATGCGGCCGCCGAGCACCTCGATGCGGTCTTTGAGCCCGATGAGCCCGGAGCCCTTGCCCGAGTCAGCCCCGCCGATGCCGTCGTCCGAGATGACGACGTTGAGGCTTTCGTCGCTGGTGTGGGCCCGCACGTTCACCTCGGAGGCTTGCGCGTGCTTGGCGGCGTTGGTTAGCGCCTCGGCGACCACGTAGTAAGCGGCGACCTCGACCGATTCGGGCAACCGTTGCTCGATCGTGATGTCGAGGTTGACGGGCACCGGTGAGCGGCGCGCCAGCGTCTTGAACGCCGCCCGCAGCCCACCTGTCGACAGGGTCGCCGGATGAATGCCCCGGGAAATCTCCTGCAGCTCTTGAAACACGTCGGTCAGGCCCGAAACCGCTTCGGACAGCATGCTTTTCAGGTCATCGCGCTCGGATGGCACCGACTCCTCGGTCAGGCGAAGTTTCAATCCCAGCGAGACAAGCCGTTGCTGGGCTCCGTCGTGAATGTCGCGTTCCAGGCGGCGTCGTGCGTCGTCGGCGGCGGCCACAATCCTCGCCCGCGAGGCGATCAGCTCCGCGCGGGTGGTCGCGGCGGCAATTGCGGTCGCGACCAGCTCGGCGAACTCGACGACGCGAGCTTCGGTATTCGGCGGCAGCGGGTCGGGTTCGGTGGTGGCGACGACGGCTATGCCCCATAGCCGCTCGTCCACCACGATCGGGGCCCCGATGCGGGACCGGACGCCCAACTCGCGAACGCGTTGGGCAATCGGGCCGGCGGCGCCCTCCCAGTTGTCTATCCGCGCCGACTGTCGTGTGCGCGACACCGTCGCGGCGACGTTGTCACCTTCGGTGGAGAGGCGTTCCCCCAGCGAAAAGTGCGGCACGCCGGGTTCCGCATAGGACGCCACGACGACGATCGCTGCGCCGTCGTCGTCGAAATGGAGCACCTCGGCGTTACCCACATTCAGGCAACCGGCCATCTCCTCGGCCACCGCCGAGAACACCTCCGACTGACCGACCCCGCGTGCGACCAAAGTTGCGACCCGGCGCAATGCGGCTTGCTGCCTGGCCAGCACACTGAGGTTTCCGGCGAGCTCGCGCAGGCTGTCGCGGCCGGCCTGCAGTTCGGCCCTGGCGGCCGCGTTGGCGATGGAAGTCGCCACCAGATCGGCGAAATCAGCCATGCGAACCTCGGTGTCGGGAGGCAGGATCCCGGTCCGCGTCGCCACGGCGGCCGAGCCCCAAAGCTGCCCCCCGACGACGATGGGAACACCCACCATGGACTGGATACCAAGCGCGCGGATGAATGCGGCCGTCTTGCCGGCCGCGTGCTCGTGGGTGTCCATCCGAGCGGGCCGGCCGGTGCGCAGAATCATCGGGGCGACGTGGTCGCCCTCCAGCGGGAACCGCTGGCCAACTACCGGAGGGTTTGGCAGGTCTTGGTTGAAGCTTGCAACAGCCTCGATGACGAGAAAGTCCCCTTCGTGGCGGATCACCGTCGCGTTGAAGGCGTCCAGGCAACTGGCCAACTCCTCGGCCACCGCGTTGAACACCGCCGCCGGCTCCGCCTCGCGGGCAACCAGTTCCGCCACCCGGCGCAACGCCGTTTGCTGTCGAGCCAGCTGACGCAGGCTGTCGCGGCTGGCATTCAGCTGTTCGCGCGCCGCCGCATTGGCGATCGCGGTCGCCACCAGATCGGCGAAGTCTGCGATGCCTACCTCTGTGTCGTCCGGCAGCGGCTCGCCCCGCGAGGCCGCGGCAGCCACGCCCCACAACTCTGCCCCGACCATGATGGGGACGCCGACCATGGATGCGATGCCCATCTTGCGGATGCGCGCGGCCGAAACACCCGCCGCATGCTCGTGGCTGTCCATCCGAGCGGGCCGGCCGGTGCGCCGAACCGTCACGGCGACGTGGTCGCCGTCCAGCGGGAAACGCTCACCGACGGCCGGCGGGTTTGGAAGGTCCACCTCCGGACGCCCAAGCGCGGCAATGACGATGTCATCGCCGTCGTAGCGGCCCACCGTCGCGTTGTAGACGTCCAGAACGGTGGCCATCTCCTCGGCCACCGCGTTGAACACCTCGGCAGGCTCCGCCTCGCGGGCGACCAGTTCTGCCACCCGGCGCAACGCCGTCTGATGCCGGGCGAGCTGACGCAGGCGATCGCGGCTGGCACGCAGGCGCTCCCGGCTGGCATCCAGTTGCTCGCGCGCCGCGGTATTGGCGATCGCGGTAGCCACCAGATCGGCGAAGTCTGCGATGCGCGCCTCGGAATCGGACGACAGCGGTTCCCGCTCCGCGGA
>NZ_JBKQTQ010000230.1:0-3939 GCF_052143115.1 Mycobacterium sp.
CGGGCATGAGGACCCTTCGTGGTCATCTCGCCCGCAACAATGACCAGTGGCGGCGCCCGGTGGTTGGCGAGGCTCTGGTCATCGTGCGGGGACCAGATGCGTACATTTCCCCGGCCTGGTATCCGAGCAAGGCCGAGCACGGACGTGTGGTGCCCACTTGGAACTACGTCACTGCGCACGTCTATGGGCGACTCGCAGTGCACGATGACCCGGCCTGGGTCGAACAGAATGTGCGTGATCTAACCGGACGCCATGAGGCTGGGCGACCGCAATCATGGTCCGTCGACGACGCGCCGCCACAGTTCATCGAGGGTCTACTACGCGCCATTGTGGGAGTGGAATTGCTGATCACCCGCATCGAGGCCAAGTTCAAGCTCAGCCAGAATCAACCAGCCGCTGACGTCGATGGCGTGATCTCAGGATTAATCACCAACGGACACGAAGACGCTGCCCAAGCGGTGCGGCGAGCGCGAACGGCATGAGATCGATTTCGCTTCCAATCCGACGCTAGAGGGTCATTCTCAATCTGCTCCCACACGTGTCCGCGACTTGTCCCGATCTGCTGGATATCGATGGCATCCAAGACACGGAGCGGCCCAGGGGGCGCGAGGAGCCGGATACCGTCGCGAATTGCGAAGAGCTCTCGAGTGATGTTCTCCGCGTGGCGCTGTACTCCAGTCACGGGCTGTGAAAGGAACCGCGCGTTGACATAAACGGCCATTTGGCCAGGAATGGTATCGGAGCGCGGTGCCCAGGCTAGGATCGCTCGGGTGCAAGCGAGGGCAACTGGCGCGACGTCGGGGGGACATTACGAGCAGCTGGTCCGGCGGCAGCGTGCCGAATTGCAAGATGCGTACTTGAAGGGGGTGCGCCGGCTGCGATGGGACGCAGGGCGTCTCGCCGCAGAACGCGAACGGCGTCTTCGGGAGCTGCTGGTGTGGGCCGCCGATCGTTCGCCGTTCTGGCGGGAACGACTGGCGGGCCGCGATCTGGCGAGTTTCACCGAGTCCGACCTCCCCTCTCTGCCGGTCCTGACCAGAGCCGAGATGATGGAGGAGTTTGACCGGGTGGTCACGGTCCCCGGGTTAACACTTGCCCGGGTCCAACAACACATCGATCGGTTGAACGGAGAAGACGGGTACCTGGACGACGAGTACCGGGCAATCGTCACGTCTGGATATATAGGAACCGAAGCAGTCCATGTCTACGGCTGGGACGCGTTCGTCACCTTCGTGATGCAGGGCTCGCGCTGGACCGGGCGACGCGGCGAAGACCCGGACGCGGTGCTGGCGCAGGCCTTCGCTTGCAGCGCCAGGCATGAATCGGGGGTGTTTCACGCCTTTAGCACCTTCGAAGGCGGAGGGCCAGCATCGCACTGCTTCGCCGGCACGCTCCCCCTGGACGAGATTGTCGACGGTCTCAATAACGCCCGTCCTGCGGTGCAGGCTCTCCAAGGGTGGCCGAGCCTCATCCGGGAGCTAGCTTTAGAGGCGACACAAGGACGACTGACCATAAAACCGACCTGGGTTAGCGTCGCGGGAGAGGTCTGCACCGCGCCCGTGCGAGAGGCAGTTCGGTCCGCGTGGGGGGTCGAGGCTTCGGAGTTCTGGGGCTGCTCAGAGGGGACCTATGCCTTTCCATGCGGCGTTGGAGAAGGCATGCACATCGCCGACGATCTGGTAATTCTCGAGCCGGCGGATGCTGATGGCAACGTCGTACCATATGGGCAACCTGCGGATCGGCTGCTGTTGACCAACCTGTACAACCTGGCGCAGCCGCTGATCCGCTATGACCTCGTAGACGCGGTGACGATCTCCGACGAGCCGTGTCCGTGCGGTTGTGCTCATCGCCGCATCACAGCGGTCAGCGGTCGGATCGACGGAGCCTTCCAGTACGAAAGCGGTGCTCTGGTGCCACGGGCGGCCTTCGAGCAGACGGTCCTTGCCACCCCCGGCGTCGCCGACTTCTTTGTGGGCAAGACGCAACGTGGTGTCGACCTGTGCGTGGTGACCGACGGTTCATGCGACCTCCAGCATCTGCGGATGGAACTGATCGACGTGCTCCGCCGGCACGGCGGGCCGGAGTCGGACGTCGGTGTGCAAGAGGTCGGTTCTATAGACCGACTGTGGTCGGGAAAGTCGAAGCAGTTCGACGCCAGGTGATCTAGCGAGGTGCTCGCGGGGACGTCCACCGACCGGGCGTGGTACCCCGGGGGCGGTGAGTGGAGATGGGGCATCCGTCGACATGATTCGCCGTGTGCTCGCAGAACACGCTCGTTTAGCGGTGGATCCGAATAACGTTGCCGGTACAGACGATCCATCACCTGCCGGGAATGGTTCGTGGTGGGCGAAGAAGCGCATGATGACGGGATCGCCGAGGAGGGTGCTCTCCATACGACGGCGTTCGACCGCGAGGTCGACGATACGGATGATCAGCACGTCGCGCGCCCGAGTACGCAAAGCCCGAATGCGCCGCGGGAACTATGCACCACTCCGGCACGATCACAGGCGGCAAAGCGCCGAAATTTTCGTTCTGTTATGAAACAGTTTG
Source organism: Mycobacterium sp. (assembly GCF_052143115.1). Taxonomy (GTDB): domain Bacteria; phylum Actinomycetota; class Actinomycetes; order Mycobacteriales; family Mycobacteriaceae; genus Mycobacterium. The sequence goes on from NZ_JBKQTQ010000230.1 coordinate 2,551, forward strand.
GCGAGGTGCGTCAGGCCGTGGCGGAACGCAAGCCGAAGCGCTGGCGAAGAAACGCGGCAAGGCGCAGCGGGATTGCAATAAGGCTCAACAGGGCGAACGGCACATATTCGGCGGCGTAGAGCCAATGCTGTGTCTTCTGGGCGAGTGCGCCCAGCACAAAATCCCCGCCGAAGGCGATCAGAATGTAAGTCGTGCCCAGGAAGAGCAGTGGCCGCCACAGACGTCCCAGGTTGGGCATTCCGATTCCGAAGGACAGCAGCGCCAGCAGATAGGTGAAGAACAGTGCGACCAGGAAGAACCACAACGAGCCGCCCTGCAGCGGAATCTGGCCGATGACGACGCCCAACCAGACGACCAATCCGATATGGACCAGATGCGCGGTGGCGAAGGCCAGGCCCAAGGCTCGCGCCTGGCGCGCCAGCCCGGCAAAGGCTGGGCCGAACAGGACGGCCATCGCGCCGCCGGCATAGGAAAGCCAGAAAAAAAGGAACGACCAGCGCGCCGTGACGCGCAGCCCCAGCTTGAGGCCATCAGGACCGGTGCCGTAACCGGCCAGAACGGCCACGGCAAGCGCGAGCGCGCCGCCGAACGCGCCGATCATCCAAACCCATGCCGGATCGTGTCTGCGCGTCAACGCGCGCCCGCCCCGGCGTTGCCGCCGTTAATGGTGAACGTTGGATCGCCGTTCCCACCGGTCCCGCCGGCGCCGCCGTTGCCGCCAACCATCCCAGCCGTGGCCTTGGCCAAGGCCTGGTCGATGTCGGCGATGATGTCGTCGATGTGCTCGATCCCGATGGACAGGCGGATCGTCTCCGGCCGGATACCGGCCTTCACCAGCTCCTCGTCGGACAGCTGGCGGTGGGTGGTGGAGGCCGGATGGATGGCCAGGGTCTTGGCGTCCCCCAGATTGAGCAGCCGCTTGACGAGCTGGAGCGCATCGAAGAAGGCCAGTCCCGCCTCGTAGCCACCCTCGGCCCCGAAGGTGACGATGGACGGCACGCGCCCGTGGAGGTAGCGCTCGACCAGGTCGTGGTAGGGATGGTCGGGGAAGCCGGCGACACTCACCCACGCCACCCTGGGGTCGGCGGCCAGGTAGTCGGCCACGGCCCGGGCGTTGGCCTCATGGCGCTCGAGCCGTAACGCCATCGTCTCGAGGCCCTGGAGGAGTAAGAAGGCGTTGAACGGGGAGAGGGTGGCGCCGCTGTTGCGCAGCTGGGTGGAGCGGGCTCGCACAGTGAAGGGCCGTTCGGGGAAGTCGCGGGCGAAGACGACGCCGTGGAAGGCGGGCTCGGGCTGGTTGAACATGGGGAAGCGTTCGGGATGGTCGGCCCACGGGAACCGGCCGCCGTCCACGATCGCTCCGCCGAGGGTGGTGCCGTGGCCGCCCAC
>NZ_JBKQTQ010000231.1:0-31951 GCF_052143115.1 Mycobacterium sp.
ACCACGCTCGACGAGTACCGCAAGTACATCGAGAAGGACGCCGCGCTGGAGCGCCGCTTCCAGCCGGTGCAGGTCGGGGAGCCCACGGTGGACCACACCATCGAGATCCTCAAGGGCCTGCGGGACCGCTACGAGGCCCACCATCGGGTGTCCATCACCGACAGCGCGATCGTGGCCGCTGCCACCCTGGCCGACCGCTACATCAACGACCGGTTCCTGCCGGACAAGGCCATCGACCTGATCGACGAGGCAGGTGCGCGGATGCGGATCCGGCGGATGACCGCTCCGCCAGACCTGCGTGAGTTCGACGAGAAGATCGCCGAGGCCCGCCGTGAGAAGGAGTCCGCGATCGACGCGCAGGACTTCGAGAAGGCCGCCAGCCTCCGTGACCGCGAAAAGCAACTGGTGGGCCAGCGGAGTGAGCGCGAAAAGCAGTGGCGATCCGGCGATATGGATGTGGTCGCCGAGGTGGACGACAACGAGATCGCCGAGGTGCTGGGCAACTGGACCGGTATCCCGGTGGTCAAGCTCACCGTGGCCGAAACCACCCGGCTGTTGCGCATGGAGGACGAGATCCACAAGCGGATCATCGGCCAGGAGGACGCGGTCAAGGCCGTATCCAAAGCGATCCGCCGTACCCGTGCCGGGCTGAAAGACCCCAAGCGCCCGTCGGGCTCGTTCATCTTCGCCGGCCCGTCCGGTGTGGGTAAGACCGAGCTGTCCAGGGCGCTGGCCAACTTCTTGTTCGGTGACGACGACGCGCTCATCCAGATCGACATGGGCGAATTCCACGACCGGTTCACCGCGTCGCGGTTGTTCGGCGCCCCGCCGGGATACGTCGGCTACGAGGAGGGCGGCCAGCTCACCGAGAAGGTGCGACGCAAGCCGTTCTCCGTGGTGCTCTTCGACGAGATCGAGAAGGCGCACCAGGAGATCTACAACAGCCTGTTGCAGGTTCTCGAGGACGGCCGGCTGACCGACGGGCAGGGCCGCACGGTGGACTTCAAGAACACCGTGCTGATCTTCACGTCCAACCTCGGCACCGCCGATATCTCCAAAGCGGTCGGCCTGGGCTTCACCCAGGGCGGCGGGGACAACGATTACGAGCGGATGAAGCAGAAGGTCAACGACGAGCTGAAGAAGCACTTCCGCCCGGAGTTCTTGAACCGCATCGACGAAGTCATCGTCTTCCACCAGCTGACTCGCGACGAGATCATCCGGATGGTCGACCTGATGATCGGCAGGGTCGAAAAGCAGCTCAAGGGCAAAGACATGGCGATGAAGCTCAGCGACAAAGCCAAGTCATTGCTGGCCAAGCGTGGCTTCGACCCAGTGCTGGGCGCTCGTCCGCTGCGACGCACCATCCAGCGGGAGATCGAGGACCAGCTGTCCGAGAAGATCTTGTTCGAGGAGGTCGGTCCCGGCCAGCTCGTCACCGTCGACGTGGACAACTGGGACGGCGAGGGTGCCGGAGAGGACGCGGTGTTCACCTTCACCGGGACCCGTAAGCCTGCCGAGCCCACCGAGCCGGATCTGGCCAAGGCCGGGGCGCACGCCGCCGGCACCCCGGGGACAACCGGACAGTAGCCGCGAACGACAACCGGAGGGGTCGGTCACCCGTGCGGGTGGCCGCCCCTCCGTCGCTTATCAGCATGCTCCCGTTCCATCCGCTGCCGGGCATTCCGCGGTCTACACTGGCCGGCAGCCAACCGGGGGCGAGGTCCCCAGAAGGAGTCCGACAGTGGGTAATCCCCAGACAGCGGTGACGCAGATCCGATCGGTTGACTTGTCGGCGGCAAGCGCGCCGGTTTGGTTGGCGGGAACCGTTTTCTTTGCGCTCTTTGCGCTCTACTTCGTCGGCATCGATCAGGGTGCGGTGTCGCTATTCGGCAGTGATTCACATGTGCACGAGTTCGTGCACGATGCGCGCCATCTGCTTGGCTTCCCCTGCCACTGAGCCCGTAGCGTGGAGAGGCGCCTGATCGCACGCGGTCTACTCGCGGGGGCAGTTGCCGGGGCTTTGGCATTTCTATTCGCCCGCCTGTTCGCGGAGCCCGTTATCGGCCGCGCGATCGTGTATGAAGACGGACGCGCCGCCGTAGCGACGATGCACGGCGTGCACGAGCACGGCGTCGAGTTGTTCACCCGCGGCGTGCAGGCCAATGCGGGATTGGGTTTCGGGGTGCTGATCTTCGGCGTCGCGATGGGCGCGCTGTTCGCCGTCGTCTTTTGCATTACCTACGGCCGGGTGGGAAACGTGGAGGTGCGGTCATTCTCGGCGCTGCTGGCGGCGGTTGCCTTCATTGCCGTGTACCTGGTGCCGTTCTTGAAGTATCCGGCCAATCCGCCGGCCGTCGGTCAGGCGGACACGATCGGGGCTCGGACCGGTTGGTATCTGGTGGCGGTGCTGGCGTCGGTGATGTTGACGGTCGCTGTGGTGTGGCTGGCCCGGACGCTCGCGAACCGACTGGGTGGGTGGAATGCCGGCCTGCTCGCGGCCGGGCTCTACGTGGTGGTGATCGCCATGGTGATGGTTTCATTGCCGACAGTCGACGAGACACCCGAGCCGATGCGGGACGCGTTCGGCGCGATCATTTATCCGGGTTTCCCCGCCGACGTTCTGTACCAATTCAGGCTGCTTTCGCTAGGCACCCAGCTGGTGCTCTGGGCGGTCATTGGCCTGGTATTCGCGAGGCTGGCAGGGCGACTGCTGGGTGAGCGAGCCGACAGCGGACGGACATCGAGCTCAACGGCGTGACCGGGGTCGTTCGGCTCACCCTGATGTCGCACGCGATGACTGATGCGATGGCAGCCGGCCGTTTTCCCGCCGACGAACCGCTCAATGCCACCGGTCGTCGGCACACCGAAGCCGTCGGCGGCCGCGACATCAATCGCGCAACCCGTCAACTCACCGGGCCCGAGTTGCGTACCCGTCAGACCGCGGAGCTGTTGGGCTTGCACGCTGTGGTCGAGCAGCGGTTGGCCGACCTCGACCACGGGCGGTGGCGCGGCAAAGAGCTCGGAGAAGTCGGTGCCGAGCAGTTGGAAGCATGGCGGACCGATCCCGCCCGGGCGCCGCACGGGGGTGAATCGATTGTCGCTCTAGTCGATCGGGCAGCCCAATGGCTGGATTCGTTGACTTTCAACGCAGAACGGACGGTGGCCGTGACTCATCCCGCGGTGATCCGGGCCGCGATCGTGGCGGTCCTCGATGCCCCACCAGAATCGTTCTGGCGCATTGACATTGCGCCGGTCAGCCACACGGTCATGCATTTCCGCGGACACGCCTGGAAGATCCGGTCGACCTCAACGTTGCGCGGGTAACAGCGCGAAGACCTGTTTAGCGATCTGCAGCATCCAACTGGTCGGGCTCGGCCCGTGATCGCGCGACCAGTTCAGCTGGAAACTCACCGCCCACGGCTGTCCGGTCCGGTCGACGGCATACCAGCTGAACGTCAGGTCACCAGGTAGGCCGCCGGCCTTGGCGCCGATGTACGGCCATTCACGCCGATCCAGGTCGATACCCGGAGCGGCCGCCAGGATCTGCTTGACGGGCGCGGCTTTTCCTACCGCGGCGGCTTGTAGCGCCGCATGCGCTCGGCAGATGTCCTCGGCGCTGCCATACCATTCCGCGCCGTAGCCCGAGGCGGGTACGTGGGCACGCCACGGATCCGGTTGGTAGACACGGGAATTAGCCTGCTGCAGCATTTCTGCCCGGGTTTGCGGGTCCGCCTGCTTCCACTGCTCGCGCAGATCCGGCTGTCCCCAAGCGACCGAAAATAACTCGTACATCGTCGGGAAGGGTGTCATGGCGGCCGGGTCGTGATGGCCAGCCTCGGCGAGCGCGCTGTCGACGGCCTCGGTGCCGACCTTTTGGATCAGCATGTCGGTGGCCATGTTGTCGCTGGTGGCGATCATCTTCTCAGCGGCGGTTCGCACCGAAATATGCGCTCCCACCGGCAATTCCATTCCGGAACCGACCGCCTTGCCCTTCTCGGTGACGGTCAGCTGGTCGTCCCAGGACACCGTTCCGGCCTTGACCGCATCCGCCACGGCATAGAGCACATATAACTTGAAGATCGACGCCAACGGCAGTGACTGCGCGGTATTGGTACCGGCCACCCGATCGCATTGCCCGTCGTTGATCTTGGCGACCTGCCACGAGTAGCGGGCGCCGGTCTTGCCCAATGTGGTGTCGATGTCACGCCACGAGGAGATCGTCGATGCTTGGGTGGTGACGTCGAACCCGTCCACCAAGGTGTCGTCGCCGGTGTGTATCCGGATATCCTGGCGCCCACCGTAAGACGTGATCAGCTGCAATGTCGCCGAGCCTGCCTTGATGTCGACGCCGCTCAGGGTGAATGGTCGGTCCCACCAGAGCTTTTCCATGCTGGACTCGACCGGCTTGATTATGTCGGCCGTCGCGAGGGTGGCGACTCCGACCGGGCCGATCGGCCAGTCGGAGTTGAGCATGTCCAGGGTCTGCTGGGCGCGCAAACCGGCCGGAGTCCTCATGTCGATCGGCCGGCCGGCGCCCGCTGCGTTGGCAGACGGCGTCGGAGGCGGAGCGCAACCCGGGGCCAGGGCGCCGACCAACGCGGCGGCGGCCGTCATTGCCGCGACGCGGTGCCGGACCCGGCGCGGGTTACGCCTTCTGGCCGGAGCCGGCAACGTCCAACACAACCTCGAATTCCAGCAGCGACGCGCCGGTCGCTACCGGGTTGGCCCGGTGGCCGGCGTGGGCCTCGATCGCCGGCCCGGTCGCCCACGCCTGGAATGCCTCTTCGGACTCCCATTGGGTCACCACGAAGTAGCGGTCTTCGCCCTTGATGGGGCGGAGCAGCTGAAAGCCGAGGAAGCCCGGCGAGTTCTCGACCGCGTGCGCGCGATGAGCGAACCGCTTCTCCAGTTCGGGGCCCGCGTCCGCAGGCACCTCGATTGCGTTGATCTTCACCACTGGCATGCCCGTTAGGCTACCGTGCCGCCTGACGGCCACCGGAGGCAACGCAAGATAGCTCCATGACGGCCGATCTGCTCACCCATCGTGGTGGACGAGGTGACCCCCTGATCCTGGTGCACGGCCTGATGGGCCGTGGCAGCACTTGGTCGCGTCAGGTGCCATGGCTGACCCGCCTCGGCGCCGTCTACACCTACGACGCTCCTTGGCACCGCGGTCGTGACGTGGACGATCCCTACCCGATCAGCACCGAACGCTTTGTGGCCGACCTCGGTGATGCGGTGGCGGCGCTGGGCGCGCCGGCGCGGCTGGTCGGGCATTCCATGGGCGGGCTGCACTCCTGGTGCTTGGCCGCCGAACGTCCCGAACTCGCCTCGGCGCTGGTGGTCGAAGACATGGCACCGGATTTCCGGGGCCGCACCACCCGGCCGTGGGAGCCGTGGTTGCATAATCTGCCAGTCGAATTCGACTCTGCTGAAAAGGTATTCGCCGAATTCGGGCCAGTCGCTGGCCAGTACTTCCTGGAGGCGTTCGACCGTACTGCAACCGGTTGGCGGTTGCACGGCCACAGCTCGCGGTGGATCGAGATCGCAGCAGAGTGGGGCACCCGCGACTACTGGGCGCAGTGGCGGGCGGTGCGATCACCCGTGCTGCTGATCGAGGCCGGCAGTTCGGTCACTCCCGCGGGACAGATGCGCTCGATGAGCGAAACAGGTTACCGGGCAGGGTATTTACATGTGCCCGACGCAGGCCACCTGATTCATGACGAGGCGCCGAAGGTTTATCGGCAGGCGGTGGAATCTTTTTTGGCAGCGACTTAGCCCACTTCAGCCCGCTTCGCCGACCAACGCGAAGCGCCCATCGGTCATCTGTATCACCAGGCCATCGGCGAGCAGCGAATTCAGCGCGCGCTCCCGCTGTTCGTTATCCGTCAGCCAGGCGATGTCGAGTTCGGCACGGGTGACCGGGAACTCATTGTCGCGCAGAACATCCAGCAACCGGCCGCGAACCTGGCGGTCTGTTCCGGCGTAGGCCTGCGGGCGACGCGCCGGACCCTGCGCGGGAGGATAGCCGGCCTGCCGCCATCGGCACCCACTCAGTGGGCACAGCCCACATTGCGGCGCCCGAGCGGTACACACGATGGCGCCGAGTTCCATGAGCGCCGCTGAAAATCGGTGCGCTGACGAATCTTTGGGCAGCAGTGCGGAGACGTCGGCGTGGTCGCGGACTGTCGACGTCGCCGCAGCGTCGGCGCGGCCATGCACAACACGGGCCACCACCCGGCGCACATTGGTGTCCACCACCGGCGCCGGCTGATGGTAGGCGAAGCATGCCACCGCGCGGGCGGTGTAGCTGCCGACGCCGGGCAGCGTCAGCAGGATGTCGACGTCGTCGGGAACAACGTCACCGTGGTCGCGGGCGATCACGGTCGCGCACTCGTGCAGGCGTTTGGCCCGCCGTGGATAGCCCAGCTTCCCCCAGGCGCGCACCACATCTGCCGCACTCGCCGCCGCCGTCGCCGATGCCGTCGGCCACCGCTCCACCCAGTCGCGCCAGATCGGTAGCACCCGCGACACCGGTGTCTGCTGCAACATGAACTCACTGACCAGAATCTGCCAAGGGGTGACGCGGGGATCGCGCCAAGGCAGGTCGCGTCGACACCGGTCGTACCAGTCAAGAAGTTCACTTGGCGTTGGTGAGAGCTTCATGGCTGGCTGCGGCAGAATGTTCGCCATGCCCAATACCAATCCGGTAACCGCGTGGAAAGCACTCAAAGAGGGTAACGAGCGGTTCGTCGCCGGCCAGCCTGAGCATCCGAGCCAGAGCGTCGAGCACCGGGCCAGCCTGGCTAAAGGTCAGAATCCCACAGTGGCGCTCTTCGGCTGTGGCGACAGCCGGGTGGCCGCCGAGCTCATCTTCGATCAGGGCCTGGGCGATATGTTCGTGGTCCGGACGGCCGGGCACGTGCTCGACTCCGCGGTATTGGGCTCGATCGAATTTGCGGTCGCGGTACTCGGCGTGCCGCTGATCGTGGTACTCGGCCACGACAGCTGCGGTGCGGTGAAGGCGACGCTGGCTGCGCTCGACGACGGTGTGCTGCCCGGCGGTTATGTACGCGACGTCATCGAGCGAGTGACCCCCTCGATCCTGCTGGGCCGCCGCGAAGGTTTGAACCGGGCAGACGAATTCGAGGCGCGCCATGTCGTCGAGACGGCCACTCAGCTGCTGGCCCGCTCGACGGTGATCGCCGAGAAGGTGGCCGCCGGGGAGCTCGCGATCGTCGGCGCCACCTATCACCTCGCCGACGGGGAGGTTGTGCTGCGCAAGGTGATTGGCGACGTCGGAGAAGAACCCTAGGTCGAATACCGCGGTGTGACGAGACCGTGGTCGTAGGCATAGACGATGGCCGCGGCGCGGTCGCGCAGATCCAGCTTGACGAAAATGCGGCCGATATGGCTTTTACGGTCAGCTCGGAAATGCATAACTCCTCCGCGATTTCGGCGTTGGAGTGGCCCTGGCCGCGGCTGCCCAGCCGTCTGCCCCGCCGGCGGTTCAGCACGTCGCCTGCACAAGACACCTCAGCTAACTGGGCGACACGCCGAGTTCGGTCGGGCCTGTCGAACTGACCTGGGCTTACGGTGTGAATGTGCTGGATCTGGAACCGCGGGGCCCGCTACCGCCGGAGATCTACTGGCGACGCCGGGGATTGGCGTTGGGCATTGCGGTCGTCGTGGTCGGCATTGTCATCGCGATTATCGTCGCTGTTCTGAGCAGCAGTGCCGGCGCCAACACCACCAGCGGCAAGCCTGCCGCTCAAGCCGGGCAGAAACCCGGCGCCGTACCCGGAGCGGCCCCGGAGGAGGTCAAGACCCCGGTGGTCCCGCCGGCGGGACAGAATCCGGACCAGCCGGGCGAGACACCGACGGCAGCCGTACAGCCGCCACCGGTGCTCAAGGAAGGCGATGACTGCCCCGACTCCACGCTGGCCGTCCTGGGCCTGACCAACGCACCCCAGTACGTGATCGGTGACCAGCCGAAGTTCACGATGGTCGTGACCAACATCGGGCTAGTGGCCTGCAAGCGCGACGTGGGCGCGGCCGTGCTGGCGGCCTACGTTTATTCGCTGGACAACAAGCGGTTGTGGTCCAACCTGGACTGTGCGCCGTCCAACGAGACACTGGTCAAAACGTTTGCGCCGGGGGAGCAGGTGACCACCGCCGTGACCTGGACCGGCATGGGGTCGGCCCCGCACTGTCCGTTGCCGCGGCAGCCAATCGGACCCGGTACCTACAACCTCGTAGTGCAGCTGGGAAACCTGCGCTCGGCCGCGGTCCCGTTCATCTTGGCGCCGCCGCCGCCACCGGGCGCCGCGCCGCCTCCGCCGGCACCCGGCATGCCCGGCCCGGCTCCGGTCGGGCCACCGCCTGGGCCGCCGCCCGGCCCCCGCGGCTAACGCTTCATCCGAGCGGATCGGCGATGGTCGACTCGGCCAGATGCGACAGCCCTTCGCGTACCTGTCGCGCCCAGATCGCGCCGATCCCCTCGACCGCTTCCAGATCGCTGGCACTGGCCGCCAGGAGACCCTGCAGTGACCCGAACTCCCGGACCAGCCTGTCGGCGTGGGCGAACTGCAGCCGGGGGATGCCGGCCATCGCGCGATAGCCGCGTGAGCTCATCGCCGAGTCCTGGGCCTCCGTCGTCGACGGATACCCGAAAACCTTTGCCACTGGAGTGAAGTCGAGTAACTCGGTGTCGGACAGGTCATCCAGCTCGTCGAGGATTGCCCCGACCTCCTCCTTGGACAACGGCTCGGGGTTGGCGTGGTAGTCGCGCACGATCAGCTCCCGCGCGATGTCGTTGCCGCCGAGCAATTCCTCCAGCTGAAGCCGCAGCTGACGTCCATCGGTGCCCAGCTCGACCGCGTCGTAGTCGATCACCAGACCGATCCTGCGTGCCAGCTCGAGTCGTTGCACGACCGTCATCACATCGCGCAGCGTGACGAAGTCCTCGATCTCGGCCCGCGACAGTTGTGCGCTGACCTCATCGAGCCGGGTCTTATACCGCTCCAGCGTGGCGATGGCCTGGTTGGCCCGCGACAAGATGGTCGCCGAGTCGGCCAGCACGTGGCGTTCGCCGCCGAGGTAGACGGTCACGATGCTCATCGAATGGCTGACCGAGATCACCGGGTAGCCGGTCTGGATGGCGGCCCGCTCGGCCGAGCGGTGCCGGGTCCCGGACTCGTCGGTGGGTATCGACGGGTCCGGCACCAGCTGCACGTTGGCCCGCAGGATCCGGCTGCCGTCGGTGGACAGCACCACCGCACCGTCCATCTTGCACAGCTCCCGCAACCTGGTCGGCGCATATCGCACGTCGAGCGAGAAGCCGCCGTCGCAGATCGCCTCCACGCTGTCGTCGCATCCGAGGACTATCAGGGCACCGGTTCGGCCGCGCAGGATGCGTTCCAGGCCGTCGCGCAGCGCGGTTCCCGGCGCCAGCCGTGCGACGGCCTCACGCAGCGTGGGGCGCGGCGGCGGCGCGGCGCCGATTGTCGTTACTTTGCCAACAGTCATTGCCAGTCATTCTGCGCTACATCCAGTCGATGTGGGGGTGTCGGTGCGTTGGTGCGGTGTTCGGCGATGTCGAGCATGTGCCCTAGCGCTGCGACGATGGTGGCTGCCTCCAGCACCTGCAAACCCGTGGACACCGCATCACAGCCCGGCGGGATCAGCGCGGTGGTGAACCCTTGCCGGGCGGCTTCGGCCAACCGGCGCTCCATCCCGCAGACCCGCCGCAGATCACCGGCCAAACCGACTTCACCGATCATCACCGCGGTGGCCGGCAACGGCAGGTTCACGTACGCCGAAGCCAGCGCGATCGCGACCGCCAGATCCGATGACGGATCGGTCAGCCGCATACCGCCCACGGTGGACAGGTAGACGTCGTTGACCGCGATCTTGAGGCGGGCGTGTTTTTCCAGCACCGCGGCGATCATCGCCGCCCGGGCATGGTCGATCCCGCTGACAGCGCGTCGCGGTGAGCTGCCCGAAGGTGTCGCCAGCAACGCCTGGACTTCGCCGATCAGCGGACGCTTGCCGTCGAGAGTCACCGTGATTGCGGTACCCGCGACGGGTTGCGGCCGCTGATCCAGGAAAAGCCCGGATGGGTCGGCGACGCCCTCAATCCCATTGTCCTGCAATAGAAAACAGCCGACTTCATCGGCTGCGCCGAATCGATTCTTGACGCCGCGGACCATGCGCAGCAGCGAGTTGCGGTCGCCCTCGAAATGCAGCACGACGTCGACCAGGTGTTCAAGCGACCGGGGGCCGGCGATGGCGCCGTCCTTGGTGACATGGCCGACGAGAATCAGCGGCATACCGGTGGTTCTCGCTGCTGCGGTCAGCGCCATGGTCACCGCGCGCACCTGGGTGACACCGCCAGTGACGCCGTCGGCGTCAGTGCTGGACATGGTCTGCACCGAGTCGACGACGACGAGCGTGGGCTGCACCACGTCGATATGGCTGAGCACTGCCTGCAGGTCGGACTCGGCGGTCAGGTACAGCTCGTGATGGCTGCAGCCGGTCCGGTCGGCGCGCATGCGGATCTGGCCCAGGGACTCCTCGCCGGAGACATACAGTGCGCGGCGCCCGGACGTCGCCCATTGATGGGCGACCTTGAGCAACAGCGTCGACTTGCCCACCCCCGGATCGCCCGCAAGCAGAGTGATCGAGCCCGGTACCACGCCGCCGCCCAGCACACGGTCGAGTTCGTCGATCCCGGTCGGACAATGGCGGGTGCCGCGTGGCTCGATGGAACTGATTGGAACCGCCGCCGATGACGGAGCTGCCGAGTGGCGGGTGGCGCTTCGGACAGCGCTGAGCACCGCCACTTCGTCGACAGAGCCCCAGGTGCCGCACTCCAGGCAGCGTCCCACCCACTTGGCGGTGATATGGCGGCATTCCGAACAGCGGTACTGCGAACGTGCCTTAGCCACCCGGTGACCGTATCGGCCGGGTCCGACAGATCTACGGATGTTCGGCCGACAACGGGGGGCCCTCGGGCGCCGAAATCGGCACCGCCAGGCTGACGCTTCCGGCCTTCTCGAAATCGAAGGTGAAGTTGTAGTTCGGGCCGTTGGTGATCTGCTTGTCCAGCGTCACCGTCGCTTTGGCCGTCTCGGCGGCCTCGACGGCGTCCACGGCCTTCCGGTTCTGACCGTTGGGAGTGCCGACGAACAGCGTCCCGCCGGCAGGCAAACGGGGGTCGCCGGTCACGGTCACCTTGCCGATATCGGTCGAGATGCCGACCAGCTTGTCGGCGACATCCGGCGACTGGTTGATGACCACCAGCACCAGGTCCACCGTTGCGCCCGGGCGCAGGAAGTCAGTGTTCTGCTGCGCCTGAATGCGGACATTACGCAGCGCGACGTTATTGATCACCGCGTGGTTCCCGTCGACGGCGGACTCCTGGCTGGAAGTCTGTGAGAGCTGACCGGCGCTGCAGCCGGCGAGCGCGACGGCGCCGATCAGGCCACCCGCCGCGAGGGCGGCGACCCTGGTTGCGCGGCGGTTCGAGCGGGGTTTCGAGTCGCGGTAGTCGAAGCGATTCACTCAAAGCCTCCTGCTCGGCTTACGCATGGCACTGCGGTTCGACTATGCACAGTAGTAGGTCGCCCACGCGCGCGGTAGCTGAGGGCTTAGGAGGGGCGCAGCAGGCGGATCAGCGCAGCGCAGTATGATCTTGACGTGCCGAACAGCGCAAACCTGGAGCCCTCCGGGAGGCGCCCATCGGGGTTCCCGATAGGTCGGTGCCTTGCATGAATTTCCCGGTCTGTCAACCCCCTCTGTTCACGTGCGGTGCCCCTGACCTGCACCGTTGTTCCACACGTGTCGGAGTCGCGTGTTAGTATGGAGTAACGAAAGGGGCTCGAATCTGATGATTTTCAAGGTCGGAGACACCGTTGTCTATCCACACCACGGTGCTGCGTTGATCGAGGCGATCGAAACCCGAACCATTAAAGGGGAACAAAAGGAATATCTCGTCTTGAAGGTGGCGCAGGGAGACCTGACCGTTCGAGTGCCCGCTGATAATGCCGAGTACGTCGGTGTTCGCGATGTGGTCGGCCAGGAAGGTCTGGACAAGGTGTTTCAGGTGCTTCGCGCACCGCACACCGAGGAGCCGACCAACTGGTCCCGCCGCTACAAGGCCAACCTGGAGAAGCTGGCCTCCGGTGACGTCAACAAGGTCGCCGAGGTCGTCCGCGATCTGTGGCGTCGCGACCAGGAACGCGGCCTGTCCGCCGGCGAGAAGCGCATGCTGGCCAAGGCCCGGCAGATCCTGGTCGGCGAGCTGGCGCTGGCCGAAAGCACCGACGACGCCAAGGCCGAGACCATCCTCGACGAGGTTCTGGCCGCCGCGTCTTGAATCCCTGACGCGTAGGGGCCGGGGTGACGGGCACGGTCGCGGTGGTCCCTGCCGCCGGGTCGGGCGAACGGCTGGCCGCCGGTGTGCCCAAGGCGTTCTTTTACCTCGACGGACGCACGCTGGTTGAACGTGCCGTCCGCGGCCTGCTGGAGTCAGGTGTCGTCGACCGTGTCGTTGTGGCAGTGCCGGCTGACCACACCGACCAGGCCAAATTGATTCTCGGTCATGAGGCGACCATCGTCGCCGGCGGCGAAAATCGCCGTGAGTCGGTGGGTCGGGCGTTGGCGACATTGGCAGACGAAGAACAGCCCAGCTTCGTGCTGGTCCATGACGCGGCGCGGGCCCTGACGCCGCCTGCGCTGGTGGTGCGCGTGGTGGAGGCGCTGCGGGCCGGGCATTCGGCCGTGGTACCCGCGCTGCCGCTTTCCGACACCGTCAAGGCGGTCGATGCCAACGGGGTGGTGTTGGGGACGCCGGAGCGGGCTGGCCTGCGAGCCGTACAAACTCCCCAGGGATTCACCATCGAGCTGCTACTGCGGGCATATCAGCACGCCGCAGCCGCGGATTTCACCGACGACGCGTCCCTGGTCGAGCACATCGGCGGTCAAGTACAGGTGGTCGACGGCGACCCGCTGGCCTTCAAGATCACCACCCGGTTGGACGTATTGCTGGCCCAAGCGATTGTGAAGCAGTCATGAGCCCGTCCCGGAAGGAACGGGCTTGCGCCCTGTCCTTCGCGGTTGGGGGTGCCATTAGGCTCGCTGCTGCCGCCCTAACTGGCTGTCAGGGTGGGCGCTGCGTGTGGACGCATGACTTCGCCCCAGCGTTCGACACCGCGGACTGCGATGTTGACCGCTGCGTTGTGGTCGGCGTGCCCAACGAAGCCACACTGGCCACATTCAAATTTGCTTTGCGAGCGTCGGTTTCGTTTGTCGACATGCCCGCACCTGCTACAGGTTTGCGAGGTGTGGGCCGGGTCGACCTGGACGAGCGCTACTCCGGCGACCCTGGCCTTATAAGTCAAGAATCTGCCGAATTGGGCGAAGGCCCAGGTATGCAGCATGGCCCGTTGGGGCTTAAGAAGCCGTACCCGGTCGCGAATGCCGCCCAACTGTTCGACGGCGATGCCGCGCCCGGTGCGTTCAGCCTCGGCCACGATGCGTTTGCTGATCTGGTGATTGACGTCCGCGGCGAACCGGGTTTCCTTACGGCGCCGCTTGCACAACAGGCGTCGCGCGGACCTAGTTCTCTTTGCCTGCAACCGTTTCCGGAAGCGTGCCTGTCGTTTCCGGTAGCGGTTCAGCCGGGCTCCGGCCGTGCGATCGCCATCGCTCGTCGTTGCGATGTTGACGATCCCCAAATCGACGCCAACAAATCCATTGACCGGGTCGGTCACTGGCGCTTCGGGCACCTCGATGGTGGCGTACAGGAACCATTTCCCGTCGCGGCAGACCAGGTCGGTCTCGCCGATCACGCGAGTGCGCAACGACGCCAAATCCCGAGGGGCAGCCATAACTCGCACCCGGCGCAGCCGGCCATGCACTGTCCAGATCGACACCGTCGCTTCCCGGCCCCCGATAATGTTGGGGATCCGCCACGACAGGCACCGAGCGTCAAATGGCTGCGCCGCGTCGGTGCGGAAGATGACCGGCGTCGCCCGCAACCTTTCGCGCTGCCGCGATCCGGGTGGGCCGTAGTTGCCAGCGGCGATGTTCGCACGCAGTGTTGTGTAGGCATCGGCGACCTTGCCAATCACCCGGATCGCCGGTTGCGCCGAGAGCCCGAACCGCGCCCTCAGCTCGGTATAGAAACGTTTCTGCGCATCATGCTTGCGGTGGACCCGCTCGGCGTGCATCTTTGCCGACAGCCAAGATGCCGCCCTGTTGCAGGCCAGCAACGTGCCTGCCAGGGTGGTCGACTCGACGTCGGTTGGCAGCATGCGCACCTTCACCACCTGCTTCACGCCCGCAGCGTAACCGCAGGCTCCGACACTCCTATCCATGCCGACGTCAGCGCGTCCGTACCGATCTATATCCATGGCGCATGCCGTCGTGGGAACCGGAACCGAATGTGCGGCGGGCCACTCATAACCGGGAAGAGCATTCCTCAGGATCGTCGCGAAATACGGGGAAGACATCGACTAACAGAATCAACCCGATTGGCGCGCCGCTGCGCGGGTCGCGAGAATTGAGCAGATTTCCCATGACTGTGAACGGCCAGCCTTCTGTCCAAGGAAAGCAGTGAACCTTCGGATAGGTCTGGGCACCGACGTACACGCGATAGAGGCCGGTAGGCCGTGCTGGCTGCTCGGTCTGCTGTTTCCCGACGTCGACGGTTGCGCCGGACATTCCGACGGCGACGTGGCCGTCCACGCGTTGTGCGACGCGCTGCTGTCGGCGGCTGGACTGGGGGATATCGGCGACGTGTTCGGCGTCGACGACCCACGGTGGGCCGGTGGCAGCGGGGTCGACATGCTGCGCCACGTCGCCGACCTGATCGCCCGGCACGGCTTCCGGGTCGGCAACGCGGCGGTGCAGGTCATCGGCAACCGGCCCAGGATCGGCCCGCGCCGCGCCGAGGCGCAACGGCTGTTGTCGGACCTGCTGAATGCGCCGGTGTCGGTGTCGGCCACCACCACTGACGGGCTGGGGCTGACCGGGCGCGGTGAGGGTCGGGCCGCGATCGCGACGACTTTGCTGGTCGCGGTCGAAGGCACCGCCGGCTAGCCGCTGCGACGGCACGATCCTTCGGCTCCCGGTGATCGTTTCTCTTGCTCGTGGGACCGCATGCCGTATCCGCTGAGCTTTGTGGTTCGAAACGACTTCGCGGCGCCGCGTTGGTAATCGGCAAAGCTATAGCCCGGTAAGCTGGCACGTCGTGATCGATCGCGCCCACCTGCGGCTACACGACACGGCAACCGGTGCCGTGCGTGAGTTCGTTCCGCTGCGGCCGGGGCACGTCTCCATCTACCTGTGTGGCGCCACCGTGCAAGGTCTGCCCCACATCGGCCACGTGCGCAGCGGCGTGGCCTTCGACATCCTGCGCCGCTGGCTGACGGCGCACGGTTGCGACGTCGCATTCATCCGCAACGTCACCGATATCGACGACAAGATCCTCAACAAGGCCGCCGCGGCGGGCCGGCCGTGGTGGGAGTGGGCGGCCACCTACGAGCGGGCATTCACTGCCGCCTACGACGCACTCGGCGTCTTGCCGCCGTCGGCGGAGCCGCGGGCCACCGGCCACATCACCCAGATGGTGGAGCTGATCGAGCGGCTGATCGAGTCCGGCAACGCCTATACCGGCTGTGGCGACGTCTACTTCGACGTACTGAGCTACCCCGAATACGGCCAGCTGTCCGGTCACAAGATCGACGACGTGCATCAAGGCGAGGGAGTGGCCACCGGCAAGCGCGATCAGCGCGACTTCACGTTGTGGAAGGGCGCCAAGCCCGGCGAGCCGTCGTGGCCCACGCCGTGGGGGCGCGGACGCCCCGGCTGGCACACCGAATGCGTGGCAATGGCACACGAGTATTTGGGCCCGGAGTTCGATATCCATTGCGGCGGAATGGATTTGGTTTTTCCGCATCACGAGAACGAGATTGCCCAAAGCCGCGCTGCCGGCGACGGGTTCGCCCGGTACTGGTTGCACAACGGCTGGGTCACCATGGGTGGCGAGAAGATGAGCAAGTCGCTGGGCAACGTGTTGTCGATCCCGGCCATGTTGCACCGTGTCCGGCCCGCCGAGCTGCGCTACTACCTGGGCAGCGCGCATTACCGCTCGATGCTGGAGTTCTCCGAGACAGCGTTGCGGGACGCGGTCAACGCCTACGTCGGGATCGAGGACTTCCTGCACCGCGTGCGAAACCGGGTCGGCGCCGTCGAACCCGGACAGTGGACATCGCGGTTCGCCGCAGCACTCGATGACGACCTGGCCGTGCCGGTCGCGCTGGCCGAGGTGCACCGTGCCCGCGCGGAGGGCAACCGGGCGCTGGACGCCGGCGACCACGACAGCGCGTTGGCCAACGCCGCGGCCATCCGCGCGATGATGGGCATTCTCGGCTGCGACCCGCTCGACGAACGCTGGGAGTCGCACGACGAGACGTCGGCCGCGCTGGCAGCGGTCGACGTGCTGGTCCACTCCGAGGTGCAGCGGCGCGAGCAGGCCCGCGAGGAGCGCGACTGGAAGCTGGCCGACGAGATCCGGGATCGGCTCAAGGACGCCGGCATCGAGGTCACCGACACTCCCGACGGTCCCCAGTGGTCGCTGGGCAGCCAAGCCGATGGCCGGTAATTCGCGACGCCGGGGGGCGGTACGCAAACCCGGCACCAAAAAGGGGCCGACTGTTGGCTCCGGCGGCCAACGACGCCGCGGCCTGGAAGGCCGCGGCGCCACTCCGCCCGCGCATATGCGGCCTTATCATCCGGCCGCCAAACGGCTCAAGGCGCAGCAGCGCCGGCCCGGAAAACGCAGCGACGACGAGGTCGAAACGGTACTGGGGCGAAACCCGGTACTGGAATGCCTGCGCGCCGGTGTGCCGGCGACCGCGCTCTACGTTGCGCTCGGTGCCCAGGCCGACGAGCGGCTCACCGAATCCGTCACCCTGGCAGCCGATTCCGGTATCGCCATCCTGGAAGTGCAGCGCACCGACCTGGATCGGATGACCACCAACGGCCTGCATCAAGGGATCGCGTTACAGGTGCCGCCCTACGAGTACCTCCATCCCGACGAGCTGCTCGAGGCGGCCTTGGATACCCCGCCCGCACTGGTGGTCGCGTTGGACAACATTTCCGATCCGCGAAACCTGGGTGCCATCGTGCGGTCGGTCGCGGCGTTCGCCGGTCACGGGGTGTTGATCCCGCAGCGGCGCTCCGCCTCGGTGACAGCGGTGGCCTGGCGGACCAGCGCCGGCGCGGCGGCGCGGATTCCCATCGCGCGCGCCACCAATCTCAATCGGACACTGAAGGATTGGGCCGCCCACGGTCTGCAGCTGGTCGGGCTGGACGCTGAGGGCGACACGGTCCTCGACGACTTGGACGCCGCCGGTCCTCTGGTGGTGGTCGTCGGATCGGAAGGCAAGGGTCTGTCGCGACTGGTGCGTCAGAACTGCGACGCGGTGGTGTCGATCCCGATGGCCGGCCCCGCCGAGTCGTTGAACGCCTCGGTGGCCGCCGGGGTGGTGCTGGCCGAGATCGCCCGTCAGCGCAGGCGCTAGTCGAATTGGCCGCCCGATGGCCCGTGCGCCTTGGTGCCGTGCTGCTGGCCATCGGAATTGTCACGCCGCTGCCGACGGCGTCACCCGAAGCAGCCGGATTCGACCTGCAGGCCCATGCCGGCGGACGCGGCGAGGTGACCGGGGAATCGCTGCGAGCCTTCGCCAAATCCATCGAAATTGGCGTCAGCACACTCGAACTCGACATCAACGTCACCAAAGACCGCCAACCGCTGGTATGGCATGACCCGATCATTGAGCCGCAACAGTGCGCCGACACCGGACCGACGTCCGCCGGCGACCCGTCGTATCCATACGTCGGAAAGCTGGTGCACGACCTGACCCTGGCCCAGATCCGCACACTGGACTGCGGCAAGCCGAATAGCCAATTTCCGCACGCTGAAGTGGTGCCGGGCAACAGGATAGCCACCTTGCCGGAAGTCTTTGCACTCGCCGACTCGTTTCGGGCCGGCGTGCGCTACAACATCGAAACCAAGGTCGCAGCCGATCACCCGACCGTATCGGCTGAACCGCAAGAGTTCGTCGAAGTCGTGCTGGCCGCAGTCAGGACGGCGGGCACGGTCGACCGGGTGGAAATCCAAAGTTTCGACTGGCGAACGTTGCCCCTGGTGCACCAGGCCGAGCCGTCGATTCCTCTGGTGGCGTTGTGGAATGAGCACACCTGGGTTCCGGATTCGCCCTGGCTGGCCGGCGTCAATCCCGCGGTCATCGGCGATCCGGTGATCGGAGCCAAACTGGTTGGCGCGAACATTGTTTCGCCCGCTTACTCGTTGGTCGACAAGCCCTTGGTCGACCGCGCGCATTCGTTGGGGCTCAGCGTCATTCCATGGACAGTCGATGACGCCAACGACATGCGGGCCCAGATCGCCGCCGGCGTCGACGGGATCATCACCAACTATCCCGCGGTCCTGCGTACCGTGATGGCCGAGCTCGGTATGCCGTTGCCACCGGCCTACCACCGCTAGACGCCCAGCAGCCGCACACTGGCCCACAGCGCCAGCACCGCCGCCACCAGCGCCGTGGGCACGGTGCATAGCCCGAGCCTGGTGTACTCGCCGACGCTGGCCGAAACGTCGTAGCGGCGTAGCACGCTGCGCCACAACAGGTTCGACAGCGACCCGGCATAGGTCAAGTTGGGGCCGATGTTGACTCCGATCAGCACGGCGAGCACCGCCGCCGGCCCGCTTGGTGCCACCAGCGGCACCAACGCCAGGGTCGCGGGCAGATTGTTGACGATGTTGGCCAGCACGGCGGCGACCACCGCGAATCCCAGCAGCGCGGGCAGGCCGGAACCGGACGGCAACACCGCGCCCATCCGGTCGGCTACGCCGTTTTGCATGACCGCCTGCACCACGACGCCCAACGCCAGCACGAACACCAGAAACGGCACGTTGACCGCGCGCACGATCGCCACCGCGGTGGTGTGGCGTCGGGCCAGGCTTCGCACCGCCATCACCGCCGCCCCAGCGAGCGCCGCCCAGGCCGGCGCCACCCCCGCCGCTTCGGCGATCACGAATCCGGCCAGCGTCAGCGCCACCACCACCAACGCGAACACCGGCGTCTGCGGCGCGGGTTCGGTTTCGCCGCGATCGGCTGCACGCTGAGATCCTGGCGGAAGAACACCCGGAAGACGACGTAGACGGTGGCCACCGCGGCCAGCCAGGGCAGTGCCATCACCAGGGTGAACTTGGTGAACGACACGTTGGCGACGTGGAATGCGAGCAGGTTGGTCAGGTTCGACACCGGAAGCAGTAGCGACGCCGCGTTGGCCAGGTGTGCGGTCGCGTAGGCGTATGGTCGCACCGGTGCCCGCAGCCGCCGGACCGTGGTCAGCACCACCGGCGTCAGCAGCACCACGGTGGCGTCCAGGCTCAGGACCGCGGTGATGGTCGCGGCGATCACGAACATTTGCCGCAGCAGGCGCCGCGACCCGGAGCTGGCGCGCGCCATTGCCGCCCCGGCCGCCTCGAACAGGCCTTCGTCGTCGCACATTTTGGCCAGCACCAGCACCGCGCCCAGGAATGCGACGACGCGCGACAGCTGGCCCGCCTCGGCCGTTGCGTCGTGCATGGAGATCGCGCCGACGGCTATCAACAGGACGACGGCCGGCACGGGGGCGACCGCCTCCGGCCAACCCCGGGGACGGGCGACCGCGAACGCGAGGACCACTACCAGCGACAGAAGAGCCAGAAGTAGCGACAAATTCAGGCCCACGGGTCCTCGCGCCGCCACACCGTCGGCATATCCAGCGCGATACCATCCTGGGTGGCCAGCTTGCTTAGGACGTTAAGCGAGAAATCCAAGTCGTCGCCCGCATACGGCAACGCGCGCAACGGCTTTGACAGCGAGCGGAAGAAATCGTCCCAATGGATCAACACCACGCGGCGCGCGCCCACGGTTCGCACTGTCTCATGCCAGTAGTCGACGAGATACGGCTCGGCCTGCAGACCCAGTTGGCCAACGCCGAGATAGACGACATCGGCGCGTTGGCCGGCCAGCGCGCCTTTCACGAAGCCGGCGCTGCCCTGGATCAACAGCCGTCGGCCCGACGGGCGGTGATGCACCAGCATCGACCAGGCCTCGCCGCACCGGTAGGCCGATGCCTTCACCGGTGGTATCACCGGCGCGGTGATCTCGCCGGGGAAGCGGTCGGGTGCGCTGTGACGCGACTTCACCAGCGTAATCTCAAAGGCGCCCAGGCTAATTGGCTCGCCCGACGCCGCGACAACCAGGCGCTCCTCGGCGAGGCCGTAGCCACGGCCGACGTTGGCCGCCGATTCTCCACCGACCAGCCGCGCGCCGGTGCGATCGGCGACCAGCGCGGAGTCCAACACGTGGTCGATATGCGTGTGAACCGGAATGACCGCTTCCAACCGTGTCACCTTCAGACGCGCCAGGCACCCGTCGACCCGCGCGGCCGACGGCGACACCTTGCCCAACGCCACCCGCGCCAGGCTGGGCCGGGAGAAGTAGCCATCGGTCATCAGCGCTGAGGACCCGTCGTCGAGCAGCAGCGTCGACACCCCCAGCCACGTCACCGCCAGCGGCGCACCGGATTCGATGACAGGCACGTTGAACCGGTGCGAATGCCGCGCGATATCCGGACGCCTAGGTCGCAGCCGCATCAGCAAAACGCCTTCAGGTCAATCCCGTTGGCCTTCAGCCGGTCCCGCACCGCCGTCGCGATCTGCACTGCACCGGGTGAATCGCCATGCACACAAACCGATTCCACGTGTACGTCGATCGCTGACCCGTCGACCGCGGTGACGTGTCCGGTGGCCACCATGGCGACTACCCGTTCAGCGATGGCGGCCGGATCGTCCAGCACTGCCCCGGGTTCCCGCCGGGACACCAGCCGGCCGTCCGGCCGGTAGGCACGGTCGGCGAATGCCTCTGGCACGGTGCGCAGGCCACGCTGTTGGGCCTCCTCGAAAAACACCGAACCCGCCAGGCCCAGCACCGGCAGGCCGGCATCCACCATCTGCACCGCCTGCGCGACGGCGGCGGCCTGCTCACGATTGGTCACGATCGTGTTGTACAGCGCGCCATGGGGTTTGACGTAGGACACCGTCGAGCCGGCCGCCCGGGCGAGTCCGTGCAACGCACCGATCTGATACACGACGTCGGCGAGCAGATCCTCCGGCGTGACGTCGATGAAACGCCTACCGAACCCGGCCAAGTCGCGGTAGCTGACCTGTGCGCCGATGCGTACGCCACGCCCGGTGGCCAGCCGGCACACCCGTAGCAGGTCGGCCGGGTCGCCCGCGTGGAAACCGCAGGCCAGGTTGGCGCTGGTGACTATCTCGAGCATGGCGTCGTCGTCACCGAGCTGCCAGACGCCGAAGCCCTCGCCCAAGTCGGCGTTGAGGTCGATAGAGGCCACGATGGCTAGCTTAAGACGGGCCTGCGCGCGTAGCTTCTGGCCGGTGACGATTGACGGCAAGGTAGTTGCGATCACGGGCGCGAGCAGTGGGATTGGCGAGGCAACAGCATCGCTACTCGCCGAACGCGGAGCCAAGCTGGTACTGGGTGCGCGTAACCCCGACAAGCTGAATGCAGTGGCCACGCGGCTGTCGGCGGCCGGAGGCGAGGCGGTTGCCCAGGTGACCGACGTCAGCCGTCGCGGCGATCTGATGGATTTCATCTCGCTGGCCGCTGAAACCTACGGCCAGCTCGATGTTCTGGTCAGCAATGCCGGCATCATGCCGGTCTCGCCGTTCGATGAGCTTCGCGTCGATGACTGGGAGGCAATGGTCGACGTCAATCTCAAAGGTGTGCTGTTCGGCATTGCAGCGGCGCTTCCGGTGTTCCGGCGTCAAGGCTTTGGACATTTCGTCAACACCGCCTCCACGGCGGCGTTCCGGGTCACGCCCGGCCAGTCGGTGTATGCGGGCACCAAGATGGCGGTTCGGGCGATATCCGAGGGACTTCGTCAGGAAGCCGGCGAGAACCTGCGGGTCACGATCATCTCGCCCGGCATGACATCGACCAACTTCGCAGAGTCGGTGACCGATCCGACGGTCCGGGCAGAGCTGGAGCAGCGCCGCGACGTCATCGCGATGGCGCCCGATGCGGTGGCCCGGGCGATCGCCTTCGCTATCGAGCAGCCGCCTGACGTCGACATCGGCGAGGTCGTCGTGCGGCCCACTGCCCAGGCGTGAGGCATGACGCGCAGATCGGTGGCGACGAACACCGACGCTAACTCCTGCAATCCGGCCGGAATGCCCGGTAGCCTCAGACGGCATGAGCCCCACGCCGCGACGGCGGGCGACCCTGGCATCGTTGGCGGCTGAGCTCAAGGTATCGCGCACCACCATCTCGAACGCGTACAACCGGCCCGATCAGCTCTCGGCCGACCTGCGCGAAAGAGTGCTCGCCACGGCCAAGCGCATCGGCTATCCCGGACCCGATCCGGTGGCGCGATCGCTGCGCACCCGCAAGGCCGGGGCCGTGGGTCTGATGATCACCGAACCGCTCACGTATTCCTTCAGCGACCCGGCAGCGCTGGATTTCGTTGCGGGACTTGCCCAGTCGTGCGAAGAGCGTGGTCAGGGGCTGATGCTGGTGGCCGTCGGCCCAAGCCGCAGCGTCGCGGATCGGACGGCATCCGTGCTCGCCGCGGGGGTAGACGGATTCGTGGTCTACTCGGCAGCCGACGACGATCCCTACCTGCAGGTCGTACTGCAACGGCGACTGCCGCTGGTGATAGTCGACCAGCCCAAAGAGGTACCCGGTGTATCTGCGGTGGGCATTGACGACCGGGCGGCGATGCGGAAGCTCGCCGATTACGTGCTCGGTTTGGGTCATCGAGACATCGGGCTGCTGACGATGCGGCTGCGTCGCGACCATCTCCAGGGCCTGGTCGACTCCGAACGCCTGCGCTCATCGACTTTTCATGTGCAGAGCCAACGCATTGGCGGCGTCCGCGATGCGATGGCCGCGGCGGGCGTCGACCCGGAGTCGTTGACCGTGGTGGAAAGCCACGAGCACACCGCGGCGTCGGGCGGCATTGCCGCCAAGGTTGCGCTCGAGGCCAATCCGCGGATCACCGCGCTAATGTGTACCGCGGACGTGTTGGCGTTGTCGGCGATGGATTATTTGCGTGGCCGCGGTATCTACATACCCGGTCAGATGACCGTCACCGGCTTCGATGGCGTGCCCGAGGCAATTAGCCGCGGTCTGACCACGGTGGCGCAGCCGAGCCTGCAGAAGGGCCGCCGGGCCGGTGAGCTCTTGCACAACGCCGATATCCAGCCCACGGTCGAGGTGCTCGATACCGAGCTGATCCGTGGTCGTACCGCCGGGGCCCCGGCCTGACCGGCTTAGACCGTGAACGGTCAGATCTCGGCGTGCTCCCCGTTGCCGATCAGCAGCCGCACCGCCAGATCGAGTCGCTTGCTCACGTCGGTGGCGGATGCCCTCCTGGTGAGCCAGGCCAGCAGATTCGACAGCCACACATCGGAGATCACCCTGGCGATGTGGTACTGGTCTTCGCTTGGTTCGCCGTCGCTCATCGCGCGGGCGAACATCGAGTCGATGAGCTTTTCGACGTGATCGACCTCACCGGCCGCGGAGGCGTCGGCGAAGACGTAGGCACGGGTCATGGCCTCGGTCAGCAGCGGATTGCGCTGCATCGCGCGATTGAGTTTGCTGACCATGAAATTCAGCCGCTGGTACGGCGTTCCGCCGGTCAGGCTGGAGCGGTCGGTCTTGGCGTCGATTCGTTCGAATTCCCGGCCCAGCGCGGTAACCAGTAGATGCACCTTCGAAGGGAAATACCGGTACAGGGTCCCCACCGCAACGTCCGCGCGGTCGGCGACTGCGCGCATCTGAACTGCCTCGTAGCCGCCCTTGGAGGCGATGGCCATCGTCGCATCCAGAATGCGTTTGCGACGCTCGCGTTGCGCCTCAGACCCGAGCTCGGACTCGGCCAATACCGCCACATTCATCACCTCACGAGGCTGCGCAGTGGACGTACTCGAGGGTTCGCCCGAGTCGGTGTTCGCTGGCGACGACATCTGACGGACAGCTCCTTTTCTTGCGTCCTCGCTCGAAACGATACGCATGCCGAGCGCGAATTTCTCACCTCCATGCCGGCGGGACACCGGGATGTCCTGCTCCGATGGCATTCGACTTGACGGTCGATCGCTGGCACTATTAGAACACGTTCTAGTGCTGCGCGGGGCGTCTCCGGCAGTGCCTTTTCATGTCGACCGAGGAGTTCAGGTGGCCACCACCATCACCGACGAACAGTTCGCGGCGCGTGAGTTGGTGCGTGATTGGGCCGCCGGGTCCGGCGCCACAGCGGCGGTCCGGGCCATCGAGCAGGGCGAGCCTGACGCCTGGCGGCCGGTTTTCGGTGGCCTGGCCGATCTGGGCTTGTTCGGTGTCGCGGTCCCCGAGGACTGCGGCGGCGCCGGCGGCAGCATCGAGGATCTGTGCGCGATGGTCGAGGAGGCCGCCAAAGCCCTGGTCCCCGGCCCGGTAGCGACCACCGCGCTGGCCACGCTGGTGGTCGCCGATCCGCAGCTGCGCGCCGCACTGGCGTCCGGCGAACGCACCGGCGGGGTGGCACTCGATGGTGACGTCGAGTTCGACGACGCCACCTCGCGCGCCTCGGGCACGGTGCCCCGGGTGCTGGGCGCCGACGCCGGCGGCCTGCTGTTGGTGCTGGCCGGCGGAAAATGGCTGCTCATCGACTCAGCCGCCGCCGACTCAGCTGGCACCGTGGCGGTCGAGCCGCTGCATGCCACCGACTTCTCCCGGCCGTTGGCGCGGGTGGTGCTGACCTCGGCGCCGGCCACTGTGCTGGACGCCGCCGCGGACCGGCTGGAGAACCTGGCCGTGACTGTGCTGGCCGCGGAAGCGGCGGGAATCGCCCGCTGGGCGCTGGATACCGCCGTCGCATACGCCAAGGTGCGTGAGCAGTTCGGCAAGCCGATCGGCAGCTTCCAGGCGATCAAGCACCTGTGCGCCGAGATGCTGTGTCGCGCCGAGCAGGTGGCGGTAGCCGCCGCCGATGCTGCCCGCGCGGCGGGCGATGCCGATGACCGCCAGTTGTCCATTGCCGCGTCTATCGCCGCGGGCATCGCTATCGAGGCCGTGAAGGCCAACGTCAAGGACTGCATCCAGGTGCTCGGCGGCATCGGCATCACCTGGGAGCACGACGCACACCTCTACCTGCGTCGGGCCTACGGGATCGGGCAGTTCCTCGGTGGGCCGGCGCGCTGGCTGCGCCGGACCGCTGAGCTGACCCAGGCCGGTGTCCGCCGTCGGCTGAGCATCGACCTGAGCGGGGTCGCCGACCTACGCCCCCAGATCGCTGAAGCGGTCGCCGAGGTCGCCGCGCTGCCCGAGGAAAAGCGCCAGGCGGCGCTGGCCGAGGCGGGGCTTTTGGCGCCGCACTGGCAGGCGCCATACGGCCGCGGTGCCGGACCGGCCGAGCAGCTGCTGATCGATCAGGAAATGTCGTCGGCGGGTGTGCCGCGGCCCGACCTGGTGGTCGGGTGGTGGGCGGCACCGACCATTCTCGAACACGGCACGCCCGAGCAGGTGGAACGATTCGTGCCAGCTACCCTGCGCGGCGAAATCTTCTGGTGCCAACTGTTTTCCGAGCCGGGAGCCGGCTCGGATCTAGCGTCGCTGCGGACCAAAGCGGTGCGCGTCGACGGGGGCTGGGAGCTGACCGGCCAGAAGGTGTGGACGTCCTCGGCGCACAAGGCGCGGTGGGGTGTCTGCCTTGCCCGCACCGATCCCGACGCCCCGAAACACAAAGGGATCACCTACTTTCTGATCGACATGAGCTCGTCCGGCATCTTGATCCGGCCGCTGCGCGAAATCACCGGTGACGCGCTGTTTAACGAGGTCTTTCTGGACGGCGTGTTCGTCCCCGACGAGATGGTGGTCGGCACGGTGAACGACGGCTGGCGACTGGCCCGCACCACACTGGCCAACGAGCGGGTCGCGATGGCCCAAGGCACTGCGCTGGGCAACCCGATGGAACAGCTGCTCGCGGCGGCGGCAGAGATCAATCTCGATGTCGCGCAACAGGATCGGTTGGCGCGATTGATCATCACCGCGCAAGTCGGCTCGCTGCTCGACCAGCGCATCGCCCAGCTCGCGGTGGGCGGCCAAGATCCCGGGTCGGAATCCAGTGTGCGGAAACTCATCGGGGTGCGTTATCGGCAGGCCCTGGCCGAATACCGGATGGATCTGACCGAAGGGGCGGGTGCCGTCGAGGACAAGATCGTGCACGATTTCCTCAACACCCGCTGCCTGACCATCGCCGGCGGCACCGAGCAGATTCTGCTCACCCTGGCCGCCGAGCGGCTACTCGGCCTGCCGCGCTAGCCGCTCATCAGCTCGCCGTGTGCGGGCGTGGTCAGCGCGGAGGGCCAAGAATGACCTGTCCGAACTTGGCTGCTCCCTCGGTCATACGTGCGGGCGAGATTTCGAAACCCTCCGGGCGCGGCGTTGCTCTGTCACGACCGGCGTAGCGGAACATACCTTCGATTCCGGCGGGGGTGTTGATCATGAGCAGATCCGCTTTCTTGGATGTGATGCGGTATGCGTGCGGAATATTCTTGGGCAAGAAGACGATCCCGCCTTCCGATAGCTCCAGCTCCTGGTCGTCGTACCAGACCAACGCGGTCCCTTTGATCAGCATGAAAACCTCATCCTCACGCGTGTGTTTGTGGTACGGGGGTGCTTCGCCTTCGTTGACATCGAAGCGTCCGATCATCAACTGGCCATCGGTGGCCTTGCCGTCGAGCAAGATTGCCAGTGTGCCGCCGTCGAGCCATTCCAGTTGCTGCTGCTGCTCCGGTTGCGCCAGGTATGCCATGCTCATGAGTCATCCCTATTCGTCGTCGGCGGAAGCACCGACTTGCTCCCGACTGGGTCAGTTGGGCGACTTCAATGTCGGATGGTCGAGAATATCCAGTGCAGTCGAATACGGCCATCGGAACGATCGCGGCGGCCGCGTTTGCTGCGATCCCGTAGGTCGTAGACTCGGAGATCACCGATGGGTACTGTGCTGATCCCGATTCCGGACCGTGACTTCGACCCGACCGAGGTCGCGGTCAGTTGGCACGTCTTAAAGGCAAACGGCCACCGGGTCGTCTTCGCCACCGAAAGCGGCACACCCGGGGTGGCCGACGACATCATGGTCACCGGCCGAGGCTTGGACTTCTGGTCTGCGCTACCGGTGTTGGGCGCCGTAACAATCGTGGGGCGGTTGCTGCGGGCCAACAAGGACGCTCGCCGCGCATATCAGGACATGCTGCAGTCGGCGGAGTATGCGCATCCGTCCAGCTGGAGTGCAACTACCCTGGACGGCATTGACGCGTTGCTGCTGCCCGGCGGCCATCGTGCCCGCGGAATGCGCTCCTACCTCGACAGCGACACGCTGCACCGCCTGGTCGTCGACGCCTTCGCCCGCGGGGTGACCGTGGCCGCGATCTGTCACGGTGTGCTGCTCGCCGCCCGTAGCGTTGATCCCACCACCGGTCATTCGGTGCTCTACGGCCGCCGGACCACGGCGTTGACCTGGGCGCTGGAACGCACCGCCTGGCGTCTCAGCCGGATCACCCGCTTCTGGGACCGCAACTACTACCGCACCTACACCGAGGAGCCTGGGCAGGCCACCGGCTACATGTCTGTGCAGTCGGAAGTCACCCGTGCACTGAAAAACCCGGTGGACTTTTGTGATGTCGAACGGGGGTCGCCGCACTGGCGGCTCAAGACCTCTGGAGTGGTGCGCGACACTGCGACCGATTCGCGGCCGGCATTCGTCGTCGACGACGGCAGCTACGTGTCGGCGCGCTGGCCGGGCGATACCCACACTTTCGTAAAGGTGTTGTCGCAGAAGCTTTGACGACCGCGCGCACTGGGCGGTATGCAAGTTGTTAACGTGGAATGATCTTTGAGTTGAAGCCACGCCGCAGTCACCTGGGATGGTCATGACCGATTTGCTTGATCTTTTCCATCAGTTGGTGCGTTATGAAACCGAGCTATGGAACGCCGTTGATGCTCGGCTGCGCGGGGAGTTCGACCTGCCACTGAGCAGGCTGGAGCCAATGCAGGTCATCGCCCGGCGTCCATCCTGCCGGGTGAACGACATCGCCGAGGAACTGTCGATAACAATCGGTGGGACCAGCAAACTTGTCGGCCGCATCGAAGCCGCGGGCTACTGCGTTCGCCGCGCCAATCCCCACGACCGCCGGTCGTCCGTCATTGAGCTCACCGCAGCGGGGCGGCGAGTTCTAACCAATGCCGTCAAGGCTTTTGAGGACGAACTGGAGACCCGCATTCGCTCGGCCGTCTCGGCGCGATCGTTGCAGCAGTTGTACTCAACCATTATCAAGCTGCGCGCTGCGAACGCGAGCGTCGACGAGGGGCAACGGAGTGCCTGACAGCGGTCTGCACGCTGTGTCGTCAGTCTGGGCAGGCCGCCAAAGCGGGATTATGATTCCGTGGAATATATATCGAGGACGACGGTGGTAAACCGGCTCGTGGAGGGGCTGAGGTGCTGGCAGCGTGGTATGACCGGCAGGGCCCTGCCGCTGAGGTGCTACAGGTCGGAGAGATGCCCGCCCCCGAACCGGGACCGGGTGAAGTGAGGGTTCGAGTCAGGCTCTCCGGTATCAATCCAGGGGACACAAAGAAGCGCGCCGGCTGGCAGGGCACGCCGATGAGCTACCCGCGGATCATCCCGCACAGTGATGGTGCTGGTGTGATCGATGCCGTCGGCGAGGGCGTGGACATCAACCGGATCGGGCAACGGGTATGGACCTATGGCGCCCAGTCCTACCGGCCGTTCGGCACCGCGGCGCAGTTGACCTGTGTACCGCAGCGACATGCGGTTCCGCTTTTTGATGAAGTCTCCGACGAGGTCGGCGCTTGTCTTGGCATTCCGGGCATCACTGCACATCGGGCCGTTTTCAGCGACGGGGCGGTCGCGGGCAAGACGATCCTGGTGCATGGGGTGCTGGGCTCGGTGAGCTCGCTGGCCACCCAGCTGGCGCACTGGGCCGGAGCCACCGTGATCGGCACGGTGGTTCGCAGCGGCGACCTCGAAAACGTTGACACCTCTGTGGTTTCGCATCCAATCGCGCTCGACGACACCGACCCGGCAGCTGCCATCCGCGAGCATGCCCCCGACGGGGTGGACCGTATCGTGGATGTGGGTTTCTCCGAGAACGCTGACCTGGACGCGGCAGTGGTGGCCAATGAAGCGGTCATCGCCACCTACGCGAGCCGCGCCGACCGACCCGAAATACCGTTTTGGCCGTTGCTGTTCGCCAACGTCACA
Organism: Mycobacterium sp.; assembly: GCF_052143115.1. Classification (GTDB taxonomy): domain Bacteria; phylum Actinomycetota; class Actinomycetes; order Mycobacteriales; family Mycobacteriaceae; genus Mycobacterium. Next base: position 29,422 of record NZ_JBKQTQ010000231.1, read on the forward strand.
CTGCGGCTGCTCGGCAGCGATGATTTCTCCACCGACGCCAAACAGCAGGCGGGGAAGGATCTGACCGCGGCCGCCCGAGTCGGCGCGTTGAGAATTCCTGTCGCACCCGCTCACCCGCTCGCCGACATAGCCGTAGCGCACGACCATGTCGACAATGGACCCCGCAATGGCCGTGTTGTCCTTACCGTCCCCGGAGTGAGTCGCACACTCGGCACCTGATCAGGAAAAGGTGGCCTGCGCGCAGGTGCTCGGTGAGGTGATGTTGACCCCGCCCCGCTGTAGACCACCTGGATATGCATGCAGACGATGACGGGCACGTCGGTACGGGGTTGCCCGGTCCGCCAGTCTGTCGAGTCGATGCGGCCGACCGTTTGGTACTTATCCGGCGCGCCCTCGCCCATGTAGACCGTGGTGACGTTGTCGTGCCCGCCTTCTTTGAAGACCCTGTCGTATTGGGCGGTGGCGTGCACATCCAAGGCCAGCCGGTCGGTCGAGCGGATGTCGGTGCTCTCGCGGGACCTTCGCAACTGTCTTGTCGCAGAAGCTTTGACATCCGCGCGCACGGACGGGGTGGATCGGGTTAGGCCTTACGGTTTTCCGATTTTCGGGGATACGTCGCATTGACAAGGCATCTCGTCGGTGATTAGTCGCGGACTTGCTCCAGGAATCGGTCTAGCGTCTCGCGGCTGAACCCACCACCGAATGCAGCGATGCGGCCCAGCGGGATCGACGCCGCCACCTGCGCGATGTCCACGCCGAGTGCGGGGTCCAAAGTGTCGGCCATCGAGGCCATGGTCTGCGCGGCGAGGGAAGCGAAGAGCGGTCCGGCCGTCGGATGCGCCATAACTTCCCCGATCGTGGAATCCTCGGTCAGCGGGAGGTTCAGCTTGTCACCGTTGACCTCGACGACCGTAGCGCAGCGGATGTCCTTGCTGGAACTGCCGACGTGGATCGTGTATGCGCCGCCCTCGACGATCCAGCCGTCGATGCGCTCCTCCCAGTAGGCGAAGTCGTTGCGGGTGATGCGAATTGTCACGTCCGCCGTTGCTCCGGCGGTGAGGTCGATTACTTGAAATCCTTTCAAGTCCTTAGGCACTCGCCGCACGCTTGAGCTCGGCTTCGACATATACACCTGGATGATCTCACGACCGTCACGATCACCGGTGTTAGTGACGGGAAGCATGACGAGGAGGTTATCGTCGTCGGATTCGACGTGAACCGCACCGTAGGAGAACGCGGTGTAAGACAGGCCGTGACCGAAGGGGTAGGTCACGTCGATCTTGCGCGCGTCGTACCAGCGGTAACCGACGTAGATGCTCTCGCCATAGAGGACTTGGGAGTTCTCCCCTGGGAAGTTCAGAAACGAGGGCGCGTCTTCAAGGCGAACCGGCACCGTCTCAGCAAGGCGGCCAGAAGGATTGACGGTGCCGAACAACACGTCGGCGATAGCTCCACCGCCGGCTTGGCCAAGCAGACCGCCGTCGAGGATGGCTTGCGCCAGCCGGTCCACTTCGGCGAGTCTGACTGCACCTCCGTGAGAGAGCACCACGACGGTGCGCGGCTGCACCGCCACCACCGCCCGCAACACGTGCAGCTGCTGTTCAGGTAGGTCGATGTTGTCTCGGTCGAACCCTTCGGATTCCTCGCGGTCGGTGAGGCCTAGGAACACGACCGCCACGTCGGCGTCGGCAGCGATCGCGGCAGCGTCGTCTCGGAGGCGATTAGCGTCGCCGTCCACATCGAAGCCAGGTGCGTAGAAGACGTCGCCGCGGGCGTGCTTTCGGATCTGCTCCAGCGGGATGTCAAGCCGGGCAGCGTTTACACGGGAACTCCCGCCGCCCTGATAGCGGGGCTGCTCGGCGAACGACCCGATAACCGCCAAGGCACGGCCGGGGTCAAGCGGAAGGAGGCCGTCTTGATTCTTCAGCAGTGCGATGCAGCGCCCCGCGACCTCTCGAGCCAGGGCATGGTGGGCGTCTAGGTCGACGGGCCAAGCCCTTGGTGCACCGTCTGCGATGCGCTGCAACATGGTGAGGACATTTCGGGCTGCGGCGTCGACCGTGGCTTCGTCCAGTTTCCCCGCCTCGACCGCAGCGACGACCGCGTTATCTAGGGCGGGGTCGCCGCCGGGCATCGCGAGGTCTAGCCCTGCGGCCATCGCCGACACCCGGTCACCGACCGCACCCCAGTCGCTGACGACGGCGCCGTTGAATCCCCATTGGCCGCGCAGGATCTCGCTGAGCAGCCATTGGTTCTCGAATGCGTAGACACCGTTTATCTTGTTGTAGGAGCACATGACCGTCCACGGCCAAGACTCGGTGACCACTCGTTCGAAACTCTTGAGGTAGATCTCCCGCAGGGCCCGAGTGTCGACCTGAGAGTCCGAGCGCATCCGGTCGTGCTCGGCGTTGTTGGCCGCGAAGTGTTTGACCGATGCGCCGACGCCGTGGCTCTGCAATCCCCGAACCCACGCCGCGCCGAGCACACCGCTGAGATGCGGGTCCTCGGAGTAGTACTCGAAGTTGCGGCC
>NZ_JBKQTQ010000232.1:0-48809 GCF_052143115.1 Mycobacterium sp.
GCGGCCGCCCGCGCGCGGTGCTCCGCAAGTTCGGGCTGTGCAGGATTTGCCTGCGAGAGATGGCGCACGCCGGCGAGCTGCCCGGCGTGCAGAAGAGCAGCTGGTAACACCGGCTACGACCCGACGAGACCAAACCGAAAACAGGTGCGCAGCAGGCCCGGATCGGGAACCACTGCGAGGAAGGCAACACCGCTGTCATGACGATGACGGATCCGATCGCAGACTTTTTGACACGTCTGCGCAACGCCAATTCGGCGTTTCACGACGAGGTGACGCTGCCGCATTCGAAGATCAAGGCGAACATCGCCGAGATCCTCAAGCGGGAGGGTTACATCACCGACTACCGCACCGAAGACGCACGCGTCGGCAAGGCGTTGGTCGTTCAGCTCAAGTACGGGCCCAGCCGGGAGCGCAGCATCGCCGGTCTGCGGCGGGTGTCCAAGCCGGGGTTGCGGGTGTACGCCAAGTCCACCAACCTGCCGCGGGTGCTCGGCGGCCTTGGGGTAGCGATCATCTCGACCTCTTCGGGCCTGCTCACCGACCGTCAGGCAGCCAGACAGGGCGTGGGCGGCGAAGTCCTCGCGTACGTGTGGTGAGGGGGTAACCATGTCGCGCATTGGTAAGCAGCCGATTCCGATCCCCACCGGGGTCGATGTGGCGATCGACGGCCAGAACGTCTCGGTGAAGGGGCCCAAGGGCACCTTGGACCTGAAGGTCGCCGAACCGATCACCGTGGCACGCAATGAGGACGGCGCCATCGTGGTCACCCGTCCCGATGACGAGCGGCACAACCGCTCGTTGCACGGGTTGTCGCGCACCCTGGTCTCCAACCTGGTGACCGGGGTGACACAGGGTTACACCATCAAGATGGAGATCTTCGGCGTCGGCTATCGCGTGCAGCTGAGGGGTTCCACCCTCGAGTTCGCGCTGGGTTACAGCCATCCCGTGCTCATTGAAGCGCCGGAAGGCGTCACCTTCGCGGTCGAGTCACCGACAAAGTTCTCGATCTCCGGGATTGATAAGCAGAAGGTCGGCCAGATCGCGGCGAACATCCGTCGCCTGCGCCGCTCAGACCCGTACAAGGGCAAGGGCGTGCGCTACGAGGGCGAACAGATCCGCCGCAAGGTCGGAAAGACAGGTAAGTAGTCATGGCGCAATCAAAAACTGATACCGCCGCGCCAGGGCCGGTGGGCCAGAGCGTATCCGCCGCGCGGCGGAAGGGCCGGCTGCGACGGCACGCGCGGCTGCGCAAGAAGATCTCGGGCACGCCGGAGCGTCCGCGGCTGGTCGTGCACCGGTCGTCGCGGCACATCCACGTACAGCTGGTCAACGATCTCAATGGCACCACGCTGGCGGCCGCCTCGTCGATCGAGGCCGACGTGCGAGGCGTGGACGGTGACAAGAAGGCACACAGTGTGCGGGTCGGCCAGCTGATCGCTGAGCGGGCCAAGGCCGCCGGTATCGAAACGGTGGTGTTCGACCGAGGGGGCTACACCTACGGTGGGCGGATCGCGGCACTGGCCGACGCCGCGCGCGAGAGTGGGTTGAAGTTCTGATGGCAAGCATTGATTTCGACTTCTCAAACGACTTCTCAAACGAGATTGGAAGGACCGCATAATGGCGGAGCAACCGGCTCGAACAGCCGGCCAGGCGACCGGGACCGCTGCGCGCAGCGGTGATACTCGGGGCGAGGGCCGTGACACACGCGGCGAAGGCCGTGACACACGCGAGAGCCGAGGCCGTCGGGATGGTGGCGGCCGCGGTGGTCGCGACCGCGACGGCGACAAGAGCAACTACCTGGAACGGGTCGTCACCATCAACCGTGTTTCGAAGGTGGTCAAGGGTGGTCGGCGATTCAGCTTCACCGCTTTGGTCATCGTCGGTGATGGCAACGGGATGGTCGGCGTCGGCTACGGCAAGGCCAAGGAAGTCCCGGCCGCGATCGCCAAAGGTGTCGAGGAGGCGCGTAAGAGCTTCTTTCGGGTGCCGCTGCTCGGCGGCACCATCACCCATCCGGTGCAGGGTGAGGCCGCCGCGGGCGTTGTCCTGTTGCGTCCGGCCAGCCCCGGTACCGGCGTGATTGCCGGCGGTGCTGTCCGAGCGGTGCTGGAGTGCGCTGGCGTGCGCGACATTCTGGCCAAGTCGTTGGGCAGCGACAACGCTATCAATGTGGTGCACGCCACGGTGGCTGCGCTCAAGCTTCTGCAGCGGCCCGAGGAGGTGGCCGCCCGCCGTGGACTGCCGATCGAGGATGTCGCCCCGGCCGGCATGCTGCGTGCCCGGCGGGAAAGCGAACGGCTGGCCGCCAGCGCCAACACCGCACGTGAAGGAACGGCATAACCATGGCCTTAGAAAAAGGCGGAGCAAAAGCAGCATCACAGACTCAGCTGAAGATCACCCAGGTGCGCAGCACGATCGGCGCCCGCTGGAAGCAGCGAGAGAGTTTGCGCACCTTGGGACTTCGACGGATTCGCCATTCGGTCATCCGCGAGGACAACGCGCAGACCCGCGGGCTGATTGCGGCCGTGCGCCACCTCGTTGAGGTGGAGCCGGCCGACTCGGCGACTGGAGGTAACACCAAATGACGATCAAACTGCACGACCTGGCGCCTGCGCCCGGTTCGAAAACCAAGCGCACCCGCGTCGGTCGCGGTGAGGGCTCCAAGGGTAAGACCGCCGGCCGCGGCACCAAGGGCACCAAGGCACGCAAGAACGTGCCAGTGACCTTCGAGGGTGGGCAGATGCCGATTCACATGCGGCTGCCCAAGCTCAAGGGCTTCCGCAACCGGTTCCGCACCGAATACGAGATCGTCAACGTCGGGGACATCAATCGGTTGTTCCCCAAGGGCGGCTCTGTCGGTGTCGACGAGCTGGTGGCCAAGGGCGCGGTGCGCAAGAACTCGCTCGTCAAGGTCCTCGGCGACGGCAAGCTGACCGCCAAGGTGGACGTCACCGCTCACAATTTCAGCGGCAGCGCACGCGAGAAGATCACCGCCGCAGGCGGCTCGGCTACCGAGCTCTAGGCTTGCGGGCGCGCACCCAGCACATCGCGGAACAGTGCTTGGCGCACCGCGAGTTCTCGGGGATCGCTGCACAGGTGAAAACCCAGCCGGTTCATCACGTAGGCGAACCCGGTTCCGGTGTCGGGGTCGGCGAAGCCAAACGAGCCGCCGAAACCTGGTGTGCCGAAAGCTTTGTCGGACGACCCGAACAGACACAGTGGCACCGGCTTTGACAATCCCAGCGAATAGACGACGTCGACGTGCAGCACCCGGTCCCGCAGCCCGCGGCTCGGCGAGGTGGGCACGGCCATGAGCTCGTCGAGCACGGTTGGCGTCAGGCCCAACGCAGCATCTCCGATCGCGGCGGCACCGTAGAGCTGCGCGACGGCGCCGGCTGTCCCGATCCCGTTGGCCGACGGGATCTCGATGGCGCGCACCTCGTCGCGGTTGTAGTCGCCGGCCCAGGGGTTCACGTCGCTCGGAAGGCGACCAGCACGGGCGAGCAGTCCGACCGGGTTGAGCGACGTGGCGACGAGGGTGGCCGGTAGGGCGTTGAGGTGCAGTAGGGATTCTGCGCGTGACCAGTGGTGCAGGTGCGCTAGCCGGTCGCGCCGCACCGAATCCGGCAGTCCGATATGCAGGTCGAGCCCCATCGGCCCGGCAATCTCGTCGGTGAAGAAGCGGCCCAGTGTACGGCCGGCCGGGTCGGTCCGGCGGATGAGCTCGGATTCGTACCAACCGAGCGTGACCGCTTGGTACCCGTGCCGGGTGCCCGGTGTCCACGCCGGCTTCTGAGCCGCGAGCATCGCCGAAAGACTCGCCGGGTCGGCGACATCCCGCACGGTCGGCGCTGGTTTCAGCACGCACAGTCCGGCCTGATGGCCCAGCAGTTGCCGGATGGTCACATCGGCCTTGCCAGCCTGTGCGAACTCTGGCCAGTGGTCGACTACCTTGTCGTCGTAGCCGAACAATCCGCGCGACACAGCCGACGCAACCGCAAGGGCGGCAATACCTTTGGTCGTTGAGAACATGTTGACCATGGTGTCGCGCTGCCACGGCGCCTTGGTGATGCCGTTGCGGTAGCCGCCCCACAGGTCGACCACTTTGACGCCGTTGCGATAGACAGCGATCGCGGCGCCGACCTCGTGGCCGGACGCGAAGTTGGCGCGAAATGCATCGGCGACCTTGCCATAACCCTCGTCGACGTCTCCGCCGAGCAGGTCCGGCGACACGGTGACTTTGAGAACCATTGATTGGTTATATCGCGACCGCCGCTACGCGGCGTGCGATTGCCGACGTTAAGCGTGCGGCGGCGCCGGGCACGCTGGGCAGTCACATCTGCCACATAAGTCTCCGCGCGGCAGGCACGATGATTTGCCCGCCTTCGAGCGAATTCGCCGACTGCCGTGCCTGACGCCCTGGTCGAATCCCATTAGGCGGGCAAATATTGCATCCGCCCTGTGCGGATACTCCTGTGGTGCATGTGGTGGCTCAGCTCGGCGTTTACCGGAGCTGCGGAATCACTTCTGCGGCAAGGCGTTCCATCTGCTCGCGATCCTCTGCGAGGTCGCGGCCGACCGGGTTGAGCAGGATCATTTCGGCGCCGGCGTCGATGACTTCGCGCAATCCGGCTGCGACGTCGTCGGACGTGCCGGACACTGGCACCGCCTCGATGCCGGGCATCGCGCCGTAGATGCGGTGTAACCCGGTCAGAACGCGTTCGTGCGCCCTGGCCGGGTCGTCATCGATCATCAGATAAACGCGCTTGCCGATCCGGTAGTGCGCGAGATCTCTGCCCTGTTCGACCAGCTCCTGACGCACCGTTTTCACGGCCTCGCCGAACTTGGCGGTGCTCGACGAACCCGCACCCAGGAACGCGTCGCCGTGGCGCACCGCGCGGGCGAGCGCCTTGGGGGCCTGACCGCCGAACCAGATCGGCGGATGCGGCCGCTGCACGGGTTTCGGCTGGATCGGCAGGTCGTCAACCTGTCGGAATCGGCCCTGAAACGTCACCCGCGGCTCGTCAGACCACGCCGCCTTCATCAACTCCAGACCCTCGGTGAAGCTGCTGATGTAGGTAGCTTTGTCCACCCCGAACGCGGCGAACTGGCGGAAGCCGCCGCCAGGTGCCACACCGACGTCCAGCCTGCCGTGGCTGAGCCGATCCACCGCGGTCACCGAGGAGGCCAGCTGGAGCGGGTCATGCAGCGACGAGACCAGCACGGCCACGCCCAGCCGCAGCCGCTCGGTGCAGGCCGCTGCGTACGCCAGCAGCTCCAGCGGCGCCAACAGCGGCGCTTCCCCGACGGTCTGTTCGAGCGCCCAACCGCCCTCGAAACCGAGCTCCTCGGCCCGAGTCAGGTAGTCGCGCAGGCCGGCCGCGGCTAGCCCTCCAGCACCGGCCGGGTCAAGTTGGTGGATGGAGATGGAGAATCGCACCCCACCACCGTACGGTCCGCACGCCGTCGCCGCGGGGCGCCGCCGCTCATCGGTAGGCTCAACATATGTTTGCCTTCCTGCCCGACCCGCCGGGTGTCGACGAGGTACGCGCCTTGGCTCGCCGCGTCGACACCGCCCGCCACCACGGCGTGCCCAAGGGCTGCGTGCTCGAACTCGACCTGCGCGCCACGCCGCCGGAAGCCGGCGGCTTGGACCCGCTGGCGATCGTCAGCGGCGGCGGCCGGCCATTGCTGCTGCGCGAAGCCGTGTCCGCGCTGCACCGGGCCGCCGACGATCCGCGGGTTGCCGGCCTGATCGCGCGTGTGCAGCTTCCCGCGGCCGCGGCGGGGCCGGTCCAGGAGCTACGGGAAGCCGTCGCCGCATTCACCGCGCTCAAGCCGTCGCTGGCGTGGGCCGAAACGTATCCGGGAACGCTGTCCTACTACCTGGCGTCGGCGTTCGGCGAAGTGTGGATGCAGCCGTCGGGAACCGTCGGGTTGATCGGTTTCGCCACCAATGCCCTGTTCTTGCGCGACGCGCTGGAGAAGGCCGGCATCGAAGCGCAGTTCATCGCGCGCGGTGAATACAAGTCGGCGGCAAACCTTTTCACCGAAGACCGTTACACCGACGCCCACCGAGAAGCCGACACCCGCCGGCTGGAGAGCTTGCGCGCCCAGGTATGGCAGGCGGTCGCTGACTCGCGCAAGATCGGCCACGACTCCCTCGATGCGCTGGCCGACCGCGCGCCGCTGCTGCGCGAAGACGCCGTGACCGCGGGGCTCATCGATCACATCGGCTTCCGCGACGAGGCATATGCGCGGATCGCAGAACTTGTTGGCGCCGAGAAGATTTCGCCTGAAACCGGCGACGCCGACGGCGACAACGCGCCGCCGCGGCTATACCTGAGCCGCTATGCCCGCGCGACCGGGCCGAGCGGATCAGTGCTGCCATCGGTGCCGGGCCGCAAACCCAGGTCAACAATCGCCGTCGTCACCGTTGCCGGTCCCATCGTCAGCGGCCGTGGCGGGCGAGGAGTATTGCCGTTCGGCAACTCCAGTGCCGGCGGCGATACCATCGCGGCGGGGCTGCGGGAGGCAGCCGCCGACGACTCGGTCTCCGCGATCGTGCTGCGCGTCGACTCCCCGGGCGGTTCGGTCACCGCGTCGGAAACCATCTGGCGGGAGGTGAAGAAGGCACGCGACCGCGGTAAGCCGGTGGTGGCTTCGATGGGCGCGGTCGCCGCCTCCGGCGGCTACTACGTTTCGATGGGCGCCGACGCGATAGTGGCCAACCCCGGCACGATTACCGGTTCGATCGGCGTGGTGACCGGGAAGCTGGTCGCCCGGGACCTGAAGGGCCGACTGGGCGTCGGGTCGGATGCGGTGCGCACCAACGCCAACGCCGACGCCTGGTCGATCAACGCACCGTTCACCCCCGAGCAGCACGCCCAGGTCGAGGCCGAAGCGGACCTGTTCTACACCGACTTCGTGCAGCGGGTCGCCGAGGGCCGCAACCTGAGTACTGAGGCGGTAGAGGCGGTTGCCCGGGGACGCGTCTGGACCGGTGCCGACGCCTTCGAGCACGGCTTGGTCGACGAACTCGGCGGCGTGCGAACTGCGGTGCGTCGTGCGAAGGTGTTGGCGGGCTTGGACGAAGACGCCAAAGTCCGCATTGTCGGCTATCCGGGCTCGTCGCTGTGGGACTTCCTGCGGCCACGCCCGTCTTCACAGCCGACGGCCGCATCGTTCCCGGATGCATTGGGCGCGTTGATCGGCCAGTCGGTGGCCGGAATCATCGAACAGGCCGAGCGGACGTTGAGCGGTGCCAGCGTACTGTGGCTGGGAGAGTCCCGTTTCTAACCGGCGAGTGTGCCGCTGACGTAGATGATCTCGCCGAGCGGTTCGTCATCCTCGGGGGCGGGAAGTTCAAATCCGTTGCGGTTGAACAACTCGGCACGAGGGGTGTCAACGATGTCCCATGCCTTGGCGCGCAGGTAGTCGATGACATGACTGCGCTCGCCAGCGTAAACCAGTGACGGCATATCGATGTCGACACCTTGCTCGCGAAACAGCGCGGATATCTCGCGAACACGGTTGGCGTCCAAATCCTTGAGGCCTGGCACGTATTCGGTGGCGATCGTGCTGCCCGGCACGCTGATAGCGGTGATGTTGTCGAACAACCGGTCCTGGGCTTCGGACGGCAGGTAGATCAGCAGACCTTCGGCCAGCCACGCCGTCGGTGCTGCCGCGTCCAGGCCGGCGGCCTGCAGTGCCGCCGGCCAGTCCGAGCGCAGGTCGATGGGGATGGTGCGTCGCGTGGCGGTTGGCTGGGCGCCCAGATCTGCCAGCGTGGTCGTCTTGAACTCGATCACCTGCGGTTGATCGATCTCGTAGACCACAGTTTCGGTCGGCCAGTTCAACCGGTAGGCCCTGGAGTCCAGGCCGGAGGCCAGGATGACCACTTGACGCACACCCGCGTCCATAGCCGCCAGCATGCAATCGTCAAAGTACTTGGTGCGCACCGCGACTCCGTTGATGATTGCTTCCCTGCGTGCCGACGATGCATTTTCGGTCGTCGAGAAGTCGACCGAACCGTCGATCATCTTCACGAAAAAGTCCAACCCGACAGCGCGGACCAGCGGATCGGCGAACGGATCGTTGATCAGTGGATGCTCGGTCTTGCTCGCCATCGCGCGGCCGGCGGCGATCATCGTCGCGGTCGCGCCCACACTGGAGGCCAAATCCCAGCTGTCGTCATCCGTGCGCGTCACGGCAACCCTATCCTAGGGTGGCAGCGACGTAGCTCATGTTCCGGAACCACGCCATCGACTCGTCTTCCGGGAAGGTAAATCCGTTGCGCTGGTAGAGCTCCGGGGCCGGATGGGCGACCACCTGCCAGCCGTGGCCGGTGAGGTAGTCGATCACGACACTGCGCTCGCCTTGATAGAACAGGTCGGCCGCGTTGAGGTCGAAACCGGCGCGCTGCCATCGCTCGCTGATGCGCTGCACGCTTTCCGCGGAGAAGGCGTCTGGGTTGGAGATGTGCTCGGTGGCGAGTTGACTTCCCGGCGCGCTGAGCGCAGTGATGTTATCGAACAATCGGTCCTGGGCCTCCGGGGGCAAGTAGGGCAATAACCCTTCGGCGCTCCACGCAGCCGGCTGGTTCACGTCGAAACCCTGTTGCCGCAATGCCGTTGGCCAATCTTCACGGAGATCGATGCTGACCGTGCGGCGCTCGGCGGTCGGGTTGGCGCCGAGATCTGCCAAGGTGTTGGTCTTGAAGTCGATTACCAGCGGTTGGTCGATCTCGTAGACCACCGTCGCCGCCGGCCACGGTAGGCGGTAGGCCCTGGTGTCCAGGCCAGAAGCCAGGATCACCGCCTGCCGAATGCCGGACTCGGTGGCGGTGATGAAGAAGTTATCGAAAAACCTTGTCCGCACAGCCATTTGCTCAATCCGCGTTCTGCGGTTCAGAGCCGGGTCGTCATCCAGGCTGACCTCTCCGTCGATAAGGCGAACGAACGGAGGCAAGCCCACCGCACGGACCAGCGGATCGGCCAGCGGATCTTCGAGCAGCGGGTCGGGCCCCTGCGAGGCAATTGCGCGCGAGGCGGCAACCATTGTCGCCGTCGCTCCCACGCTGGATGCCGGGTCCCAGCTGTCGCCTTCGAATCTTCCGGAGCGGGCGTGCGTCATGCTGGTGCCTCCTACTTCTTGTCGGTCAGTGTGCCGCTGACGTAGAGACGGTCGGCAAACGGCAAGTCGTCCCGCTCGATGGGCGGTAAACCATTGGCCGCGAACAGTTCCCGGATGCTGGTGCCGGCCATCTGCCACCCGTGGTCGAACAGGTAGACCGCCGCCTCGTTGCGGTCGCCGAAGTAGACGAGCTCGGTCATGTCGAGATCGAGTCCGTGCTTACGCCAGCGCTCGGACACGGTCCGCATGCGTTCTTTGATCCGCTTTTCGTGTCCGGGTTCACGGGTGGGCCCGCTTTCGGTTGCGATCCGGCTGCCCGGCGCGCTGAGCGCGGTGATGGTGTCCAGCAGACGGTCTTGTGCTTCGGGCGGCAGGTAGCCCAGCAGGCCTTCGGCGCTCCACGCGCTGGGCTGATCAGTTTCGAAACCTGCTGCGCGCAGCGCAACCGGCCAGTCGTCGCGTAGATCGATGGCAACTGCGCGCCGGAAGGCGGTGGGTTGGGCGCCCAGCTCGGCGAGGGTGCGGGATTTGAATTCGATGACTTGCGGCTGGTCGATTTCGTACACCGTGGTGCCGTTGGGCCAGGGGAGTCGGTAGGCGCGAGCATCCAGTCCGGACGCCAGGATCACCGCCTGCCTGATGCCGCGTTGGGTCGCGTCGATGAAAAACTCGTCGAAGAATTTGGTGCGGACCGCCATGTTGTCGGTCATCCGCTGCACGCCCCCGGTAGCACCGTCGCTGTCGTCCTCGAGGTCGGCCGGGGTCAACTCGCCGGTGGCCAGTCGGGTGAACAAGTCCAGGCCCACGGCCCGAACCAGTGGCTCGGCGAACGGGTCGTTGATCAGTGGGTGTTCGGTCTTGCTCGCCATCGCGCGAGCCGCCGCGACCATCGTGGCGGTCGCGCCGACGCTCGATGCCAGGTCCCAGGTGTCGTCATCGGTGCGTGCCATCGCTGCCCCTCTGCAAGAAGCCGGGTTGTTACTTAGCCAATATAACGAGCCTACCACGCCGCCGAATGGCCAGTTATGCAGGCATATTGGCGAAACCCGTGTCATAACTGGCCATTAGCGCCACGCTTTGGCCATGGCGTACTCGGCAGCAGGAAAGCGGGTGGTGATCACCGGCGCGTCGTCGGGGATAGGTGCCGCCCTGGCCCGGCGGCTGGCGGGCCAGGGCGCGGTGGTGGGACTGATTGCCCGCCGCTCGGAGCGTCTTGCCGAGGTCTTGGCGGACTGCCGCAGAACCTCGGCGGACTCGACGATGTGGGTAGCTGACCTGGCCCAAACCGCGACGGTGGGTCAGTTGGGGTCACGGGCATGGGACGACCTCGGCGGTATCGACGTGCTCGTCAACAACGCCGCAATGCCGAAACGCCGGGCCGCCGACGCGCTGGATCCGGCCGAGGTCGAGACCGTCATGCACGTCAACTTCCTCGCGGCGATGCGGCTGACGCTGGCCGTCTTGCCGCGGATGCTGGAACGCGGGCACGGCGTCATCGTCAACGTGTCCAGCGTGGGTGGCCGGCTGGGCATCATCCACGAGGCCGCCTACTGCGCCAGCAAGTTCGCGCTCTGCGGCTGGAGCGAAGCGCTGGCCGTCGACCTGCATGGCAGCGGTGTCTGCGTGAAGCTGATCGAGCCGGGGCCGGTCGACACCGAGATCTGGGATCAGCCGGGTAGCGAGGAACCCCTCTACCAGGGACCCAAGGTGCCGGCCGCCGAGGTGGCCGACGGGATTGTCGCGGCGCTGGGCAGCGACCGGTTCGAGCACTATCTGCCGGTAATGATGGCCCTAAAAGGCATAGTCGACGCGAAAAACGCCGACCTGGACGCCTACATCGCCGGCGCGGCCGCCATGGCAACGCGATGAAGGCGCTGGTGTTCGGGGTACCGCCGGAGACGTTCGAGGGGCCCGACGACGTACTTACTCACAGCCCGGTTGCGCTGCAGCAAGTGGCGGATCCTCTACTGCTGCATGACGATTGGGTGATCACCCGTCCCCGGCTGACCGGTATCTGCGGCTCGGATTCCAAGCAGATCTTGCTGGACTTCGGCGAAGGTGACACCGACAACGCCATGGCGGCCTTCTGCTCGTTTCCTCAAGTCATGGGCCACGAGGTGGTCGCCGACGTGGTGGAGGTAGGGCCGAAGGCTCGCGGGCTCGAGGTGGGTCAGCGCGTCGTGCTCAACCCGTGGCTGTCCTGCGGGCCGCGGGGCGTCGTGCCGCCCTGCCCGGCCTGCCAAAGCGGCGATTTCAGCCTGTGCTGGAGCTTTTGCGACGGCGACATCAAACCCGGGATCCACACCGGCGTGTCGGCCGATGTGACCGGTGGCTACGCCGAGTTGATGCCGGCCCACGACAGCATGTTGTTCGCGGTGCCCGGATCGGTGCCGGACGAGTTGGCCATGTTCGCCGACCCGTTTTCGGTGTCGCTGCACGCCATCACCCGCCACCCGCCGCCGCGATCGGGCCGGGTCCTGGTGTACGGCGCCGGCTCTCTGGGATTGTGCGCGGTGGCGATCCTGCGGGCCCTCTATCCGGACGTGGCGGTCGCAGTGGTAGCCCGTTTTGCTGCCCAGGCGCAGCTGGCCCGCCGGTTCGGCGCCGCCGTCGTGCTGGCCCACGAGCCCCGGCTGGCCGTCATCGAAGAGCTGGTGAGCTGGGGCGGCGGCCGGCTGTGGCAGCCACTGCAAGGTTTGCCGATGGCACACCCCGGTGCCGTCGACGTCGTCTATGACACCGTCGGGAAACCGGAAACGTTCGAAGTCGGGGTGCGGGTGCTCGCTTCGCGGGGGACGCTGGTCAAGGCCGGTGTGCACGCGCCCGGCCGGTGGGAGTGGAGTCCGTTGTACTTCAAGGAGATCAGCTGGGTCGGCAGCAACGCGTTCGGGGTCGAGGAGGTTGACGGCCAGCGCAAGCACGCTATCGCGCACTACCTGGACCTGGTTGTCGACGGCCGAATTGATCTGCGTCCCATGCTGACTCACATTTTCCGGCTCGAGCAGTGGCGCGACGCCTTCCTGGCCATCGCCAACCAGGGCGAAAGCGGCGCGGTGAAGGTGGCCTTTGACCAGCGCTAGCCGCCGGCGCGCCGGGACGGTGTGTTGTTCACGTTGCGCACTCCCCGGATCGCGATGTCTACGGCGTGCTCCACGGCGACTCGCAGCTGGTCGGTGGTATCGCCTTCTTGCAGGCAAACGAGTGCAGCGGCAATCGCTGCGCCCATGACTGCGCCGATGACAGCCGCAGCGGCTGCCGGTTCGATTGCGTCCTGGTAGGCGTGGTGCAGAGCTTCTGCAAGTTGTTTTTCGGCCAGAAAGTAGCGGTGCAGGGTAGCCGCTTGGACCGCGGGCACGGACAGGATCATCGGGAGCCGCACCGCGGCCAGGCCGCCGTCGACTTCCTCGGTGAGGGCGTCGGCCAGCATGTGCTGCATCGCCGCCACTACGACGTCAGGTATCTGTTCATCGGGGCGGCGCTGCTCGATGAGTGCGACTGCTGCCTCGATCCGGCGGGATAGGTGAGGGAAAAGAACCTCATCCTTCGTCGCGAAGTAGTTGAAGAATGTTTTGGTGGAAACCCCTGCGGCGACAGCGATCTCGGCGACGGTGGTCTGCTCGTAGCCCTTCTCCTCGAACAGCCGCATGGCTGCGCTGATCATCGCCTGCCTGGTCTGCCGGCGCTTGCGTTCTCGCAGGCCTATCTCGTTGGCCAGCATCGCTCCCCTTACAGTATACAGTTGGTATAAGATTACATCGAATGTAAATAAGCTCGTCGGCAGAGGATCACTCATGCAGCGGTTTGAGGACGCGGTGGCGATCGTCACCGGTGGCGGAATGGGCCTGGGCGAGGCGCTGTGTGAGGAGTTGGCGCGTCGAGGCGCGACGGTCGTGGTTGCCGATATCGACGGCGACGCCGCACGTCAGGTAGCGGCGTGTCTGGCGGAAAGCGGCGCGACGGCAGTTGCGATGCGAGTCGATGTGGCCAACGAAACCGACGTGGCGCAGCTGATCGAAAGCACCGTCGCCGAATATGGGCGCGTCGACTACATGATCAACAACGCCGGCATTGCGATCGGCGGGGATTCTCGTGACCTTTCGATGCAGCAGTGGCGTCGAGTGCTCGATGTCGACTTGCTGGGCGTTGTATATGGCACGGTGTACGCCTATCAGCTGATGACCCGCCAAGGACACGGGCACATCGTCAACATTTCCTCGCTCAGCGGGCTGGTTCCGCAGCCTGGCAATGCTCCGTACTGCACCAGCAAGCATGGGATCGTGGGGCTTTCGCTTTCACTGCGGGCTGAAGCCGCCGACCTCGGCGTGAAAGTCAGCGCGGCATGTCCCGGTGACATGAAAACGAAGATCTACGACAACATGGTGGTGGTCAATATGCCGCGCGAACAGGTGGCGGCGTTGAGTCGGCGCACCCACTACCTGATGCCTCAGATGAGCGCCCAGGCCGCTGCCCGCGCGATCCTGCGCGGCGTGGACCGCAATCGGCCGCTGGTCGTATTTCCCACTGCGGTTCAAGTCATCTGGCAGTTGTACCGCCGGTTTCCAGGCCTGTTTTATCGGATCAACATCCACCGCATGAGACTTTTCCGTGGCCTTCGAGGCGTCGCCGAAGAAGGCGTGACGGGCGGCACGCACTGAGCCCGACTGTGAATCACACGACGGGTTTACGGCGTGTCGCGTCGCCTCGTTCACGCTCGCGGGTTGAACTGCTACATCGGATTAGCGCGCAAGTAGCTGTAGATACCGGCGAAGCCGGCGTTGACGTCGTCGGGAATCGGGACTGGCCCACCGAGGGCCCTTGCCCCCCAGGCGATTTGAGCGGTGCGCTCGACCAGGGCGGTGACGTGCAGCACCTTGTCAGGCCGGGGACCCACCGCCACCAGGCCGTGGTTGGCGATCAGGGCCGCGGCTCGTCCTTCCAACGCCTTGACCGCGTTGCTGCCCACTTCGGGCGTGCCTGACGCGGCGTAGTCGGTGCAGCGGATGTCGCCGCCGCAATAGATGGCGAATTCGTCAATGCACGCTGGAATCGGCTGGTGCGCGATGGCGAACATGGTGGCCCACACCGGATGACTGTGGATGACGCTGCCGATGTCGTCGAATGCCTGATAACAGGCCAGGTGCAACTTCATCTCCGTCGATGGTGATCGGCCCTCGGCGGCGTGCAGCACGCCGCCATCCGGATCGACCACCACCAAGTCGTCGAGCGTCATGTCGGAGTAATCGACCGACGACGGGGTGATGACGAGGTTGCCGTCCTCTCGCCGGGCCGAGATGTTGCCCGCCGTTCCCTCGACCAGCCCGCGGCGCAGCATGTCCTTGGCCGCTGCCAGCACCGCGGCCTCCGGGTTGACCACGGATCTCACGGATGTCATGGTCCTAACACCTCCGGGTTGACGATATGGGCGGGCGTCTTGCCGGCCAGCAGGGCTTCCAGGTCGTCGGCCACCATCTGTGCCTGCCGCGCCTCAGTGTTCCACGTGGCTCCGCCGATGTGGGGCGTGAGCACCACATTGGGCATCGCAACCAACGGGTGATCGGTCGGCAGCCATTCCCCGACGAAGTGATCCAGACCCGCGGCGGACACCTTGCCGCTGCGCAGCGCCTCGACCAAGGCGTCGGTGTCGTGCAGCTGTGCCCTGGCGGTGTTGAGGAACACCACACCGTCGCGCATGGCCGCGAACTGCTTGGCGCCGATCAGCCCGGTGGTGTCGGCGGTGACGGGCGCGTGCAGTGAGACGATGTCGGCCTCGGCGAGCAGTTCGTCGAGGCTGTGCCGGGCCTCGTCGTTGTACGGGTCATAGGCGATGACTCGCATGCCGAGCCCGGCCATCCGCCACTGCACTGCCCGCCCGACGGCGCCGAGGCCGATCAGCCCTGCTGTTTGGCCGGCGACTTCCCACGCGCGGAAGCGCTGATACGGAATGCTGCCGTTGCGGAAGATCTCTCCGGCCCGCACGTCGGCGTCGGCGCCCAGCACCTGCCGGGTGGCGGCGAAAAGCAGCGCGAGCGTCATCTCGGCGACCGCGTCCGCGTTGCGGCCGGGGGTATGCAGCACCGGAATCCCGGCCGCTGTCGCACCCGCGACGTCGACATTGTTGGGGTCCCCCCGGGTGGAGGCGATGGCCCGCAATCCCAATTCGAACACCGGCCCGCTGATCGAATCGCTCTCCACGACAACGACATCGGCGGCTTCCTCGGCGATCCGTTCAGCCAGTTGCTCGGCGGTGTAAATACGCAGCGGGGTCTGCTCGATCCACGGGTCGTAGACCACGTCGGCCAGCTGTCGCAACTTCTCAAACCCCTCGCCACGCAGCGGGGCCGTCACCAAAGCACGCGTCACGACTGCCAATGCTGGCGTACGGTGACGCCCGTGTCACGCGAAGAGGTCACAATCGGCATCGACATCGGCACCACCGCCGTTAAAGCGGTGGCCGCCGACGAAGAGGGTCGGGTGGTCGCGCGGGCACGAATCCCCCACGAGTTGCGAGTGCCTACGCCGGACCGGTTGGAGCACAACGCCGACGAGGCGTGGCGGCTGGGTCCGCTGGCGGCGCTGGAGCAATTGGCGCGTCCGGATGCGCTGGCGGTGGCCGTTTCCGCGATGGTGCCATCGCTGACCGCCGTCGATTCCGGCGGCCATCCGATCACACCGGGGCTGCTGTACGGGGACAGTCGGGGCCGCGCTGCCGGCACGGACAGCCCAGGCGGCGCGGGCCCGTTCCCGGTGGGGGAGGCCAGCGAATTTCTACGCTGGACGGCAACCCATGCGCCCGATGCGGCCGGCTACTGGCCTGCACCGGCGGTGGCCAATTACGCGCTGGCCGGCGAGGCCGTCGTCGACTTTCCCACCGCCTACACCGCGTCACCGCTGTTCGACGGCAACGGCTGGAACGTCGACGCCTGCGCGGAACGCGGTGTGACGGTCGACCGGATGCCCCGGGTCGAAGCACCGGGTGTCACCGCCGGGCGGCTGCGCGCGACCGGCGCCGTGCTGGCGGTCGGTGCCATCGACGCCCTGTGCGAGCAGATGGTGGCCGGTGCCGACGACGACGGCGACGTGGTGGTGCTGTGCGGCACCACCTTGATCGTCTGGGTCACCATCCCCGAGGCGCGGCAGGTGCCGGGCCTGTGGACCATCCCGCACATGACCGGAAAGAGTCAGATCGGCGGAGCGAGCAATGCCGGCGGGCTGTTTCTCGGCTGGGTCGACCGTGTCCTGGGACCGGGCGACCCAGTGGCGGTGGATCCGCGGCGAGTGCCGGTGTGGTCGCCCTACCTACGCGGCGAACGCACGCCCTTTCACGACCCCGACCGTCGTGGGGTGCTCGACGGCCTGGATCTCACCCACGACGCGGCAACGCTGCGCCGGGCAGCCTACGAGGCGTCGGGCTTCGTCGTCCGCCAGCTCATCGAGCTGAGTGGGGCGAAAGTCTCGCGAATTGTGGCCGCCGGCGGCGGTACTCGAGTCGAGCCGTGGCTGCGGGCCATCGCCGACGCCACCGGTCGACCGGTGGAGGTGTCCGGGGTGGCCGAGGGAGCGGCGCTGGGTGCGGCTTTCCTCAGCCGTATGGCGGTAGGCCGAGAATCGTCGATCACCGACGCCGCCCGATGGGCCGCTGTCGAGCGCATCGTCCAACCCGATCCGGCCTGGACGGGCCCGATGGAGGACCGCTACCGCCGGTTTCTCCAACTTGGTGCACAGCCGTCCGGGGACCCGGTGTGTTGACGACCGACGTTCTACGGTAGCGCCGCCGACACATACTTGATGTCGCCGAACGCGACCATGGTCTGACCTTCGGGGAAGTCAAAACCATTGTCGGCGTACAGCTCTGGTGTCGTGTGGACCGTGGTCTGCCAGCCGCGCTCGGCCAGGTACTCGACGGCGTCGTTACGCTCGCCGTCGTAGACCAAATCGGCCCAGTTGAGGTCCAACCCAAGGCGGCGCCAGCGCTCGCTGATCGCTCCGCCCCGTTTGGCGATGCGGTCGCGGATATCCGGGACATAGCCGGTACCCAGTCGGCTTCCGCAGAAACTGAGCGTGGTGATGTTGTCGAACAACCGATCTTGTGCTTCCGGCGGAAGGTAGCCCAGCAACCCCTCGGCGATCCAGGCCGTCGGCCGCTGAGCATCAAATCCGTTGTCCCGCAACGCTTGCGGCCAGTCATCGCGCAGGTCGATGGCCACCGCCCTACGATCGGCGGACGGAGCCGCACCCAAATCGGCCAGCGTGCGGGTCTTGAATTCGATAACCCGGGGCTGGTCGATTTCGTACACCGTGGTCCCGGGTGGCCATGGCAGCCGGTAGGCGCGAGTGTCCAGCCCGGCGGCCAGAATGACGGCCTGACGCAGACCTGCCGCGGTGGCGTCGGCGAAGAAGCTGTCGAAGAACCGGGTCCGGACCGCCATGCCCTCGGCCAGCCGCCGCGGGGTGAACGCGGGATCGTCTTCGGCCAGCTCGATTTCGCCGTTCATCATCCTGAT
This sequence comes from Mycobacterium sp., assembly GCF_052143115.1. Lineage (GTDB taxonomy): Bacteria > Actinomycetota > Actinomycetes > Mycobacteriales > Mycobacteriaceae > Mycobacterium. The sequence goes on from NZ_JBKQTQ010000232.1 coordinate 17,637, forward strand.
GAAGGCGTCGACCCCGACCGCGTTGACCAGTGGTTCGGCGAAGGGATCGTCGAGCAGGGGATTCGGGCCCTTCGACGCCATCGCGCGCCGGGCGGCTACCGCGGTGGCGGTGGCGCCCACACTGGATGCCAGATCCCAGCTGTCGCCGTCATGTCGTCCGGTGTCGCTTACGGCCATGGTTACCCTCCCTTTTTTTGCGAGCCAGTTGCGGTTGCGATGACGGAGACGATGTTGCGGAACGCGGCCAGTGCCTCGTCGGTGGGAAAGGGCCGACCGTAGGCGCCGAAGAGCTCCCGTCGTGCCCGGGCGACCACCTGCCAACCGCGGTCGCCGAGATACTCCGCGACATTGTTCCGCTCGCCCTCGTAGAACAGCCCCGACAAATCGACGTCGCAGCCCAGATTGGCCCATCGATCGTTCATCGCCTGGCCGCGTTCGGCCATCGTCGGACCGGTATCCGGGTGGTATTCGGTGGCCAGTTGACTGCCGGGGGCGCTCAACGCGGTGATGTGGTCGAAGAGCCGATCCTGCGCTTCCGGCGGCAGGTACATCAACAGCCCCTCGGCGCTCCAGGCCGCCGGTTTGGTGTCGTCGAAACCGCTTTCGCGCAACGCGGTCGGCCAGTCTTCGCGCAAGTCGATGCTGACCGTGCGCCGTTCGGTCGTCGGTTCGGCGCCCAGTCGCGCCATGGTGGCGGTTTTGAACTCGACGACCTTGGGCTGGTCGACTTCATAGACAACGGTGCCGGGCGGCCACGCCAGCCGGTATGCCCTGGCATCCAGGCCAGCGGCCAGAATCACGGCCTGACCGATCCCCGCCGCGGCCGCGTTGAGGAAGAATTCATCGAAAAAGCGGGTGCGCACCGCCAGCGAGTCCGTTTCTGTTTGCAATTCCGCATTGCCGGTTTCGCCGACGTCGGCGGGAGTGACCTGTCCGTCGACCACGCGGGTGAAGAAATCGATCCCTACCGCCCGCACCAACGCGGCGGCGAATGGGTCGTTGATGATCGGGTTGGCGTCCTCGGTGGCCACCGCCCGGGCGGCGGCGACCATGGTCGCGGTAGCGCCCACGCTGGATGCCAAGTCCCAGGTATCGCTGTCGCTACGCGCCATGTTCACTCCTCCTTCAGCTCAGAGCTGGAAGCCAAATCCCAGGTGTCGCCCTCGAACCGTGCCCTACTCATTTGCGCCCACACATGTCATGCAAAACCCTTCGACCGAACCCGCCGCCGACTTGATATTTAGCCAAGGTAAAGAGCCGGTGAAACTCTACGCCTCGTTGCTGTGTGCGGGCACGCCCGTGAACGCGTCGGGTGCCACCCTTTTGCGGGGAAGCGGTACCCGCGCTGTTAGTCTCGTAGACTGTCTGACACGCGCCCGGACAGCTCCTGGCCTGCCATTGCTCGGCGCGTGACGCAGGACCATCCGACGCTGGTCAGACCAGCCCCGTTGGCATGCCGCGACCAGAGACCGGCTGCACAGGAGGAAGAGTGCTTTCGGCTTTCATCTCATCGCTGCGAACAGTCGACCTGAGGCGGAAGATCCTGTTCACGCTGGGCATTGTCGTGCTTTACCGGGTGGGTGCGACCGTGCCGTCGCCGGGCGTGAACTACCCGAATGTGCAGAAGTGCATCGCGCAGGTCAGCGGCGGGGAAGCGGCCCAGATCTACTCGCTGATCAATCTGTTCTCCGGTGGTGCGCTACTGCAGCTGACCGTGTTCGCGGTCGGGGTGATGCCCTACATCACCGCGAGCATCATCGTGCAGCTGCTCACCGTGGTCATCCCGAGGTTCGAGGAACTGCGCAAAGAAGGCCAATCCGGCCAGGTCAAGATGACGCAGTACACCCGTTATCTGGCGATCGCGCTGGCCATCCTGCAAGCCACCAGCATCGTGGCGCTGGCCGCCAACGGCGGTCTGCTGCAGGGCTGCAGCCTGGACATCATCGCCAACCAGAGCATCTTCACCTTGGTCGTCATCGTGCTGGTGATGACCGCGGGCGCAGCACTGGTGATGTGGATGGGCGAGCTGATCACCGAGCGCGGCATCGGCAACGGTATGTCGCTGCTGATTTTCGCCGGCATCGCCGCCCGTATTCCTGGCGAAGGCAAAAGCATCCTGGACAGCCGCGGCGGGGTGACGTTCGCCTTGGTCTGTGTGGCAGCGCTGATCATCGTCGTCGGCGTGGTGTTCGTCGAGCAGGGCCAGCGCCGGATCCCGGTGCAGTACGCCAAACGCATGGTGGGCCGGCGCATGTACGGCGGCACCTCGACGTATCTGCCGCTGAAGGTCAACCAGGCCGGTGTTATCCCGGTCATTTTCGCCTCGTCGCTGATCTACATTCCGCATCTGATCACCCAGCTGATCCGCAGCGGCACCGGCGGCTCGGGCAACAGCTGGTGGGACAAATTCGTTGCCAACTACCTGTCAAACCCGGCCAGCCCGGTGTACATCGGCATCTATTTCGGTCTGATCATCTTCTTCACGTATTTCTACGTCTCGATCACGTTCAACCCCGACGAACGTGCCGACGAAATGAAGAAGTTCGGTGGATTTATCCCCGGCATCCGGCCGGGCAAGCCCACCGCCGACTACCTGCGTTATGTGCTCGGCAGGATCACGCTGCCGGGTTCGATTTACCTCGGCGTCATCGCGGTGCTGCCTAATCTGTTCCTCAAGATCGGCAGCACGGGAACGGTGCAGAACCTACCGTTCGGCGGCACCGCGGTGCTGATCGCGATCGGCGTCGGCTTGGATACGGTCAAACAGATTGAGAGTCAGCTCATGCAGCGCAACTACGAAGGGTTCCTTAAATGAGAGTTGTGTTGCTCGGCGCCCCCGGGGCGGGTAAAGGCACGCAGGCCGACAAGTTGGCGGAGAAACTCCAGATACCGCACCTGTCCACTGGCGAGCTCTTCAGGCACAACATCAGCAGCGGCACCAAGCTGGGTCTGGAGGCCAAGCGCTACCTGGACGCCGGTGATCTGGTGCCCTCTGAACTGACCAACGAACTCGTCGACGACCGTCTGACCGAGCCAGATACCGGCGACGGGTTCATTCTGGACGGATACCCACGCTCGGTGCCGCAGGCCCAAGCGCTGCACGACATGCTCGAGCGACGAGGGACCCAGCTGGATGCGGTGGTGGAGTTTCGCGTTCCCGAAGACGAGTTGCTCGAGCGGCTCAGGGCCCGCGGCCGCGCCGACGATACCGACGAGGTCATCCTCAATCGGATGAACGTCTACCGTGACGAAACCGCGCCGTTGCTGGAGTACTACCGCAACGAGCTGAAAACCGTCGACGCGGTCGGCACGGTCGACGAAGTTTTCGCCCGCGCGCTGCGAGCCCTGGGAAAGTAACTGTGATCGCCCTTGGGGGGCTGCGCAGTCGCAAGGTCGTGCCGCAGCGCAGCGCCGCCGAACTCGACGCGATGGCAGCTGCGGGCGCCGTAGTCGCCGCCGCGCTGGCGGCAGTGCGTGCGGCCGCAGTTCCCGGGGCGTCGACGCACCATCTCGACGAGATCGCCGAATCGGTGATCCGCGAAGCGGGTGCGACGCCGTCATTCCTCGGCTACCACGGCTACCCGGCGTCCATCTGCGCATCGGTCAACGACCGCGTCGTGCATGGCATCCCCTCTGGCGGCGAGACACTCGCCTCCGGTGACTTGGTGTCCGTCGACTGTGGCGCAATCCTGGACGGTTGGCACGGAGACGCCGCGATCACCTTCGGCGTCGGCCGGCTCATCCCCGCCGACGAAGTGCTGTCCCAGGCGACCAGGGAGTCGATGGAGGCCGGAATCGCCGCCATGGTTCCCGGAAACCGCTTGACCGACGTATCGCACGCCATCGAAACCGCCACCCACGCGGCCGAGGCCCGCTACGGGCGGGCGTTCGGCATTGTCGAGGGCTACGGCGGACACGGCATCGGCAGGCAGATGCACATGGATCCGTTTCTGCCCAACGAGGGCGCTCCCGGACGCGGTCCGCTGCTGGCCCACGGATCGGTGCTGGCCATCGAGCCGATGCTGACGTTGGGAACCGGCAAGACGGTCGTGCTCGAGGACCAGTGGACAGTCACTACCGCCGACGGTTCGCGTGCTGCACACTGGGAGCACACCGTCGCGGCCACCGATGACGGGCCACGGATTCTGACCCTCGGCTAGCTTCGTAGCCTCAGCGGCCGACCGGGACGCACTGAGAACCGAGTGAACCAAACGGACATCTGAACCGTGTCATCACCGAGAGGCTGGTGATGGACATACCGGGCACCGGCGCGGATGCGAACGCCATGCAGCGGCTGTGGGACCAACACGCCGCTGCTTTGTGGCGGTATGCGTGGCGGTTGACCGGGGATTCTGCGCATGCCGAGGACGTGGTGCAGGAGACTTTGCTGCGGGCATGGCAGCATCCGCACGTCCTCAATAACGGGCAGTCTCCACGCGGTTGGCTTTTTACCGTTGCCAGGAACATGGTCATCGACGACCGGCGCAGCGCCCGGTTCCGCAACGAGATGATGTCGTTGGACGGCTCTGGCCCGCCGGAACCGGCGGGTCCTGATGAGCAGACTGGGGTGCTGAACCGGGCGTTGATCGGCGATGCGATGGCGCAGCTGTCCGCCGAGCACCGCGCGGTGGTCGGGCGCTCGTACTACCTGGGCTGGACCATAGCGCAGATCGCCGCCGATCTCGGGATTGCGGAGGGCACGGTGAAGTCGCGGCTGCATTACGCGCTGCGAGGCCTGCGCCAAGCACTATTGGAAATGGGGGTGACGCGATGACGGAGTCTCGAGACTCAAAGTTCCCCCGCGACGGTGAACCCGACATGCTCGACGGCGAGCACGACTACGCGATGTGGGACGCGGCGTATGTGTTGGGCGCACTAGCCGATGCCGACCGGCTCGAATTCGAGACGCACCTGGTCGGCTGCGCCTCGTGTCGCCAGGCCGTCACCGAGCTGACCGCCGTCTCACCGCTGCTGTCGCTGCTCGACTACGACCACGTTGTTGCGCCCGACTTCGCCGACGAGTCGACCGCCGCGCCGCCGTGCCCTGACCTGATGACGTCGCTGCTGGCGAGGGCGGACCAGCGGTCCGCCGCCGCGTCAGATCGCTCCGAGCCCCCACCGTCGCTGATTCCGGCGGCGGTGGTGGACGCCCAGACCGTCTTCCCGGTCTTTCGCACCGGCAACTACGCTCCCGTCCACGACGAACTGACCGCCTTCGATCTACCGGTGCAAGGCAGCATCCCCGCCGAACTCAACGGCTGGTACCTGCGCAACGGCCCAAACCCGCGCTCAGGCGCGGGCCACTGGTGCGTCGGTGACGGAATGGTCCACGGAGTTCGGTTGGAGAACGGCCGCGCCGCGTGGTACCGCAACCGCTGGGTGCGCACCGAAAGCTTCGAGCGTCCCTTCCCGAACTACAACGACGACGGCACCCGAAATTTGCACGCCAGCATCGCCAATACCCATGTCGTCCGTCACGCCGGCAAAACCCTTGCGCTGATGGAATTCTCGCTGCCCTATGAAATCAGCAACGACCTGGAAACATTGGGCGCCTACGACTTCGGCGGCAAGTTGATGGACTCGATGACCGCGCACCCGAAGATCTGCCCGGCTACCGGCGAAATGCATTTCTTCGGGAGTGGCAACATCTTCGAACCCCATGTGATCTACCACCGCGCGGACGCCGACGGCCAGTTGACAATCGATCGTCCCATCGACGTCCCCGCGCTGACGTTGATGCACGACTTCGCGCTGACCGCAGACCATGTGGTGTTCATGGACCTGCCGCTGCTGTTCAACCTGAGCCTTGCGTTCACGCAACAAAACGAGCGGGATTTACCGTACCGGTGGCAGGACCAGTACGGTGCTCGCCTGGGGGTGCTGCGCCGCGACGATCCCTATGGTCCGGTGCGCTGGTTCGACATCGACCCGTGCTTCGTCTTCCACGTCGCCAACTCCTATGACAATGGGAACTCAGTTGTGCTGGAAGTCCTCCGCTACCCGGAGATGTGGCGCGACAGAAGCGAGTTCGGGACCGATGCCGAGTTGTGGCGTTGGAGCATCAACCTGGACACCGGAATGGTGGAGGAGAGCCAACTCGACGACCGCGGTGTGGAGTTCCCGCGCGTCGACGACCGGCTGGCCGGCGCGGCCGCCCGTTATTCCGTGGCCGTCGGTAGCGGCGCGCTGGTCCGCTATGACCTGCAGCGTGATACCGCGTCCGAGCACCGGTTCGGCGCCGACGGCAGCCATGGAGCGCCGAGTGCGCCAGGCGAGGCGGTGTTCGCACCGGCCGTCGGGGAGTCCGACGAGCTCGCCGGCTGGTACCTGACTTACGTCTACGACCCGGTAACCGACGGCAGTGAGCTGGTCATCATCGATGCTTCGGACTTCGAGGGTGACCCGGTGGCTCGCGTCCGCCTGCCCCGCCGGGTCCCGCACGGATTCCACGGCAACTGGATCCCGGACTAACTGCCAGACCCTGGGAGTGCTGCCGCGATGAACCGGAAGGGTGGGCAACTCGTATCTCTATCAGGAGGTAATCGAGTGAGCCGAGTCGCCAGCGCAGCAAACGCCGAAGAGGCGTTGATGAAGGCGCTCTACGACGAGCACGCCGGCGCTTTGTGGCGTTATGCGATGCGGTTGACCGGCGACGCGAGCCGTGCCGAAGACGTGGTCCAGGAGACGCTGTTGCGGGCATGGCAGCATCCAGAGGTCATCGGCGACACCGAACGTCCGGCGCGTGCGTGGCTGTTCACCGTTGCCCGCAACATGATCATCGACGAACGGCGCAGCCCAAAGTTCCGCAATATTGTTGGCTCGCTGGACGAAGCAGGGGCACCCGAGCAAGCGGCTCCCGACGAAGTGGACTCGGCGCTGGACCGGTTGCTGATCGCGGACGCGATGGCCCAGATGTCGCCTGAACATCGTGCCGTTGTCGAGCGGTCTTACTACCGAGGCTGGAGCACCGCTCAGATCGCGGCTGATCTCGACATCGCCGAAGGCACCGTGAAATCGCGGCTACACTATGCCGTGCGGGCATTGCGACTCACTCTGCAAGAGATGGGCGTGACCCGATGATGGTGCGACGGACTATGCCGACGGCCGTGGGTCTTGGGCGCCTGATCGCCACAACCATCCGGGCCGCCGTCGGCTCCGAATACTTGATCATGAGGGCACATGGGGTAAGACGATGAGACTGATCCAGGGCTTCGGTCCGCCGGGCGATAGCAGCGTGCCCGCGGGCGACAGCCACGAGTACGCGACGTGGGATGCCGCCTACGTGCTCGGATCGCTGTCACCGGCCGACCGACGTGAGTTCGAGGCGCACCTGAGCGGGTGTCCTTTGTGCACCCAGGCCGTCGCCGAGCTCAGCGGTATGCCGGCCCTACTGTCGAAGCTCGACAGCGACACGGTGGCCGCGATCGAGGCCGACCAGACCGCCGAGCCCCCGGCGGCTCCGAACCTGCTGCCGTCGTTGCTGTTCGCAGTGCGCCGGCGGCGGCACCGCTCGCGCGTGATGACGTGGTCAGCGTCGGCCGCCGCTGCCGCTGTGCTGGCGATCGGTGTGTTCGTCGGCGTTGCGAACCATTCTCCGACGTCTGCGCCGCCGCAGGCGAGCGTGTCGGCAATGCCGATGGCCCAGATTGGAACGAAGGCGCTGGCCTCCACGGTGTCGCTCAGCAGCCAAAACTGGGGCACCGTCATCGACCTGCGGTGCGTCTGCCTGGCGCCGGTGTACGCCCACCACGACAAGCTGGCGATGGTGGTCGTGAACCGCGATGGCACCCACACCCAGCTGGCGACCTGGGTAGCCGACCCCGGCCATACCGCGACGCCCGCCGGCAGCATCTCGACACCGGTCGGCCAGATTGCAGCGGTGCAAGTGGTTTCCGCCGACAACGGCCACGTACTGCTCGAGCGCTCGCTGTAAATTCTGTAAATTACAGTCGGGCAATAGGATTCGACTCGGCGGACTACCCGCTACCCGCGGGCCATCCAACTGTGGAACAGTCCATCGGGGTCGTAGGCAGCGCGCACCTCATCCAGGCGCGCCATGTTCGGATCGGTGATGAACTTTGCCGGACGTCGGGCCAGATTCTCGTCGGCCAGCGAGATGCCGGTCGCGAGATGCGACATCGCCGCCATATTCGACGCGGCCCAATCGGAATAGCGTTCATCGTCAGCCGGATCGTGCCAGGAAGTGTAGAGCGCCATATAGATCTCGTCCTCCAGCCCGTAGACCATGTCCGTGCGGTCCGCGGACGGCTTCCACCCTGCGAAAACGAGGTGGGAGGGGTGCGGTGGCATCGTCTCGATGATCTTGCGGATTCCCGGCAGCAGCTCTTCGGCCGAGGCCGACGTGAACATGTTGTCAACGATGTACCGGTGTCCTTCGGGGTATTTGGTCATCACCGCCGCGTACCAATTGGCCAATGTGGTCGGCATGTAGGGAAGGCTGGCGGTCGCCTGGTCGATGACCGGGCAGGTGCCCAGAGCCGCAAGCGCTTTCGTGGCCTCATCTTCTGAGTCGGCGAAGACCGGCGAGGCAATAGTGATGCTGGGCCCGTCGGATCCTGTTTCCGGGGCGCCGCGCGAGGTCAGGATTTGCAGTTCAACCCGATCGTCGAGTTCGCTGCTGATTGAGCGCCCCCAGCTGAATACCTCGTCGGCGACCTCGATCGGGTACATGTACAAACACGTGCCCAAGACGGCCGGGCGTGGGTGAAGCCGCAATGTGAACGAGGTGACCACGCCGAAGAAGCCCGGTCCGGAGCCGCGAGCGGCCCAGTACAGGTCGGGGTGATTTTCGGGATCGCAGTAGACCTTTTCACCGTCGGCGGTGACGACCTCCAGTCCGAGCACGCTCTCACAGGCTGGTCCGACGACCCTGCTGTTCCAGCCGTATCCGCCCTGCAGCAGGTAGCCGCCGAGGCGAATGCCTTCGCAGTGGCCGGCGGGGAAGAAAAGGCCTTGTGCGTCGAGCTCGGTGGCAAAGACGCTGGCGATCTTGCCGGGCCCGACGCGTGCGATCATCCGATCTGTGTCGACGCTGCAGTGATCGAGGCGGCTGACATCGAGCAGCATGCCACCGTCGCGCAGATGGCTGGCGTTCCAGCTGTGCCCACCCGAACGGACGCCGACGCGATAGCCCTGCGCCCGAGCGAAGCGCAGCGCCGCGACGACGTCTTTGGCCTCACACGCCTGCATGATCACATCGGGAAATCGGTCAGGCAGAATGTTATTCCACACCGTTTCGCGGCGGGCTGCTTCGTATCCGTTCGCACCGCGGTAGAAAAACCTTTTTTTGGAGTGCAAAGCCATTCGATTCCCCTTGATGTTCGGGTGGCGGCCGGTCAGCCGGCGATGGTTAGCGATGGTGCCGTGCCGAACGACCTCGCCGTCACGTATGCCGCGACCTGACGGGCCAACGGCGTTGCGGCCAGCCGGATCGCCCGCAGCGGGCCGCTGGGCGGAATACCGTAGCCGATCGCGAACATCCCGTCGCCGAGGTCCGAGGCAAAACCGCCATGCGGGTCGCCGTGCTCGTCAAGCACACCGAGGTGTCCGACCAGACCGTCTAGATCGGTGCTGAATCCTGTTGCGGCGACCATCACCTCAGGCCTGACCGCTGTGCCGTCATCGAGGATCACCCGGCCGGACTCAACCGCCGCCACCGCGGCTACCACCTCGACGCGGCCGGCGCGGACGGCGTCGACAAGCTCATCGGCCAGCGTCGGGATCCGGCCTCGCTGTTCCACGGTCGCCTTCAGTCCGAGCGGCGGCCGGTGGAATCCGTAGACCGAAAGATTACCGAACAGTAGACGATTGAGTCGCGCGATCAGCGGATCGACGATGCGCGCAGGCACCCGCGCGAACAATTCGAGAAAGACGTCCGACGGAATCGGGCCCATGGCACGCCGCACCAGATGTGGTGGTGTGCGCACCGCCAGCCAGACCTTGCGGGCGCCGTTGTCGGCCAGCTGGACGGCGATGTCGGCGGCCGAATTGCCTGCGCCGACAACGAGAACGTCGCGGCCTTGATAGGGCCAAGCGTTGCGAAAGTCGCCGGAATGCACCAGCTCGCCGCTGAAATGATCGAGGCCAGGCCAGGCCGGGACGGCGGGCGTGTGGTACTTGCCGGTGGCCAGCACGACGGCAGATGTCCGGATTTCCCCCGCCGAGGTGTCGACCAGCCAGTCCCCGGCTGCGCGGTCGATGCGGTTGACCTCACATCCGAGCGCAAGCGTGATGTTCTGAAGCCGCACGTAACGGTCGAAGTAGCGGACCATGTCCTCCTTGGTCGGCCAACGGCCGGCCGTCAGAGGAATCCGTTGCCCCGGAAGATGTGACAAGAACCCGTTCGTGTTCAGGCGGAAGTTGTCATAGCGATTCCGCCACGAAACCGCAGGTGCTGCTGCCTTCTCGACGACGAGAGCCGAAATCCGATGGCGATGGTCGAGTTCGCGCGCGACAGCGAGACCGGAAGGCCCGGCTCCAATGACGACGACGTCAGGTCTGCTCTGGCGGTCATTGAACACAGGCGGCATGGCTCCTTAGTCACGGGTCCCGCCCGTAACACGGTTGACGTCGCTGTGTGGTTCATCGCGACTCCGTGTGAACCCAAGTCCCCCGCGAGTCGTGTACCTGGTATGCCGAGGAATCACCGAGTGGTCGACCACATTGTCGGGCATCTCGCGGGAATCGGAGTCGAGTACATATTCGGGGTCGACGGGGCCAACATCGAGGATCTCTACGACGCCGCATATTTCCGGTCCGATATCACCGCCGTGCTGGCCAAGCACGAGTTCTCCGCCGCCACGATGGCCGATGGATACAGCCGCAGCGGCGCGGGCTTAGGTGTGGTGGCGGCGACGTCCGGTGGGGGAGCGCTGAATCTGCTTCCCGGCCTGGGTGAATCGTTCACCAGCCGGATACCGGTGTTGGCTTTGGTGGGCCAACCAGCGACAACCATGGATGGTCGCGGCAGCTTTCAAGACACCAGCGGCCGCAACGGTTCACTGAACGCCGAGGCATTGTTTTCGCAAGCGTCGGTGTTTTGCCGACGGATCATGACGCCCGCCGACATCGTGTCGGCGTTACCGGCCGCCGTTGCCGCGGCAAAAGCGGGCGGCCCGGCAGTGTTGTTGCTGCCCAAGGACATTCAACAGTCGGACCTGCACATCAACGGCCGCAATGGTGGACGCCATGCGGAAGTCGAGCGGCCACGATCCATCGGTGACCCGCATCCGATCGTGCGCGCTTTGCGGCGAGTGACCGGACCGGTCACGATCATCGCCGGCGAACAGGTGGCTCGCGACGATGCCCGAGCCGAGCTGTCGGCGCTGCGCGCGGTATTGCGCGCCCGGGTGGCATGCGTGCCGGACGCCAAAGATGCCGCCGGAACACCGGGCTTTGGTTCGTCGTCGGCCCTGGGGGTTACCGGTGTCATGGGTCACCCCGGGGTGGCCGATGCGGTGGCCGGCAGTGGGCTGTGCCTGGTGGTGGGTACCCGGCTATCGGTGACCGCGCGCGCCGGTCTCGACGACGCACTGACGACGGTGCGAACGATTTCCATCGGGTCGGCGCCGCCGTATCTCGCTTGCACCCATGTCCACACCGACGATCTGCGTGCGTCGTTGCGGATGCTGACCCTTGCGCTTTCCGGCGCGGGGCGGCCCACCGGGGTTCGGGTGCCCGATGTAGTGGCGCACACGGAGCTGACCCCGCCAGCTTTCGACGGCCCGGGTGTGCGCTACCGCGACGCCATGACCGAGCTCGATCACACATTGCCCGACGAAGTGGACATCGTCGTTGATGCCGGCAACACCGGCGCAGCGGCCATTCACTACCTGCCGGTGCGGCGAAAGGGCCGGTTCGCGGTCGCGCTGGGTATGGGCGGCATGGGCTACAGCTTCGGAGCCGGTATCGGGATGGCGTTCGGCCGCGCGAAAGCTCAGGCGCCGGGCCGGCGGGTGGTGGTGATCGCCGGAGACGGCGCGTTCTTCATGCATGGCATGGAGGTGCACACCGCGCTGCATTACCGGCTTCCAGTGACCTTCGTGTTGCTCAACAACAACGCCCATGCCATGTGCGTGACCCGTGAGCAGCTCTACTACGACGACCTCTACAGCTACAACCGATTCGCTCCCAGCCGGCTCGGGGCCGGTCTGGCCGCGATGTTCCCGGGACTGACATCGGTCGACGTCAGCGACGCCGAAGGATTGGCCGCGGCGGTGCACGGCTCACTCGCCGTCGACGGCCCGTCGGTGGTCAGCGTCGAGTGCGCCGCCGACGAAATCCCGCCCTTTGCACCCTTTCTCGACGTGCCATTAGCCAACAAGTCTGTCAATCAACAGATTCCACACACACAGGAGGACCACATAAATGTCGCTGCCAGCGCTTGACGATATCGTCACCCATACCGGCACCACCGTCCCGATCGACGGGGTGGTGCGCATCGAGACCACGCCGCTGGAGCAGACCGCCGGAACCTTCCTCTCGAAGATGCGGTCGGTGTACCCGCACCAAGAGGTTTTCGGCCAGTACTGCACGGTCAACGACTACGTCGACTGCCCGCCCGACGAACTCTTCGCGTACCTGTCGGACACCCGAAGCCTCGAGGAGTGGACCTACACCCTGCGGGGCTTCACCCCTACCGAGGAACCCGGACTCTGGCTGGCCTACGACAAGCTGCTTCCGGACACCGAGATCTACACTCGCACGGTTGCCAACGCCGAGGCGCGTACCGTCGACTACCACTGCGCATGGGACCAGGGCAAGCACCTGTGGATGATCTACCTGATGCGGGTACTCGATGCGCAGGTGGTGTTGGACAAGCCCGGTTCTGTTGTGCTGTGGACCAATTGCCGTCATCCGTTCTACGACAAGAACCCGTACCCCGACGCCGGGCCGCCCGAGCGCACCGGCTGGGTCGGCGACTTCTGGGACTTGTTCGGTGCAGGCCACGGGCTGGAGCTGAACAACCTCAAGACCATCGCCGAATACCGCCACCGCAACGGTCTGCCGGTCACCCCGGCCTGGATGAGATGAGAGTGTCGTGACTGAGCCCGCTGTCAGCCTCATCGACGTCTCGACGTATCTTCCCGGCGAGCCGATCGGTGCCGACTACTATGCACAATTCGCCGGATCCGATGAGTTGCGTGAGAACCTCATGTTCCGGGCGCCCACGTTCCGCCATCACGTCGGACCCGACGAGACCGCGATCGACATGGTCGAGCGCGCTGCGCAAGGGCTGATCGAGCGGCACGGCCGCGACGTGATCGAAAATGTCGACGTGCTGATCACCCACACCCAGTTGCCGGACATGCCGTTCTATGGCGGGGGCGGCGGGATGGCGCATCGGCTCGGCATGCGCCCGAACTGGGTGCTTGATCTGCACAACGGCGGGTGTGCGGCGTTCGTGTTGGCGCTCAAGGTGGCCCGTCGATTGTTGGCATCAGGCGAGGGGCGCACCGCGCTGATCGCGATCGCACAGAATACGGCGGGGCAGGTCTTCGACCAGCCGGGAGTGCGGCGCAAGGCGCAGTCATCGGTTCCGGGCGACGGCGCCGCGGTGGGCCTGGTGACGCTGTCGGACGACTCACCGATTCTCGATATCGAATGCCGCACCTACGGTGAATACGCGGGCGATATGACGATCGCCATCGACCCGCCCCGCAAGTACTGGGAGCCCGGGCCCGGTGAGGGTTGCATCGGCTTCACCGAAACCAAGATCGCCAAGGTACTGGCCCGCGGCAACCGTCAGGTTCCCGAGGTAGCGCTGGCAGTGTGTGACCGAATCGGGCTGAGTGCCAAAGATATTGACTTGCTGGTCACCAACCAGCCTAATCGGGTGTTCCTGCGCAATTGGCGCGAGGCGCTCGAGGTGCCCGAGGAACGTCACCGCGACACCTTTGACGATTGCGGCAACCTGTTCGGTGCCGGCATCCCGGTCAACCTTGATCGAGCCATCTCCGAGGGTCAGCTCGCGGCCGGCGACGTGGTCATGATGGCCGCGTTCGCTCATGCCGGCGACTTCGCCGGCGCGGCGGCAATCCGCTGGGGCGGCCGAGACTGATGACTGAGCTGGCGTACGGAAGCTCGATGACCGCCGAGGTCCTCTCTGCCCTGCCGCAGGCGGTTGATCCACTCGCGTTGTCGCTCAACGAGAGCCCTTTTCCGCCGCTGCCGGCGGTCCGCTCGGCGCTGGTGCACTCGATCGATGCGGCCAACCGCTATCCGGAGTTTCTGCCCGGGCAGCTGCGGCGGTTGATCGCGGACCGAGTCGGAGTTGGTGAGGAGCAGGTCGTGCTCGGAGCGGGGGCCTCGGGCGTGGCGATGCAGGTTCTGCATGCCGTTACCCGACCCGGTGAGCGGATTGTGCTGAGCCAGCCCACTTTCGACGGGTACCCGATCTTCGCGCAAATGGCCCGTCTGACTCCGGTGAACGTCCCGCTCAATCAGTATGGCCATCACGACCTGGCGGCGATGGCTGAGGCCGCCGCGGACGCGAGTGTGGTGGTGTTGTGCCGACCGCATAATCCGACCGGAACTTTGGAGCCCGTCTCGGCTGTCGAATGGTTCCTTAGGCAGATCCCGACCGACGCGGTTGTGCTGCTCGACGAGGCCTATATCGAGTTCGTTGCCGACAGGCACCGAATCGACGCGCCGAACCTGATCCGGCGCTTTCCGAATGTCGTTGTGCTGCGCACCTTTTCCAAAGCCTACGGCCTCGCCGGGCTGCGGATCGGCTATGGGTTCGCCGCTCCTGAGCTCGCGAGCACGCTGTGGACCATGCAATTGCCGTTCGGCATGAGCAATGTCAGTGCGGCGGCGGTAGCTGCCTCGTATGACGCCGAAGCCCAGCTTGCACACCGCATTCGTCGGATAACCGCCGAGCGCAACCATCTGCGCCTGCGGCTGATGGCGATGGGGATCTACAGCACCGATTCACACGCCAACTTCGTCTACCTGCCGCCCAGGCGTCGGGGTCGCCCGTGGCGCGATGTGTTCGCTGAGGGCGGGGTGCAGGTCCGCTCCTACCCCGATGGCGGTGCACGGATTACTGTCGGCGACCTTACGTCGACTCAGGCAGTGCTGTCCGCGGCGGAAAAGTCGCTATAGAACGTTCGCATCGTTTACCTCACGCGCGGTCTTCGGTCGCGGTGACGGTACGGGGTTTGAGCGCGTAGCTGGCGGCCTGGGTGCGGTTGTCGACGCGGAGTTTGGCCAGTATCGAGCTGACGTGGGTGCCCACGGTGCCGGTTCACCGACAGCCGTCGCCGTGCAGGCCACCGACACCAATCCGCCAACCATCCGCCAAATCGCTCTGGGCACCGTCGACAACGTCGCCCTGGCGTACCAGCAAGGTAGCCCCGGCGCCAGCGCGAATGCCACCCAAGACGGCGACGGTTACAAATTCACCGGCACCGCTACCGGCGTGGACAAAACCAACGTCACGGCGGGCCTCGTCAGCAAGCCCTTCGAAATAGACGTCACCTGCCCGTAGCCCGCATCCTCGCCGAGCCGCTCCGGTCGTCACCGAAAGTGCGGTAAGAAAAGGGGCGTGGCCGCCTCGAACTCCGACAACCGGGATCCGATCGCTGTCGCGCGGGCCAATTGGGAACGCGCCGGATGGGGTGAAGTCGCGGCGGGGATGGTCGCGGTGACGTCGGTGATGCGGGCTCACCAGATACTGCTCGCACGCGTCGAAACCGCTTTGCGTCCTTATGATCTCAGCTTTTCTCGGTTTGAATTGCTGCGCTTGCTGGCGTTCAGCCGCAGCGGCGCGTTGCCGATCACCAAGGCGTCCGACCGGCTGCAGGTCCACGTCACCAGCGTCACCCATGCCATCCGCCGGCTGGAAGCCAACGACCTGGTGCAACGCGTCCCGCACCCTACCGACGGGCGGACCACGCTGGTGCAGATCACCGACCGGGGCCGCTCGACCGTCGAGGACGCCACGGTCACGCTCAACGAGCAGGTGTTCTGCGATATCGGGATGTCGGAAAGCGAATCGCAGGCGCTGGTGTCATCTATCGAAACCTTGCGGCACAATGCCGGGGACTTCTGAGCGCTCACTTAATTGCTCGGCTCTCCCCCGCAAGCGGGTGGGGGTACCCCCAGCCGCGCAGCGGCGAGGGGGCGTGCCCCCACCTCGGGCCATCCTGGCCCGCATCGTCGCCGCGCGCCCTATTCGATGATCGAGGGCACCGGAATCGTCGCGGTGACCGCTGTCCCGGCGCCCGGCCGCGACCGGATGTTCAACGTTCCGCCCACCAGCTCGGCGCGCTCGGCCATCGATAGCACACCGTAGCCGCCCATCTCGTCGCCACCGAGCGGATTCTCGAAAGTGTCGAAACCTATTCCGTTGTCGACGATTTCCAGCCGCGCGGTGTCGTCGTCCACTCGGAAACGCAGCCGAGCCACCGATGCATCGGCATGTTTGACGATGTTCTGCAGGCCCTCCTGCGCGATGCGGTAGAGCGCGATCTCAATGTGCTCGGGCAGCCGGACATCGGCCAGCTCGAGCTCCATGTCCAGCTGCGGTATCGACCGGGCCAGGCTGGCCAGCCCGCCGGCCAAGCCAAGATCGTCGAGAACCGGTGGGCGCAGCCCGCCGATCGCCGCCCGTGCTTCCTGCAACGTCAACCCGGCGAGTTCTCTGGCCGCATCGAGTTGTTCGGAGGCTTCCGCCGGATCGTCGCTGACGGCTCGTGCGGCGGCGTCGAGCCGGTACGACAACGTGATGAGGCGCTGGGAGATACCGTCGTGGATATCACCGGCGAGCCGGCGCCGTTCGATCTCTTGGGCCTCGATGACCTGCTCGACGAACAGCTCGTGTGCCCGCTCCCTGGCCACCAGCTGCCGGTGCACCCGGGCCTGGTGCATGGCACCGGCGATCAGCCGGCCGATGACCCGCAACAGTTCGACGTCACCCTCGGTGAACTCGCGGCGTGCAACCGTGTGCACGTTGAGCACGCCGACCAGTCCGCCCGGGTCGGTTTCCATCGGCACGGACACCATCGAGGTGAAATCGCGTCCGCGCAGCGATTCGATCGGCAAGTAGCGTGGATCGGCTTCCTTGTCGTGGATGATGACGACGGGTTTACGGTGCCTGGCCACCCAGCCGGAAATGCCGGACCCCAGCGGCAGCCGAATCTTTCCCACCTGGCCGTCGAAAGGCGGTGTCGCGCCGGCGAGGGTCAGCGAGCGATCGGTGTCGTCGAGCACATGCACGAAGCAGACGTCGGTTCCGGTTGCCGCGGTGATCATCCGCGCTGCGGCGGCGGCCAGCGGTTCCACACCGGGCCCGCTGGACGCGGCCTGGATGAGTTCCCGCAGCAGCGCCAGCTCGCGGTCGCTGTCGACGAGATCGCGTACCGCATTCGAGCCGCGGGCGCCGTCGTCGGGTGCCGCCGGTCGCGGCGCGGTCATCGGTAGATACCTTCGCGCAGTGCAGTGGCCACCGCGCCGGTACGGTCGCTGACCCCGAGCTTGCGGTAGATCGCTCGCAGGTGGCTCTTGACCGTTTCCTCGCCGATGACGAGTTTGTTGGCGATGCCGCGGTTGGACAATCCGTTGACCATGTAGGACAGGATTTCGCTCTCGCGTTGGGTCAACCCCTGCCGGGCGCCCGGCCAGAATTCGTCACGCTGCATGCGTGCCGCGGTGTCCACCGCCCGGGCTGCCATCCCCGGGTCGATCACGGTTTCGCCGCTGTGCACTAATTCCAGCTGGCGCACCAGTTCGTCGCTGTTGATGCTTTTCAGCAGATAGCCGCTCGCGCCCACCCGCAACGCCTGGAACAGGTACTGCTCGTCGTCGTAAACCGACAACATCACGACTTTGCGGTCCGGCTCGTGCTCACGTAGCATCTTGCACAGGTCTAATCCGCTGACGCCCTGCATGCGCACATCGCACAGCACGATGTCGGGTTGCAGGTCATCGACGACACCGACCGCCCGGTCGGCACCCACCGCCTGCCCGACCACCTGCACCCGGTCCTTGAACGCCGCCAGCATCGCCTTGAGCCCCTCGATGACCATCTCGTGGTCATCGACCAGGACAAGACGCACCGGCATGGCAACACCCTAAGGCCCGCATCTGTGCGGCGAATCAAGACCGGCGGCGAAGTTGGCCATGCCAATCCCCCTAATGGGGGAGGTTGGCGACGCGGGGCATGGGGCAACCTGTGGGCGTGCGAGCCATGGGTCAGACCCGTCCAGCCCGGACCTTTTGGTGGGATCGGGAACCTTCGGCGGACGCCGATGTACTGCGCGCGGTGGTTTTCGACGCCGATTCCGCGCTGGCCGATATCGACCGCGACGGTGATACCGCGCCCCGAGCCGGTCTCGTCGACTTGGTGATGAGCTTGTTTTGCGCAGGTATCTGGGTGGGCGTGGTGAGCACTCGGCGCCGCGAGTGTGTCGAAACGCTGGTGCGACAACTGATCGGTGACGGACTCGTCGAGACGATCGTGACGGTCGACGACTTACCGGACATGGACGCCGGACCGGCTTCTGACGCCGAGCTCTACCGACTGGCGTTGTGGGAGCTGGGAGTAACGCCACGGGCCGCACTGGCAGTCGCGGGCTCGGGGCGTGGGCTGCGGGCTGCGCTCGCCGCCGAGTTGCCCGCAGTGGTCGTCACCCCCTACGCCGCCGACCTGCAGTTGGTGGGTGCCGCAGAGATTCGTGCCCGGTACGACGGGCCTGGCCCACTGCTGTCGGCCGACTGCCGGCAGGCACACCGACGCTGGTCCATCCGGCGGCAGCGTGCTGCCTAGCCCGGCGACGATGCAGTGGGGGCACCCCCAGCCGCGCAGCGGCGTGGGGGACGCGCAGCGCGATGAGGAGAAGCCGGGCAATCCCGCCTAGCCGCGGGCATCTCGATGACGGCGCTGAAGTCCAAGGCGGCGTTGGCTGCTGCGAACTTGGCGTAGATCTCGGCGGCGTGACTGCCCAGCGGCGCCGCCGAACCGGTTGAGCTAACCGCGTCCATGGCCAGGCCCAGGTCCTTGTTCATCAGCGCGGTCGCGAAGCCCGGTGTGAAGTCGTTGTTGGCTGGCGAGGTCGGGACCGGGCCCGGCACCGGGCAGTTGGTGTGCACTGCCCAGCAGTTGACGTATCGCTTGGCCATCGCGCACAGCTCGGCTTTGTCGGTGGCATCGCTATCGAGCGCAGTCGCCGCCCGCCACAACAACATTCGCGATGATTCGAGCGCGGTGGCCATATCGGCCAAGGTGGACCGGATGGTGGGTTCGTCGAGCAAAGCTGCCCTCGGAGACGCGAAAAGACGGGAGTGTGGGTTACTAGGACATCCTAGTAAATGGCCCAACGCGGTGGCGAGCGGCCCCGGTCGGGTTGCCGACGGACGTCGAAATTAGGGAAGTCTCCGGATACACCAAGCTGCCGGAGAGGACAATCCCAGGTTTATGAAGCGACTCATCGTGGGGCTGGCAACGACCGTGCTGTTCTGGGGCGGCGTCGCGGGGGTGGTGGGTGCAGGCACCGCCGAGGCCCATCCCAGTCCTGCGCCACAATCCTGGCCCGGCTGCACCGAGGACCACCCGGCAGGCCCATGTCACTGGTGCCCAGGAGATCCTCCGGTGCAGACCGGCAATCTTCGGGTGAACCCGGTCGTCTGGGACACCAACGTCTGCCACACCTACTGGTACGTCCAGCATGGGCAGGGCAATGTCGCTCAAAACATCTTTGAGGGAGATACGCCACCGCCGCCGCCTCCGCCGCCGCCGGGCCTCAATTTCTGCCCAGTCCCGCCCTGGTGTCCGTGATCTCGTAGGGGTCAGTTGCTCGACGAACGCCTGGCACACGGGCGGTGCTCAGGCATGTGAGGATTGACGGATGACTCGCGCCCATTACCTCTTCGCCCTCGGCGTGGCCCTGCTCGTCCTATCGTTATTTGTGAACGTGCCGCTGCACGGACTGCTGGGTCTGGTGGCCACTGCTGTGGTTTCGATCGCCCTATTCATCGCAGGCGTGGCGTTAGTAGCGAATCAGTGGATCGCGATTCAGCGGTTCAAGGACAAGTGAGTGCTCTTGCAGTGCTGCCACTTGTGACAACGCTCTGACACCGCAAGACTGCAATCTATGCGCGATCGCGAGACGATCGACTCCGAGCTACGGAGGCTGGCTGCCGTGCGCCGTTCAATCCGCGAGCACGGCGGCCAGCTGTCCACTCGTCAGATCGACGAACTTCTTGACGAGCGCTTAGGACACCGTCCGGAGGCGTCCGAAACCAAGGCGTCTCAGACCGAGGTTGTCACCGACACCTGGTCGCAGTTCGGCAAAACCGACGACAGCACGCCTAGCGGACCTAAGGGTGTACTGCGCCGTTTCGGCCGACTCGCGGCGTTGCCGCTATCGCTGGTAGCTGCAGCCGCCGTGTTGGTGGTGATGTTCGCGGTCCACAACCCATACCCAGCGGCGGAGCCGACCGAAGTCCCGCCGTCGGGTGCTCGACCCAACCCGGCGGAGCCGACCGTAGTCCCGCCGTCGGGTGCGCTACCCAACCTGGCTGCGCCTCAAGCGCCCGCTCCGCCGCTTGACATCGTCGACAGGGCGTTCATCGACGTCTTGAAGCGGGATGGCGTGCCAGTTCCCAGCCACGAATACGTGACGAGCCAGGCGCACGCAGTCTGTGATTTCCTCGCGCACCAACCCAACTTCGCAGAGGCCGTCCGCTTCGTGCAGCGATCGTCGATATGGGATGCCAGTCAAAGCTCCAACGTCGCGGCTGGCGCCGTCGTCTCGTACTGCCCTCAGTACGAGATTGCAGGCGCGGACGAGACGCAGCACGCATTCCAGAATGCTCTCTCTGATCTGCAAGCCATCCAAGGCGATCTGCAAGGCATTCGAGATGATCTGCCAGCGATCCCAGGCCAGCATTAATCCGGATCATCGCGGCGGCGCACCTCGGGCGCTGCGCTATCGTCGTGCGGATGGGACCGGACTCAGCGGTGGAGCGGGAGCCAATGGCCGGCCCCCGGTTGTATCAACCGATGTCCCCGCTAGCCGATTACGTCGAATTCATCGGACACTGGCGCCGCCGCGGGTCCGACTACCGGAGCCGAGCGCTACCGCGTGGCGCGGTGACGATCATTTTCGACGTCGGACATCGACAGCGGCTGGACTTCTACGGCGCTGACGGCAAGACGAGATTGAGCGTTCCGCCCGCGTTCATCACCGGATCGCACACCGTCTCCTACGTGTCGGACATTACGGCTGACGAGCCAGTCATGGCGGTTCATTTCCGACCAGGCGGCGCGTATCCATTTTTCGGAAAACCGTTGTGCGATCTGGAGAATACCTACGTCGGCGTCGAGCAGGTTTGGGGACGCGATGGGCGTGAGCTGCACGAGCGACTGATCGACGCGTCCACGGTGGCCACCCGCTTTCACATCCTCGAGGAATTCTTCTTGTCGCGACCATGGTCGTCGGTGCACCGACACCCCGGCGTGACTGCAGCGATGGCCGCGATCGAAGACAACCCCTCCATCCCGGTGGCCGAGATCCGCGATTTGGTGGGCATGTCCACCAAACAGTTGATTGCGGTGTTTCGCGCCGAGGTGGGCTTGTCTCCCAAGGCATATGCGCGTGTCCGTCGCTTGCAGATGGCGCTGGGGCTACTCAGCGCGGGCGCGGTGGGCGGTGCTCGCGTTGCGGCCGACGTCGACTACTTCGACCAGGCGCATTTTGTTCGAGAATTCCGTTCGTTCACCGGGATGACGCCGACGCAGTACCGCCAACGGCGGATTGTGTTGCCCAGTCATGTCCCGGTCGAGCGGCACAAATGTCCAAGACTGCCGGCGTCGGCATCGGCATGATCGGGGTATGGACAACACCAAACGAGCGATAGCGGCCACGGGATTGCTGGTCGCGGCGATGCGCGCCGAGGAATCCGCCCGTGATGACGCGCTTTTCACCGATCCGTTCGCCCAACGGCTGGCCGGCGAAGAGGGCCGAGAGTTGCTTGTGGAGGCCGCGGCGAAGACCGAGCAACCGTCGGCGCCGATCGTCGTTCGCACCAGGTTCTTCGACGAGGCGCTGCTGCGCGCCCAGGCCGACGGTGTGGCGCAGGTGGTCATCCTCGCCGCGGGCATGGACGCGCGCGCCTTTCGATTGCCATGGCATAGCGACACCACTGTTTACGAAGTTGACCAACCCCACGTGATCGAGATCAAGGACGAACGACTTGGCGACGAGCGTCCCCGCTGCCGACGCGTACATGTCGGCGTCGACTTGGCCGACGACTGGCCGAAAGTGGTTCAGTCACAGGCATTTACGCCGTCATCAAGAACGGTGTGGTTGATCGAGGGGCTGCTGCAGTACCTCGACGCATCGGATGTCGACAGGTTGTTCGCGTGCGTCGACGCGCTGTCGGCCCCGGGTTCTCGGCTATTGTACGACGTCGTCGGCAAGACGTTGTTGGAGGCACCGTTCTTGCAGCCGACCTTGGAGTTCATGGAAAGGCTCGGGGCGCCGTGGACGTTCGGCAGCGATACCCCGGCTGCCCTCGTCGAGGACCGGGGCTGGACCGCCACGGTCACCGATGCCGCCGAGCCTGGAAACCGATGGAATCGATGGGGGCATCCGGTCGTTCCCGCCGACGTGCCCGGCGTGCCGCGCGGCTACTTCGTCGAAGCGATCAAGGCCTGACCCGCCGCGTGTAACCCGAGCCGCTATGGACCCTGTGACAAGGCACTATTCTCAGCGGAGCCACGCTCACTACAGGCAGGCGATATGTGACCGCACACGGCGAACCCGTCGACCCGCGTCCCTTGCGCGTGGTGCCCGACGGCGGCTACCCGAACTGGGAGGCGGTCTACCAGGACAACGCCACCTGGGTATATCGCACCATCTTCGCCCGGGTGGGCCACCGCGCCGACGCCGAGGACCTCACCGCCGAAGTCTTTCTGGCCGCGCTACGACCCCTGCGGTTGACAGCGAGCGTCGGTGAGATTCGCAGTTACCTACGGGCCACCGCGCGAACGGTGCTGGCCGCGCACTGGCGCGAGACACTGGGACGCGAGATCACCTCGATCGACGACATCGAGCAACCGCCCGAGAGTGAAGAGGCGATCAGCACCGCTCCCCAGCGGGTGGCCGATGTTCTCGAACGGTTGCCGGACAACTATCGTCGGATCTTGGAACTGCGGTTCCTGCAAGGCCGTTCGATCAAGGAGTCGGCCGCCGAACTCGGAGTCAGCGTCGCCAACGCCAAGGTGCTTCAGCATCGGGCATTGCGACTGGCCGCACAGGTCAACGAGAAGGGCGAATCATGAACGCGCGTGGGTTGCGCCGGTACGTCGACGACCTGTTGCGGGGTCGTCGCCCTAAGCCGTTCCGCCCCGACGACTTCGAAGCCGCGCAAATCCGCACGGCCATCGATCTACAGGCGGCGCGACTGGGCAGTGATGCTCCGCGAGAGGAATTCCTCGCGGATCTGCGCCACCGTCTTGCCGCACAACTGGATGGCACGTCGCCGCCGGTGCGCAAACCCGGTACGACCCGCAGGCACGTCATCGTCGGCACGTCGGCCGCGGCGGCCGCCGCGGTGGCGGCGGTGTCGATCGATCGAGCGGTGATCGACAGTGGGCAGGTCGCCGACGGCGACAACAACAGCGACTCGGGCGAACTCACCCCTAACACCGGGCGCTGGCTGCGGGTTGCGGCCAGCGCAGACGTGCCCGAGGGGGCTATGCGTCCGTTCGATCTCGGCTCGGTGATCGGATTCGTTCGCCGCGTCGACGGCAAGCCCGAAGCCGTGTCGGGGGTGTGCACACATCAGGGCTGCCGCTTGTGGTTCGACGCGCCCGATGACCGGCTGCGCTGCCCGTGCCATTCGACATCGTTTTCGCCCGCCGGCCAAGTGCTGACCCATCAATTGCCGATCGCACCCAAGCCGTTGCCCACGTTGATGGTTCGCGAACAGGGCGGCGTAATCGAGGTGTTCGTTCCGCCGCGCCCGAACGAGCCGGCCTGACGACCTGTAACCCACCGCCCTATCTGTTGGCGACGGACTCTCTTCCCAACGATGGAGGTGCTTCGCTGTGTCCGGACGTGTGGTTCTGCTGGCCGCTGCGCTGACCGTTGTCGTGCTGGCCGGATGCTCGTCGCCGTCATCGCAGACGTCTCCATCGGTGACCTTCGGGTCGGGCGGGGCGACGCCGGGAATGCCCGGTATGAGCGGCAAGCCGCCGATGTCGGGCCCTCCGGCCGGCCCTACGACCTCGGCGACCGGATCGGCGGCGCCGGTGGCTGGCGACGCGGTCAGCATCGACAACTTCGCCTTCGTGCCCGCGACGCTGACGGTTCGCCTGGGAAGTACGGTCACCTGGACCAACCACGATGAAGAACCCCACACGATCGCTGCGAGTGATGGGTCGTTTCACTCACCCGGAATGGGCTCGCAGGCGACGTACTCCCACACTTTCCCGACCGCGGGCAAGTTCGACTACATCTGCTCGATCCACCCGTTCATGCACGCCACCGTGGTTGTGACGCAATGACCGACGCCCCGCACACGATGAGCCGCCGCCAGCTCATCCGGCACAGCGCATGGTTCGGCGCCGCCGTCGGCCTGGCGGTGGTCGGCGGTGAAGTCATCTCCCACGTTGCCGGCACCGCCGAAGCGGCGAGGGTTCAAGGTCGGCCCACCCTGCGATTCGCGCAAGTCAGCGACAGCCACATCGGCTTCTCCGGCAAGGCCAATCCAAATGTCGCCGGCTCGTTCGACCAGGCGATCGATCGGATCAACAGCCTTGGCTACGTACCCGACTTTGTCATTCACACCGGTGACCTCACCCACCTGTCCACCCCCGAGCAGTTCGATCAGGTGAAGCAAATGATGACCGGACTGCGCACGGCACACATCTTCACCGTGCCCGGCGAGCACGACTCCGTCGACGACGCGGGCCAGAAATACCGAAGCGTGTTCGGCGCCGGAACCCGCGGCGACGGCTGGTACAGCTTCGACATCGCCGGCGTGCATGTTATCGCGCTGGTGAACACGCTCAATTTGAAGAAACTTGGCCACCTGGGCACCGAGCAGCTGGACTTTATTGCCAAAGATGTCGCGCCGCTGCCCAGTGACACACCGATCATCGTGTTCAGTCACATCCCGCTGTTCGCCATGTATCCGGATTGGGGCTGGGGCACCGAGGATGCCGCCCAGGCGCTGAGTCATTTACGCCGCTTCTCATCGGTGACCTGCCTCAACGGCCATGTCCACCAAGTGTTTTCCAAGACCGAAGGCAACGTGACGTTCTACAGCGCAACCACGACCGCATATCCGCTGCCACACCCAGGTGATGGCCCGGCGCCCAAGCCGGTCACCCTGCCGGCCGGTAAATTGCACGACGCGCTCGGCGTCCGCGAGGTCAGTTACACCCGAGGCCAAAGCGCTCTTGCATTGAAAGAGCGGACACTGCAATGACATTCGCCGGGGTTATCACCAGAATCGGTATCGCAGCGGCGCTGGCCGTTAGCGGAATCAGCCATGCCTATCTCTATATCCATGGCTACCGGCACATTCCTATGATCGGCACTGCCTTCCTGCTGCAGGCCAGCGTCTCGCTCGCAGTCGCGGTGCTGATCCTGGTCGGCGGGCCGGCGTGGCTTCGGTGGGCCGGAGCTATGCTGGCCGGCGGCTCAGTGGTCGCGTTCGTCTTGTCACGCACCGTGGGGCTTTTCGGGTTTTCGGAGCGAGGATGGCAGCCGTCGCCGCACGCGGTAGTCGACCTGGTCGCTGAGCTGCTGATCGTCGGCCTGTGGGCGGCTTACCTGGTCAAAGGTCGGCGCGCTCGCGGGTGAAACCCGATTCTTTCTGGGGAATTGCGGCTACGCGTTGACGCCGGTGCATACTCATTGCACAGAAGTGTCAAACAAGGGAGTTGGGCGCATGCTCTTCCGTGCGGCTCTCGTCGCGGCAAGTATCGTCACGGCTGCGCTCAGCTCGGCGTCACTGGCTAGCGCGGGACCGGAGTGCACCGCCGGCCACTGCGCTCTGGCCCCTGTCGCCCATAGCCCGTCATATCAGGACGGCTACAAGAGCGAACACGATTTTTACTCGATTCCAAAGAATGGCACCTTCCTGAAGAACGAGATGCAACAGGACGGCTATGACACCGGCACGGTCTGCCGACTCGAGATGGATGGAGGGCCGCAACCCCCCAATCCGGCCGACTGGATGAGCGGCTGCATAGACGCCTTGCACGATCTGGGGTTCAAGCCCTAAGCACCCTTCCAGGCGGCGGCGCTTTGTTGACCCGCGGCGTCCAGCTCGCGCTGACCGTTTCGGCCGACCAAGTACCAGGTGTGCATGACGCCTTTTCCTTTGACGTCGACATCACCGCGTTCCTCGAACACGAAGCGATTGCTGAGTCGCTGGTAAACCGGCTGTGGCACTTGAATACGTTCGACAGCAGCCGTCGATTCCATCCGGGATGCGACGTTGACGGCGTCGCCCCACACGTCGTAGAAGAAACGCTGTGATCCGACCACACCCGCTACCACTGGTCCGCTCGCCAGACCGATCCGCAGCGGCACCGCGCGCCCTCGCGAATCGGTCAGTCCGGCAACGGCTTCGGCGATGTCGAGGGCGAGGTCGGCCAGCGCTTCGAGATGGTCCGGACGAAGCTGTGGGACGCCGCTGACCACGATGTATGCGTCGCCGCTGGTTTTGATCTTCTCCAAACCGTGCCGGGTTACCAGCGCGTCCAGGCTGGTGTAGAGGGTATCGAGGAAGGCGACCAACTCTTCCGGTGCGGTGTCGCTGGCCCGCTCGGTGTAGCCGGCGATGTCTGCGAAAAGGATGGACGCGTCGTCATACTTGTCGGCGATGACCAAGCCGGAGCGGTCTTTGAGGCGTTCGGCAATCGTGGCCGGCAGGATGTTGGCCAGCAGCGCTTCAGATCGCGCGTACTCCTGTTCCATCGCCGCCTCGGCGCTAGCGATCTGGCGCAGCCCATACCAGACGATCGCGACTGCCAGCACACCGGCCGCGATGGTGTTGACGATGAATCCGACGGTCATGAACCATGGGGGCTCAGCGCCGGTGTCACGCGGGACGGTGAATTGGAGTGCGATAAAAAGGCTTACACCGATGGCAGCAGCTGCGATGGCCAGCCCGACGCGCTCGATGCCGACCACCATGACAGCCGCTACGGCTGCGATCAGAAAGTAGAACTGAACGCCCGTGCCGGTGCCTAAGTGCCAGCACACGAAGGTCATCGACAGATAGGCCACCATGGTCAATGCGAGCGGCGCGACAAGCTCACCAAATCGATACAACGATGGGATGGCCGCGTAGAGCGCGGCGGTGCCAAGGTTGACAAATCCGATGTACCCGAAGCTCTGACTGAAGATCAACTGCATGACGCCGAAGCCCGCCGTGACAGCGCCCCCAATCACAGCCGCCACGCTGAGCAACCGCTGGCGTTGCACATTGGCCCCGTGGTAATGCCGATTGCGGGCTACCTCGCAACCGACTCCGCGGCGTGAGTTTGCCAGCACCGCCTGCGCCTTAATGCCCACCGTCACCCAGCAATCCCCGCAGCCCGTCGAGCAGCGTGATCGCGTCGGCGGTGTCGCCGGCGCGCCCGCGTGCCTGGACGCCCAGCACACCGGCGCGCAGGGCGTGGGCAAGATATGTCGGCGCCGACGGCGGCAGTTCCCCGGCGTCGGCGGCGCGCTGCAGCGCCGCGGTCAGGCCTCGGCGCAGCCGCTGCATGTGCCGTTCGGTGAGGGTCTTGATGCGCGGGTCGCCGTTGATCGGATTCTGCATCGTGTTCCACACCAGACATCCGGCGTTGCACATCGGGCCCTCGAACTGCGCTTGAAGGTAGTCGAAAAACGCGTGCACGTCCGCCACCCCCCGGCACCCATGCTCCAGCGGGGAGAACATTTCGTCGAGATATGCCAGATATTGCGCCAATGCCGCCTCCAGGATGTCGGCTTTGGTCCCAAAAGATCGGTACAGCGTCGACGACGACAGCCCGGTCGCGGCGAGCATCTCTTCCTGGGTGGCCGCGTCATAGCCCTTGCTCCACAGCAGCCAGAGCAGCGCGGCGAGCGCGCTGTCACGGTCGAACTGCGCGGGGCGTCCAGGGCGGCGGGTGCCGGCGACGGGGGTGCTTGACATTTGAAGTGATTCTACTCAATACTCCAGATTCAGGGTATGGAGTTGCTCGACTCAATAACGGAGGGTGCTGTGCTGAACACGGGTGACAAGGTCAAGGCGCGGACGCTGACAACGATCGAGGGCGGCGATGTTGCGCTGCCAGCCGCCGATGGACTCGTCCACCTTCAATTTCGACGGTTCGCCGGCTGCCCGATCTGCAGCCTGCACATGCACGAGGTGGCTGCTCGGCACGACGAAATCAGCAAGGCCGGCGTCGCCGAGGTCGTGGTTTTTCATTCGTCTGCCGACCGGCTTCGCCGCTACGTGGCCGACCTGCCGTTCGCCGTGGTGGCCGATCCCAATCGCAAGCTTTACGACGAGTTCGGCGTGCACAACTCGATACGCGGGATGCTGAACCGAAACGTGGCCCGTGCCGTCGGCCGAGGCATTCGGCAGACGCGATCAGCGCGATCGCTCGCCGGCGGCCTGGGACCCACCGAGAACCACCTGGGCATGCCCGCCGATTTCCTCATCGCACCCGACGGCGCCGTCGTTGCACGCAAGTACGGCGAGCACGCCGACGATCAGTGGTCGGTGGACGAACTGCTCCGGTTGGCGACTGCGTGACGGCCATGACGTCGCGGCTGCTGGAGCGTCACCGCGCATCGGGGCAGGTGTTCACCGCCGGCGGCATCGGTTCATTCGTGCTCGACGAGGGCCCCCGCGATGGCGAGGCCGTGGTGTGCGTGCACGGGGTGCCCGCCTCGGCCTATCTCTACCGCAAAGTGGTGCCCGCGCTGGCGACTCGGGGACTGCGCGGCATCGCTGTCGATCTTCCCGGGCTGGGTCTTGCCGAGCGGCCCGCGGACGCCGACTACTCCTGGACCGGTCTGGGCCGCTGGCTTGGATCCGCGATCGACGCGTTGGAGCTGGACCGCTTCCACTTGGTGGTGCACGATATCGGTGGTCCGATCGGCCTTGAGGTCGCCGCCGCCGATCCACACCGTGTTCGGTCCCTGACGATCCTCAACACGACCATTGCCGTCGAGTCCTTTCACCGGCCATGGGTGATGGAGCCCTTCGCGCATCCAATCGCGGGTGAGGCATGGCTGAGTTGCGTAAGGCTGCCGGGTATGTTCGTGGGATTGATGCGTGCTCTGGGTGTGACTCCACGGGTGCCGACCGCCGAAATCGCTTGTTATGTACCGTTGTTGCTCGGTGATGACGGCGGCCGCGCTTTCTTGCAGATCATGCGCGGCTTCGAGGCGACCGCCGACAAACAACGCCACTATCTACCCGCGTTGCGCAGCAGGCCGTATCCCGCGCAGGTCGTGTGGGGGGTGCGCGACCGCATGCTGACGTGGCGCCGCTACGGCGTACAAGCGCAACTTGCGGCCGGGCTCGATGACGCGGTGCTGCTGGCGGGCAAGCACTTCGTCCAGGAGGATTGCCCCGAAGAGATCGCCGACGCCGTTCACCAGCTCGCGAGGGCAGCGCGCTGATGTTGGTGACCGGGGCCGGCGGGTTCCTGGGCAAGGTGGTGTGTGCCGA
Organism: Mycobacterium sp.; assembly: GCF_052143115.1. GTDB lineage: Bacteria > Actinomycetota > Actinomycetes > Mycobacteriales > Mycobacteriaceae > Mycobacterium. Next base: position 47,334 of record NZ_JBKQTQ010000232.1, read on the forward strand.
ATTGCTCGCGCGGGGGTTGAGGGATGCGCCCGCCATATCTCGTCGGACCCCTGTGGCATAGTCGAATGCATGTTCGAACATGCCTCGCCAGTGGTGGCGCGGTTGCGTGCGGCATCGCGGGCGGAGAGCCAAGCGGCCGGACAGCGGCTGGCTGCGATCGGCGAGCTGGACCTGTTGTGGCTGCGTCGGTTCGGCGAGCGGGAGACCTGGTGCACCGACAGCCAGGACGCGATCACCGCCGAGGTTGCCGCGGCGTTGGGCATCACGCAAGCGCGTGCAGCCAGCTATTTGGATTACGCGCGGGCGATGCGGTTGCGGCTGCCGCGGGTAGGTGCGCTGCTTGTCGCCGGTGACATCGACTATCGGATGTTTCAGACCATCGTGTATCGCACCGATTTGATCACAGACCCCGAGGTGATGGCCGCCGTCGATGCAGAGCTGGCCGTCAAGGCGCCGCGGTGGCCGGCGTTGACGCAGGGTCGGCTGGGCGCCCAGGTGGATCGGATCGTGGCGCGCGCCGACCGTGACGCGGTGCGCCGCCGCCGGGAACACCAGGCCGATCGGGAGCTGTCGATCTTCGACAACAGTGATGGGTTGACCGAAGTGTTCGGCCGGCTTTTTTCCACCGACGCCCAGGCGGTAGATCAGCGGCTGGATGCGTTGGCCGCCACCGTGTGTGCCGATGATCCGCGCACGCGCAACCAGCGCCGCGCCGATGCCATGGGAGCGTTAGCCGTGGGTGCCGATCGGCTTGCCTGTCGCTGCGCACGGCCCGACTGCCCGGGCGGCACGACGCCGGTCCCCAGTCCGGTGGTGATTCATGTGGTCGCCAGCCTAGATGGCAGTGCGCCGGCGCCGGGTTCGATGATCGGCGCCGATGCGCTCATCCCCGCCGAACTCGTCGCCGATCTGGCGAAGTCGGCCACGCTGGCCCCGCTGGTACATCCGGCCGATGTGGCGCCCGAAGCCGGCTACACGCCCTCGCAGGCTCTGGCGGACTTTGTCCGCTGCCGGGATTTGACGTGCCGGTTCCCCGGCTGTGATCGACCGGCAATCGACTGCGATATCGACCACGCCGTCCCGTACGCCGACGGCGGGCCGACGCATGCCTCTAACCTCAAATGCCTTTGCCGGCTGCATCATTTGATCAAGACATTCTGGGACTGGTCCGATCAACAACTGCCCGACGGCACATTGATCTGGAGGTCGCCGTCCGGGCAGACCTACATCACCACCCCCGGCAGTGCGCTGTTGTTCCCCAACCTCTGCAGACCGACTGGCACACTCGAGCCGGTCCCCAACCGGCCGCGCTGTGCTGAGCGCTCCGCGAAGATGCCCCAACGGCGACGCACCCGCGCCCAAAACCGGGCCAACTACATCACCAGCCAACGCCGACACAACCGCCAAGCACGCCAAGCCGCATCCTGCGGCCCCGCACCCCCCGCCGCCGACGACGAGCCGCCGCCCTTCTGATAT
>NZ_JBKQTQ010000233.1:0-10158 GCF_052143115.1 Mycobacterium sp.
CTACTACCTGCGGAAACGATCCGAAGGCAAAAATCACAACGAAGCCATGCGCTGCTTGAAACGCCGCCTGTCCGACATCGTGTACCGACAGCTGATCGGCGACACAGTCAAACAAAAGGCGGGCCCGAGAGGACACTCAGGGGCGGCTCTATCGTCTCGCGCGGCCAGCTGACACCCCACACACCGGCTCTTCAGACAAGTCACTTCCCGAGCCCGCCCCCAAACCCTACAACCCGGCAAAAACCAACTACTTGACACAGAGAGGCGCCAGTATCGCGCACCAGTATTGGTGCAGTTCAGCGGTGGCTATTTCAGAACACCATGTAGCACGGTGTGCCCAATATGTGCCCAATTGACATCTGGGCCAAGTCTGCGCCGAGCCGCCAAACCCGTTAGCCGAACCTGTTCCCGAGACCCAGCACGACGCGGACGACGTTCTCTTAATCAGCGGGTCCGGGGTTCGAAACCCTGACGGCGCACAACACAAAAACCGAGCTCAGGCGTAGTTTTTCCTGGCCTTTGGTGTTGGCTGACATACCCTGTCGGGGTATCGAATCGCCCGAAAATCCTCCACCGATCCTCCACACTGCGGGAGCCGTGTCGCCACAGCAAACGGCGCGTCGGGGTGACTTGTCGGCACATCGAACTAGTATTCGAAGCATGACCATCGTTCACATCAGCGGGTATGACGTCGAGCAGGTGCCCATCGAGCTGATCGAGCCGGGCGACACTGTGCTGACTCACTTGCCCGACGGGTCGCCCTACACGTTCGTCGTCGAGATCAAGCGGTTCGACATCGACAAGGTCGCGGGCACGTCCAAGATCGGGTTGCAGGCAGCGCGCAAAACCGACACACACGGCGTCGGCCTAGTCGCGACCGCCGAAGCGCCGGCTCGCACCTTGACCCACCGCGTCATCAGTCAGACCTGAACACCGATCACCGGGCGCACTGCGCCACCAACACCCTGACCCCTACGACCAGAAACCCAATGACCACCGCCGTCGATCCCAACTACCGACACCCTAAGTGCTACGCCAACCTTCACGGTGGGTGCTCCACGAAAATCTCTGGGGAGCACTATATTTCGCATTCCCTGATCAAGCTCTACTATTTCAACGACCGAAAGGTTGCACTCAAGCACAACAACGGGTTCGGAATCCGAAAACCGGTCAAGCCGAAGAATTTCGTCGCGAACGTGTTGTGCACCAAGCACAACACCGCACTGGGTGTCAACGATAAGGCGGCGTTGGAACTCGCCACATTCGTCCGCAACATCGCGCTGCAGTTTGGCAACGGTGCGGGCAAGTGGGGACGCCGCGAGGAAATCACCATCTCCGGCCACGACCTCGAACGTTGGGTGCTCAAGCTACTTTGCACGCATGCCGCCGCGAAAGCGTTCACCGCCAACCAAGGCCAAGTCGAAAGCCCGATTCCCCCTGTCGCCATTGATTTTTTGCTCGCCCGCAAGCCGTGGCCGTTGGAATGGGGTCTGTGCGTGGCCGGTGACCCAGCAAACACCGACCTGCCGTATGACGCGTTCTCCAATGTCGACCACTCGACGACCGATTTCTGGGGCGCTCGACCGTTCCTCAAGTACGGCGACCAAACCCTGTGGGGCGGAATCGTCGATCTCAACGGAGTGGGATTCGGCGTCTCGTTGGAGAACATCTATCGCGGCTACTCCGTCGTTAACGGCGTCGAAAAATCCTTTCCGTGGATCGCTCGCGCGACCCAGCTTCGTCGCATGGAAATATCGCGGCGTAGAAAAGCGCGTCAACTTCACCTGGTCCGGTGCAACCAGCGAGAAGCACATTACCTACACGATCACGAAACCCGACCAGAAGCGTCGAATTCGACGCTTCCTCGGGCTCTAACCTAACCAAGTGGAGGCGCACGCGTCGTCATGCTCGTTCCGAAGACAATGCTGGATTGCGTATGTTTCGTATGCACGTATATCGACAACAAGCTGACCCCCGTCGGCACCGCCTTTTTCCCAGGCGTACCAGTCCGCGATAGTGATCCGCAGAAGTGGGTCGGATTCGCTGTCACAGCGCTACATGTGATTTCCGGTATCGAGGCATCCCCTAACACTGCAGCCGTAGATCGCGGAGCGCAGGAGTGATCCATCACAGCTGGCACGGATCTGTTCGAGAGCCCCGTCTTGCGATGCCGGATCTGGCCGCCGGCACAAAAGTCCGTTTTCACTTGATCTGACGCATTCTCGTTGATCCGGCGCATCGGCGTCGACAATGCCGTGCCCATCAGGAGCACACCAGCGACTGCGGAAAGCGCACCCAGGTCCCCAAACGTCCAAAATCCGGTCTGCCTGCTTGTCGCTCTGTATAGCCACCACGCACGCACCGTTGATCCAGCGAGGGCCATCACATCATAGGATTTGGTCCGTTGGGCCCTCGCTTGTGGGACCTTCGACCCTGACCTGGCCGCTGCGCCGGCGGCATAGTGCAGACCGAGGATCAGGAGCCGGAGGCCATGACCCAAGCGATTGACATTCCAAGCATGACTGGGCGGTGTTGCCGCGCATGCTGCACCAGGGCGGCCTCAGAGGTCGCACTGCGCGGCGGCACGGCCGATGCACCCTATACCCCGTCAAAACACGGCATGGTGGGATTGACCAAGAATGTCGCCTGGGCGTATGCGAATAACGGTATCCGCTGCAACGCCACCGTGCCCGGCCCCACGGTGACAGGCATTGTCGACCACGTGGGCAGCATTGATCAAAAGGGGCTGGCCCGGATGCCGCCGATCCTTGCGCTGCAACAACATTGCATCCGGGCAAAAACAGCCGGAGAATTGGCGGACGCTATCCAGCTGGCGTTGGCGAACCAGGAGGGTCCGACGCTGATTGAATGCGTGATTGATCGAGATGATTGCAGCGCCGAACTCATATCCTGGGGCCGCCACGTGGCGGCGGCCAACGGACGCCCGCCCCGCCCGGACTAGTCCAGGATTGGGCGGAATTACGTATCGTGGCCAGTGAATCGAAGGCCAACATCATTGCGCTGCACAAGAATCCGAGCCGTTTAGCAACTAGTTAGTTGAAAGGTGTCCACAAATGGTCACACTGTCGTTGACCCGACTGGCTGCCGGAGTTGGCGGTCTAGTTCTAGCATTGTCACTGACCGCTGGAGTTGGAGTCGCGTCCGCACAACCTGATCTGGGTCCGGTCGTCAACACCACATGCAATTACTCGCAGGTGGTAGCGGCAATGAATGCGCAATTTCCGGAACCTGCCGCGCAATTCAACGCATCGCCCCTGGCGCAGGCCTGGTTGCAAAATCTTCTTGCTTCGCCGCCCGCTCAGCGCCGGCAGATGCTCGATGAGGCGCAGAGCACACCTTGGGCTGCACAGTTCGTCCCGCTTTTCGTGCCACTCGCTAACACCTGCAACAACTACTGAGTGGGTTAGGCACGGAGCTTCTTGCTGTCTCCCATCTCCGTGTCAGGGCACCTAGCTACTGCAGCCGTAGATCGGGATGGCTGATGCTGGCGTGTCTGCGCTGGTCGGGGCGGTGACCGCGGCATTGTTCGGAGTTTGTGAACACATCTGAATATGCTGCGGTCACCGCGGCTCATAGCGTAAACTCTGATCGGTGGCAGACAGAGTTCTCGGCGGTACTGGATACTAGTGAAGAAAATTCTCACACCGCAGGTCAGGGTCATTTTCTGTGTGAACGTGATCGTTGCCGGTGGCCGCTCGGCGCTTCGCCCTCACTGACACCGGAGCAACGGTCGTCGCGGTCATTCTGCTGAGAGAAGGCTTGTGTTGCTCCGCTGCCTGGTATTGCGGCTGGCACCGTTGGTGCTGGCTCGATTTGCTAGCTGGCCCGTTGAACCTCACGGCCTATGGCCAGCCGTCGACCGGACCGGCCAATGAGCCGAACCCGTATTCGGTGATCCCGCAGGGTGTGCCCGGCTCGAACGGAAACCTTTGGGGGGCGCAGATTTTCGCGACCACCCAGGTTGCCGCGGGTACGGCTGTCGTGATGAGCGTTAAGGCGGGCGCCGGTATTTTCTGGCAACGCCTCGGGCTGCTGATCATGTTCGATCCGTACACGCTGCTGAGTAGCAACGAGTACCGCTGGGTGGCCGAGGAGCGTATCGCGTACAACTGCCCCCGACCCGCAGCTCTGAACCTCGTTACCGGGTTGCCGACCTCATAATGATGCCGTTTACGCCTCAGCAGCCAGGCGCCCAATTTTGGGCACCTGGGCTGGAGGAGGACGTCAAACCGTTCGACCCCGTGGTGTTCATGGAAGCACCAGAAGAGAAAGAGCTGCCCATGGCTGCCCGACTGATCAAAGAGGCTGCGGAGAATCCCGCTGCGCCGCTGAAGGTGAAAGTTGTTGCCCCATAACGGGTCATCCATGCCGGTGCCGCGTACACCGGCGGCGATGTCCTCGAGGTCCCAAATGACAAAGAGCACGATACCTGGCTTAAGTCCGGGTGGGTCGAGCTCGTGAAAGAGAAGTAAAAATGGCCTACAAGCAAGGCGTGGTGTCGATAGGCACTACCGCAACTCTAATAGCGACGCCCAGCTCCGCGCCGGACGTGGACGGCATCCTCGTGCAAAATTTGGGTGCCAGCATTGTCTACATCGGCGGAAGCACGGTGACAGCCGGCACCACGTCGACCGGTGGCCTGCAGCTGGCGGCGAGTAACACGACGCCCGTACTTATTCCGACCACCGGCGCGAGCGCCGAGGGGTTGTACGGAATTGTCGCGAGCGGCTCAATTAATGTGAGCTTCTGCTATCCGGGCTGATAACCGAAACCTCCTGCGCGCCTTCGGCCCTCACTCCGGCGGCGCGCGGGTAGGCCCTGGAACGGGTGGGTGGTTGCATTCACAGCGCCCGCCCGTTCCGGTGGCCCACCATGAGATGAGATGAACTTGACTAACCAAACTTTCTCGGCCGGCACTGCGAGTGTCGGAACCAGTGCCGCGCTGATCGTCACGCTGCCCGCGGCGGGCTACAATGTCCGCGGGTGCCTGATCAAAAACGCTGGCACGCAAACGGTTTACGTCGGCGGCCCTTCGGTGACGGCGACGGGAACCACGGCCGGGTACCCGCTGGACTCCTCTCGAATTATTGGAGCTCGGCCTCAGTAGTTCCCCACATGACCTGTACGGCATCGTGCCGAGCGGCACGGGCGCGGTCGCGTACTTCTTCGCGGCCAGTTAATCCTCCTGCGCGCCGGGCGTGTTCATCTGCGTTCGCAACTCGGCAGCGCGGGACAGGCCCTGGGGACGGGCGGGCCCTTGGTTGGGAAGCCCGCCCGCCCCGGTGTCGACCAATCAGAGGTGACAAACCAAACTTCCTGCGCCCGAGCGTGTTCTCTTCGTTCGCGGCTCGGCGTGCGTTGCCGTCATCCGCTCACCGGTGGCTTGGTGACCTGCACCGGTGCATTCCAGTTCGACAGCGTCATCTGGATCGAATTGGCCGCGCTTTGATCCAGCTTGGCCTGCACCAGCTGGTGATCGCCGCTTTCCTGGATCCAGACCGTGGACGCCAGCGGCTGACTTGCCCTCAGCTGGGGCACAAGCTGATTCACCGCATCAGCGGGGACATTCCCGGTGATGCGAATGGTGTCCTGCCCGTTGATGGTTTCGCGGGCCTGGGACTTGGCGTTGGTGAACTTGGCCAGCATGTTGGCCACGCCGGTGTCGTGGTTCAGGATCAAGGAGGGGTCATAGATATGGGCCGCCGGACCGAAGTCGGCCCACTTGTTCGGGGTGAGGGCGGCGTACAAGATCCCTTCATAGACCACGAATGGCGCGTCAATGTCGGAACCCGAAAACGTGATCTTGGCGTCGCCCTTGGCGGCGATATTGGGTGCGGTGTTGAGGTCCCCGGTCAGCGTCTTGACCGCCAATCCCTTGATCTTGCCGTTCACCGACGCCACCAGGTGCACGCTCTTGACGTTCTTAATGGTCTGGCTGGACTGCTGGAGCAGGGTGGCTGCATCCGGCAGCGGCCCGCTGGACTTTTTCGAGGAGGAGGAGCAGCCGCCAACCAAAGCGGTGGCGATGCTGAGGGTGGCAAGGACGGCGACGAGTCGGCGACGCGTATGCACATGTGCACTGTAGAGGGTTAGGTGTTTGTGCGTGAGGCAGCCTACATGCCGTGCTGCTGAGCGGGTGAACACGTCGGCGGCCTTCCCATGATTAATTTCGCAACTGGCGGACATTGCAAGTGCTGCTGCTGCAATCCATCTATGCACATGTAGTAGGCATTCGCATTGGCGGGGTCCTGCACGTAGGTGATTCCCGCGACGTCAGGGCAGGTGAAGTTAGCGCCCTGGGGAATGCGCGGCGGCTGCGCGTGCGCCACGCCCGGACTCACAACGGTAATCCACCCGACGCCAGCAACGGCGGCCCCGGCAGCGGCCACCCGTTTAATCTTGGCGAACATGACCACTCCTAATCATTTGGTAGCCGTCGGATAATCATTTGGTAGCCGTCGGACTCATTACTTACATTGTGCGCCAGCGCGGTATTTGGATAAGGGCCTTTTGACCGGACGTAATCGCCGAACGTCACACGAACCAGCGGCCACCATCGCCGGGCGGGCACCCGTGAGCCGGCCGGCGGCGCGATGGCCTCGAGGTGGGCAAACCGCAGGTGCGCGCGGACCTTTGCCAGGTGGGTGGCGGTGGTGGTCACCGGTCGGCGCCCGACAGCTCGGCCTTTTCACACTCGGGGGCGTGGCCGCCGATGGCGCCGCAGCAATGGCGCGTCGTCGAATCGACGGGATACGGCGCGTAGTGGCCGACGCCCGACAGCTCGGCCTCGAGCGTGCGAATGCGCTCGTTGGCGTCGTCGAGCTGCCGCACCAGGGCGGCGACGGTGGCCTCGAGCAGCTCGCCGAGCCGGACCGGGGGGTTGGTGGTGGTCATGGCCGCGATCCTTTTCTGTTGCCAGACCAGCGGCCCATCCCCATTGGGCAATAATTGGGCACGTAGCCCGATCAGTCCTGTAAAAACAGGCTCTGACGTGCAATAACTCTGGTGCGCGGTACTGGGATTGAATCAGTCACGGCTTGTCGAACGCGCGACGGCGGTCATGCGCGTCACCAACCTGCCGACCACGGCGACGACCGCCGAGGCACCGGCCAAGCGGGGCAGTAAGTAGCGTCCGGCGGTTCTCGGTCCGCCGGTTCTTGGCGCTTGGCCACGGCTATGTAGGCGGCTCCCCGATCCGCTCACACAGCCGCGCGTACTCGTCGCCCGGCATGACGTGGCGCAGCCGGTACAGGATCAGCTCGCGCATCGGCCCCTCGGCGGTGCGCAGCTGGTCCCGATAGGCGCGGGCCTGCTCCTCGACGGTCCAGTGCGACCACGGTCCCGGCGCTTCACACTCGTCATCGTCGAGTGCCACCGGCAGCGGGTGCTGAAACTCCCCGGCGGGTGTCTGCATCGCGGCCAGGACGCGGCGGACGTGGCCGTGGGACAGCCCGACGCGCCGACCGATGGCCCGCAGGCTCAGACCGCGCTCATGTAGCGCCCGGATGCGCTCGTCGCGCTTGCCGTTGCCGTTGCGCACGAGATAATCGTATACCAACCGAAAATTATTGCAATTCAACGCAATTCGGTGCAGCAAACGTGTATCGGACTGTATCCGGCACGAAAAATGGCCTCTGACCATGGGATTTAGCGGAGGGATGGTCGCCCTCTGTCACGGGGAGAGCGATCCCGACCTTCGGCCGGCGGGCGGGCCGCCGTCGTGGCTAGTTTGCTGGGGCCTATCCGTTCGCGCGTGATCGTTTGCAGCCCAGCATATTTTATGCTTTGAGGTTGCTCACGGCTCCTCTGATATGCCGAAATCGCTTGTTGCACAGATTGTTTCATGGATAAACGGCTTGTCAGCAAACTGCTGCCCGGGTACGATCGTGGGTGGTTGGTCGGCATAAATGGCCAGTTCAACACGATAAAACAGTCAAAAGGAGATGAAATGATGAATGATCTGGAGCAACTAGCCGGGCACGATGCGCTGATTGCGGCATGGGTGGCAGCGGCAGGCAGGCAGGCGGCAGGGTGTTCACTGAACACCCCTGAAAACGGCTATCGCCCGTTTCCTGGTGTTGCCGTTCGGAGGTGCGCTGGCGGTCGGAGCCGCGGTCCTAGGTTCCCGGCTGTTGGGTGTGCCGCTGTGACCGGCGCCCGACGGGTGCTCACGTTTGAGCACGTCGTGGTGGCGGAAGCTTGGCAACGTGATCTGCCATGCCGTTCCACCGGCGCGGTGGAACGGCATGGCGACTTATTTGCGTTCAGTGCTGTCGGGCGACGATCACGGGTACGTGGGCTGCCTCCGCCACCGCCGTGCTCACCGATCCCAGCAGCATGCCTGAGAATCCACCACGGCCATGACTACCGACGACGACGAGCTGCGATGACGCGGCGTCGTCTAGCAGATGTTCAGCAGGGCGATCGAGCACGACCCGGAGGTGCACGACAACGTCGGGGTAGCGCTCCCGCCAGCCCGCCAAGCGTTCGGCTAAGGCTTCCTCCCCGGCCGCTCGCTGACCCGACCACTGAATGTCCGGAGTAAAGGACATGCTCTTGTCGCGCCATGCGTGCAATGCGATTAGATCTACACCTCGACGAGACGCCGCGTCGAAAGCGATCGCCGTCGCCGACTCAGACGCCGGCGACCCGTCAATGCCCACTACCACGGGCAGTTTTGACGGCCCCAGCACACCAATGGGTGCCTCATCGTGGATCACCGCCACCGGACAATGCGCATGGTGGATCAGCCCGCTGCTGACCGACCCGAGCAGAACCCGGCGCGCCATGCCTAGCCCGCGGCTGCCCACCACAATCATCTGCGCCTCTTTGGACAGATCGATAAGCGCCGGAAGAGTTGCCGCGAAGTACACTTCTGAAAACAGTTTTAGATGGACTCCGCTTTCGGCACTGTCTTCAGCCACTTTGATGGCTGCCGAGATGATGTTCGCGCCTTCTGTTTTTTGCCAGTCGCCGGCTTCGGTGGGCTCCGGAAGAGCAGCTCCGCCCAAAGCCAACAAGCCCGACGGCGGTATGTCGATGATATGGATGATACTGAGCGGAACATTGCGCATCCCGGCCTCGCGGGCGGCCCACCGCACCGCCATTGTCGAGAACGCCGATCCGTCGACTGCGACTACGATCCCCCCATGCGCTGAGCGATTGGACATTGTTCGCCTTTCCTGTGCTGGTCTGGTGTATGAGCCTGTCGCAGCTAACGCTAAGGGACCCGGCTGGTGTCGGACAAGGAGTCATAAGTCCTCACGCTTCTAGCCGACGATCGGAAACCGTCACGTCGTCTACCGACTACCTGCCTTTCTACGAGACTTCTACGGGGACACAAGATTTCGACGCCCCGGGTGGCGTGGGCGCGTTATGCGGACGCGCTGCCACCCGGACCAAACCCCCTGCAAGTCTGGGCGGTGCCAGCGGGGTGTCGGAGCCGGGGTGGCCCCTGGGGGTCGGCGTGGAAAGGAGGGGTTTGAACGTGCCGTCGACTGGGGCCTCGTTGCCTTTGCGGTCGCGTGGCAGTTAGCCGACGAGTCAGGTTCCGGTCAGCTTGTTGCGCTCGTCGAGCAGTTCGTCGAAGTTACGAGTTGACGGCTCGCCACCGTGCTCGCGGATTGACCAACGCACCGCGGCCAGAAGCCGCAGTTCGGAGTCGCGGCTCGGCGTTACCTCCAGGGTCTAGAGTTGTTGCGCTCTCGCTGAATAACGAAATCCCTTGAAAGGGGTTCAATTGTGTCAAAGCAAGCGGCCGAACATCACAAGCAAGCAGCCGAACATCTCGAACAAGCCGCCAAGCAGCACTTAGAAGCCGCTAAGGAGCACGTGGAGGGAGGGTTTGAGAAAGCCGCCCACCATGCCCAGTTGGCGCATGCCCACCACGTTGAGGCGATCGAGCACGCGAGGAATGCCGCCAAGGAGCACCTAAAAGCGCACGGCAAGAAGAAGTAGGGCTGTAAGCGCTGCCCGGCCGGCAAGGGGAGAGCAGGTGTACGGGCCGGCCGCCGCTACCTGTCGACAGCCGTGTCCTCGCCGGGCACGACTGCGGTGCGCTATGCGTTCATCGAGCAGTTCGTCGACGTGACGACTTGACGGCTCACCGCCGTGCTTGCGGATCGAACGGCGCACCAG
>NZ_JBKQTQ010000234.1:0-7050 GCF_052143115.1 Mycobacterium sp.
TGGGTACCTTCGAGACGGCTAGCGCGGTGGCGTCGGTGCGCGCGCGGGTCACCGCGGGGTCGCTGCGCAAGATCGACACCGCGTTGGAACTGATGGAACGTCACGTCGACATCGCGGATCTGCTTGCTCAGCTTGCCATCCCGATCCCGACCGTGACCACACCGCAGATGTTCACCTACCGGCTGCGTGCGCAGGCTCGAGCGGATCGCAGGCACATCGTGCTTCCTGAAGGCGGCGACGATCGCATCCTCAAGTCGGCCGGGCGGGTGCTGCAGCGCGGGATTGCGGATCTGACCATCCTCGGCGACGAGCTTCAGATCCGCTTGCGCGCAGCCGAACTCGGTGTCGACCTGGATGACGCGGCGGTGATCGACCCACGCACCACCGAGTTATCCGACCAGTTCGCCGAACAGTACGCGGAGTTGCGCAAGAACAAGGGTGTCACCGTCGAGCAGGCGCGTGAGATCATCTACGACGTCTCGTATTTCGGCACCATGCTGGTGTACAACGGCGTCGTCGACGGCATGGTGTCCGGTGCCGCGCACACGACAGCGCACACAGTTCGACCGGCGTTTGAAATCATCAGAACTGTTCCGGGCGTCTCCACGGTGTCCAGCGTTTTCCTGATGTGTCTACCCGATCGGGTGCTGGCCTACGGTGACTGCGCTATCGTCCCGAACCCGACACCGGAACAGCTTGCCGATATCGCGATCTGCTCGGCGCGCACCGCGGCACAGTTCGGCATCGAGCCGCGGGTGGCCATGCTGTCTTACTCCACCGGCGAATCCGGCACTGGAGCCGATGTCGACAACGTCAGGGCCGCAACGGAGTTGGTGCGCACGCGGGATCCGCAGCTGCCGGTCGAGGGTCCCATCCAGTACGACGCCGCGGTCGAGCCATCGGTCGCGGCCACCAAGATGCGTGATTCGCCGGTCGCCGGCCGGGCCACCGTGCTGATCTTCCCCGACCTCAATTCCGGCAACAATGCCTATAAGGCGGTGCAGCGCAGCGCCGGTGCAATCGCGATCGGTCCGGTGCTGCAAGGTCTGAACAAGCCGGTGAACGACCTGTCCCGCGGCGCACTCGTCGAAGACATCGTCAACACCGTCGCCATTACTGCCATTCAGGCCCAGGGTGCCGATGACTCCTGACCGCACGGTGCTGGTAATCAACTCGGGCTCTTCTTCTTTGAAATACCAACTGATCCAGCCGGGTTCGGGTCGGTCGCTGGCGGACGGCATCGTCGAGCAGATCGGCGAGCCGTCTTCGCCGGTCGCCGACCATGACGCGGCGCTGCAGTTGGCGTTCGACCAGTTGTCCAAGGCGGGTATCGATTTGCAGACTTGCGGCTTGGCGGCTGTTGGACACCGGGTAGTGCACGGCGGGACAACGTTCTACCAGCCGACCGTGATCGATGACGCGGTCATCGGCGAACTCAAGCAGTTGTCGGTGCTGGCTCCGCTGCACAATCCGGCCGCCGTGCAAGGTATCGAGGTGGCCCGCAAGCTGCTGCCGGATGTGCCGCATGTCGCGGTGTTCGACACGGCGTTCTTCCATGACCTGCCTGCAGCGGCGGCGACCTACGCCATCGATCGTGACATGGCGCAGAAGTGGCAGATCCGCCGATACGGATTTCACGGCACGTCGCACCAGTACGTCAGCGAACAGGCCGCGGCGTTCCTGGGCAGGCCACCCGAGGACCTGAATCAGATTGTGCTGCATCTGGGTAACGGCGCCTCGGCGTCGGCGATCGCGGGCGGGCGGCCCGTCGACACGTCGATGGGGTTGACCCCGTTGGAAGGTCTGGTGATGGGCACCCGCAGCGGTGACATCGACGCCGGTGTCATCGGCTACCTGTGCCGCGCCGCGCAGATGAGCGTGGACGAGGTCGAATCGATGCTCAACCAGCAGTCCGGGATGCTGGGCCTGGCCGGCGAGCAGGACTTTCGCCGACTGCACAAGATGATCCAATCCGGCGACAGTGCAGCGCAATTGGCCTACAACGTGTTCATCCACCGTCTGCGCAAGTACGTCGGCGCTTACCTGGCAGTGTTGGGCCGCACCGACGTGGTGAGTTTCACCGCGGGCGTCGGCGAGAACGTCGCGTCGGTGCGCCGCGACGCGCTGAGCGGGCTGGTAGCGCTGGGCATCGAGATCGACGAGCAGCGAAACGCGCGGTCCGCCAAGGATGCCCGGCGGATTTCGGCCGACACCTCGCCGATCGCCGTGCTGGTGATCCCGACCAACGAAGAGCTGGCCATCGCCCGCGACTGCCTACGCGCGATCAGCTGATCCGGCCCCAGGGCGGCGCCGACGGTTCCTCCCGCCCGCCGGCGCCGCGGCCTCGCTCAGGGCACCAAGCCGGCGAGTAGTTCGGAGGCGAGGCCCGTGAGGTTGACTGTGAGATCGCCGCCGGTAATCGCCACCGGCAGGCCCAGGTCAGTCACCACACTGCTCAACAGGGATGTCACGTCGAGCGTTGGGTCGGTGCCCAACAGGCTCGGGAGATCCGACGACACCGGTGCGATGCTGCCGAACACCGCCAACAGGTCCTGGGCCAGGTCCACGTCGTAGGTGGGCAAAGCACCCCCGGTCACTTCGGGGATGGTCAGGTCGAGGTTCAGGGTGCTGGGGAAAATCGACTCGAGCGTGCTGAGCGGGATGCTGATGTCAAGTTGAGGATTGCGCTGCATGAAGGGGCCCTTTACGCATAATTTTCATAGTGTCCCGAACTAAGGCGTTCGAGGTACGGCTGAGACAAAGCTGAGGGATGTCTGATTTGGATCTGAGAAATTTCACCTCAGCATGTTGCACGTCCCGTTTGGCCCTTGGCAACGCGCAAGAGCAAACTCACAGCGAGACGTCTAGTAATTACCTTTGTACCAACGACGGGTGGAAAACTGGAGCAATGACCCCAAGTCGAGCGCGCGGTCGGCCGCGCAGCGAGGAACTCCGCGACGCCGTCCTGGCCGCCGCCATGGAACTGATGCGGGAGGACGACCTGCGCAGGGCGTCGGTCGACCGGATCTCCGCACGCAGCGGGGTAAGCAAGGCGACCATCTACAAATGGTGGCCGAACAGAACCGCGGTGGCCATCGACGCGTTCCTGCACCAAATGATGGCCGAGGCGCCCGTGCCCGACACCGGATCGGCGGCCGAAGACTTCCGCCTGACGTTGCGCGGCATGATGGGCTTCTACACCAGCCCACTGGGCGCGATCTACGCCCAACTCGTCGGCGAGTCGCAGTTCTACCCCACCGAACGCGAGCGGATACGAACACACCAGATCAACGTGCGCCGAGCAGCCGTGAGGACGATCTGGGACCGCGGAGTCGCCCGCGGTGAACTCGATCCGAACCTCGACCCCGAGGTGGCGCTGGATCTCATCTTCGGGGCGGCGATGTACCGCATGGCGACCGGGCACGGAGGATTGACGCCGGCCGACGCCGACGCCATCGTGGCCACCGCCATGCGCGCACTGGCCAGCTGATCGGTTGGAGCGGGGCCGACCCCCGAGCGCTGGCCGGATTTTTCGGCGAGGGCTCAGAGGAAGCCGAGGCTGCGCCGGCCGGTCCCGACCGACGGCGTGGGGTCGGTCTGAAGCGTCTGCGACAGCAGCTCGTAGTAGACGTCCCGGAAGTCGGTGGTGGGTTTGAGATCGCCGTTGTCGAGGTCGGTAAGGCTGGGTTCGTCGCCGTAGAAGCCGCCCTTGACCGGCGCTCCGGCGACGAACACCGGGCCGGCAGTGCCGTGATCGGTGCCCTGTGAGGCGTTGGCCTTCACTCGTCGCCCGAACTCCGAGTACGCCAGCAGGACGACGTTCTTGCCGTATCGGTCACCGGCCATCTGCTGTAGGAACGGAGTGACGGCCTCGTCGAGGGTCTGCAGCTGGCGCTGCTGGGTCCCGCGTTCGTCGGCATGCGTGTCGAATCCGCCCAGCTGGACTGCGTAAACCCGGGTGGGTACCGCCGCTTTGACCGCCTCAGCCACCATGCTCAGCTGGCCGGCCAGTGAGTTGTGTTTCCCGCCCTTCTCGCCGGATGGCTTGATCTGGCCGAAGGTCGTGTCGGTGGTGCGGGTGGCGCGATAGGCGTCGCACACCGCCGCCATGGCCGGCGTGTCATTGGGGTCGTCGGCACCAAGCGCGTCCATCGTCGCGGCGAACTTGTCCGCCGACTCCGGCTTTCCCGACGGGGAAAGCGCTGCTGCCGTGCACTTTTCACCAACTGCGAGGGGCGGCAGGACCGAGCCGATATTGACCGCTCGCAGCGGGTCGCTACCGGTGGCATCGAGCCAGCGACCAATCCAACCGGTCGAGACGGGTTCGGCCGGCGACGCGGTCTGCCAGATGTCCATCGACCGGAAGTGGCTGTGGTCGGGCTGCGGATAGCTCGCGCCGCGGACAATCGCCAGCTTCCGGTTATTCCATTGCTGAGCCAGACCTTTGAGCGCCGGATTCAACCCGAGCTGGTCATCCAAGGTGAGCACATCGCCTGGGGCGTAAGCCAATTCGGGTCGGGCGTCGTGATAAGCGTTGTCGGCGTACGGGATCACGGTGTTGATGCCGTCGTTGCCGCCGTAGAGCGTGACGATCACCAGCACGCCGCTGCCCTCGGCAAGGGGTCGCTCCCTGGCTTCCTTCATCAGGTCGGGCCAGCTGACGGCGCAGGCGCCCGACAACAGACCGGCCGCGCCGAGGCCGGCGCTGGCGATCAAAAACTTGCGGCGACTCAAATCAGGCATCGGCATACTCGCTAAGACGTCAGGTATTCGGGCGTATTGACGGCTGCGGCGACCAGCTGGACCGGCGTGCGCACCAACGGCTGCAGGGCCGCGACGGTCCGGTCCGACCACGCTCCGACCCCGATCAGATAGCCGACGGCGTCGATCCGGTCGCCCGCGCCGGTGTCTTCGACAGTCGACAGGTCACCGTTACGCGCCATTTGGCTTGCGGCGCGTATCCGCACGTCGGCGCTGGCGGTCGACATCCAGACCCGGCCGTGCGGCCAGCCGCCGACGTCTGGCGGGTAAAACGGGCGCTGCCCCAGCGATTTGAGCGCGGCGTCGGCCATCTTCAGCCGTGCCGGAGTGTCGACGGGGACGCGCAGGGTGCGGATCACGCCGACCAGCCACTCGACCGGCGTGTTGACGATGGCCGCCCGGCTACCGACGAATTCGTCGTCGGTGAGGATTGCCCGCGTCAACGCCCCAAGGTTGCGGCCGGGGCCGTAGGCGCTGACCAGGCGATCGAGCGCTTGCGGCGACGGCGGGGTGTTAGACGCCAGTTGCTGCCATAGTCGGCCCGCGACGTATTGCGCCGATTTCGGTTGGGCCAGCACGAGGCCGCAGAATCCCTCCGCGTCGAAATTCCGGGTGACCCCGAATATCGTTTTGGCCGTGTGGTCGTGGCGTTTGGGCACCATTGTCGGCTCACCGCCGGGTCGAATGACCCACCCGGTCAGTGCGCGCGCCCCCTCCCGCACATCGTCTTCGGTGTAGCCGTCCCCATGTCCGAGCGTGAACAGCTCCATGAACTCGCGGGCGAGGTTTTCGTTGGGCGCTTTGGCGGTGTTGGTCTGACCGTCCAGCCAGCGCAGCATCGCGGCGTCGGTCAACATGGCATACGCCAGTTTGTGGAAATCGCCCAGCGACAGACTGCGCAGTTTCTGGTTCTGCGCCGCCATGTTCGCCGCGACCCTCACCTTCTCGGCAGAGGTCGCAAAGTGGTTGTGCCACAACAACGTCAGTTTTTCGTGAATGGGCTGCTGCACCGCTATCATGCGGCGCAACCACCATTGGGACAGCTCGGTCATCTGCCCGAAGATTTGTTGGTTGAACTCCTTGCGGTCTGCTACGGGTGCCCCTTTTCCGGGTCCGCGCAGGGTGGGCAGCGTCGGCATCGGTGTCGCCACGGCGCCCGGGTCCGCGTCGGGATCGGCAGCCAGGGCGGCGTCGACGTACCTCGACCAATCTTGACCGGCCACCGCGTCGACCTGTCGGCCGGTCACACCGAACCCGGCCCGGCGCAGGACGCGAGCGGTAGTGATCCACCCATCCGACTGGCCGGCCATGTGGGGAAGTGTGCCCGACTTCTCTTGCGATTTGCTTGCGGCCCTGCTTACAAGTTGATTTCGCTTGGCTAAGGGTTTGCTGAAACTTCTGGCGCCGTCAGCCGAGTCAAAAAGTGCTGGTAGGTCGCACCCGGTTGGCCATGTCGACCAGCGTGTAGCGGTGCGCCTGGGTGGGCGCTGCCCGGGCCAGCCCGCGCAGCGACGCCTCGACGCCGAGCCGCAGGCCGTGTTCGGTGAACGGAAAGCCGAGAATGTGGTTGGTGCTGGCCTCGTGGTCTCCTAGCCAGTCCAACGCGCTGCCCAGTACCAGTGCGCGAATCTGCAGCACTCGCGGCTCGGTCGGCGGCAGCGCCTCCACCCGCCGGGCGGCGTCGCGGATCTGCTCTTCGGTGATCTCGGTCGCCGACCGGCCAGACAGCAACGTCACCGCGCTGGTCAGCCGTGCGGTGGTGAAATGCCGTGAGGTGGCGGGCACTTCGTCGAGAGTGCGTACCGCTCCGGCGCGATCCCCTTCGACCGACTGCGCCCTGGCCAGCCCGAAAGCCGCCGAGATCACCCCGTCGTCGGTTTTCCACACCTCCTCGTAGTACATGTGTTCGTCTGAGCTACCGGCCAATTCGGCGGTTGCGGCCAGCGCCATCTTGGGCGCCAACTCGCCGGGGAAGGTGTCCAGCACTTCGCTGAAGTGCTTGCTGGCCGACTCGTAGTCGCCGGTGAGCAGTTCGGAGACCGCGCGGTACCAGACCAGCCGCCATCGCCAGCCGACCCGCTCGGCCAGGTCGTCGAGTTTGCGGGTGGCCTTGGCCACGTCGCCGAGGTCCAGTAGCGCCCGCACCTCCATCAGCGGCAACTCAACCGACTCCGACAAGTCGATGTCCTCGGAATCCATTGCGCCATGGCGGAATGCGCGCAACGAGTCCAGCGTCTGCACCGGTTGGGACAGCACCGTCGCTCTGAGCAGCGGCGCGGCGACATCGGC
>NZ_JBKQTQ010000235.1:0-46991 GCF_052143115.1 Mycobacterium sp.
CCAAGACCTCGGGTTTGACTCACTGACCGCCGTCGAGCTGCGCAACCGTCTGAAAACCACGACCGGGCTCGCCCTGTCACCCACCCTGATCTTCGACTACCCCACCCCCACCACAGTAGCCCGACACCTACTGGACGACTTTCAAGGTGCCGGCACCAGCAGCGATGCAGGCGTTAGTGAGGACGACGTTCGACAGATCCTGACGTCGATACCTATTTCACGGCTGCGCGAAGCCGGGATTCTGGATACCTTAGTAGCTCTGGCCGATTCACCTGGATCGGCAGCGACAACAGAATCCGAAATTACTACGCCCGCTTCAATTGACAGCATGGATGTTGAAACTTTGGTTAAACATGTTACCGACAACTACTCGGCCAGCAGTGATTAGGCAGAGGGCCGGCGGATGAAGATCGTCGTAACCGGGGCCAGCGGCGTCGTTGGTCGTGGAGTGGCGCTCAGGCTGCACAACGCGGGTCATAACGTGGTCGGCTTGGCCCGTCGACGTCCCGACAGCTGGTCTTTGACAATGGATTTCGTCGAGGCCGATATCCGGGATGCGGCGGCGCTCCGGCGGGCGGTCGTTGGTGCAGAGGCTGTCGTCCACTGTGCTTGGGCGGTGAGCTCCGGTTCCGACCGTCAGTTGGCCCACGATGTCAATGTCGGCGGCTCGGCCAATCTGCTCGAGGCGATGACGATCTCCGGTTGTCGGCGGATCGTCGTTGCCTCGTCTGCGCACGTCTACGGCACGCATCCGGACCCGACCGCTCCATTGACTGAGGACGAGGTGCCGGCCCCGGCTGTCGAGGCGATGATCGCCGAAGCCGGTGTCGAATGGGTCGCGGTCCGTTCGGCTTTGGTGCTTGGTCGCGACGTAGACGATGCCCTGCTCCGATTGTTGGCCACCCCGATGCTGCTCGACGTTGCGGGCTCCGGGGATCGCCCCCTACAGGTCGTGCACACCGACGACATACAAAGACTGCTGGTCCGCGCGGTCCTGGACGACGACGTCGAAAGTGGCGCCGTCAACCTTGCCGCACCCGCTGTTCTGACGCTTAAGAAGCTGGCGGCGACCATCGGACGTCCGTTGGTGCGACTTCGCCTAGGGATGCTAGGTCGTGCGCTCTCCGTATTGGCGGGGCCTGAATGGGTTCTGCCATCGAATTTTGCACTGATGGACACCACGCGGCTGAAAAATGCGTGGGGATTCGAGCCGGTTTGGAGTGCAGAGGAATGCGCAGCTGATCTCGGGCTCGCGGTGCGCGGGCGGGTATCTTTTGCCGGAAGAACGATATCGGTGCCATGGCGAGTGGGCCGTGTCGACGGCATCCCGGCGGTCGAGGGCGCCGCAGTCGACGGAGTCATGCCAGTAGCGGCCGGCCCCGAGGGTCGCAACGGTGAGTTCGATACCCCGATCGACCTGCGCTTTCCGACATTCGTCGCGACGAATCTGGCCGAGGCTCTCCCCGGACCATTCTCACCGTCGGCCGCGTCGGTAACAGTACGGGGCGTGCGCGCTGGCGGCGTCAGGATCGCCGCCACGCTGCGGCCCGGCGGCGTGGTGCAGCGCGAGATGGCGTCGCGAACCATCGGAGTATTCGCGCACCGACTGTATGGCGGAGTGACCTCCGTGCACTTTATGAGCGAAATCGTGCCGTTCGCTAACACATCAACGATACTTGGCCAGTTCTTCGGTCCCACGATCGACGCCATTCCGCTGTTCGGCGCCGAGCATCCCCCGCGCGAATCCCGCAGCGGTACAGGACAACTGCGCGACATCCTGATATACGTTGCCAAATTCGTGGGGATCAGCGCAGGATCGGCCCGCGACACCAGGGATTTCGTCGCCGATATCGACCGGCTGGAACGATCTGTTGGCCAAGACTTCACCGATATGAGCGACCAGCGGCTGCTCAGCCAGATCACTCTGGCGCGCGACCATGTCGTTCACGGCTGGGTTTTGGCCTCGGCGTCGATCTTGTTGTGCACAGCCCACGGCTTTTTCCTGCGCCGTTTGACAGGACATGACATTACGCCTATGCCGGGGCCGGATCTGGTGAGTGCGCAAGCGCTGGATGCGGTACGCCGACTGGTGGCTCTGGCCCAACGCGATCCCCTCATGACAGGACTGCTGAGCGAGCCCGGCGAGCACCTTGACGCCTTGCGTGAGCGGGTACCCGAGTTCTATGCCGCTTTCGCGGAAGAGTTGGCATCCATCGGCCATCGCGGTCCGGCGGAAGCGGAGATGCGGTCGAGCACCTACGCCGATGACCCCGAACTCTTTCTCCGCATGGTGGCTAAGTCGCTAGGCGCCCCAGCACCTTCGGCACCTCAAAATCCGCGGATCCCGATCCCGGCCCGTCCGATTGCCATGCTCGCCGCCGCGCAGTTACGAGACCGTGAAGTGCGTCGCGATAAGGTGATTCGTGCCATCTGGGTGTTGCGCCTGATGCTGCGAGAGTACGGGCGCAGGCTCACCGACGCCGGCGTCTTCGAGACCGCAGACGACGTATTCTATCTTCTGGTCGATGAGCTGAACTCGTTGCCGCCCAACGTCTCTGACGTTGTGGCGCGCCGTCGGGCCGAACAGTGTTCGCTGGCTGCGGTGTTCCCGCCGCTAGCTTTTTCTGGGAGCTGGTCGCCGGCGGACACATCGGTGACGGCGCTCACTGTCGGCGAGACCATATACGGCCGCGGCATCTGCGGCGGACGAGTTCGTGGTCGCGTGCGCATCGTGCGTCCGGAGACGATCGACGACCTGCAGCCAGGTGAGATTCTCGTCGCCGAGGTTACCGACGTTGGGTATACGCCTGCCTTCGCATATGCCGCCGCTGTAGTGACCGATCTCGGTGGTCCAATGTCACACGCGGCTTTGGTGGCAAGAGAATTCGGCGTTCCGTGCATTGTCGACGCTAACGGCGCCTCGAGGCGTCTTGCGGGTGGATCGGTTGTCGAAGTGGACGGCGCCACCGGCGAGATCCGCGTCGTCGAACTTGGTTCTCAACGCCGATCGGCGTCCGACCCAACCGGGACTTCCGGGGTTAGCCCGAAGTTGCGCGCAGTTGGCACACCAAGAGGCGACGGTCCCGCAATCGCGACCTGACGTCAAACTCGTAGCCAGACGGTGAGGGCACGGCCCACAAGCCGCGAACATGGCGCTCGGCGCGCGGAGGCCTTCAGTTATCCGTTTGACTTCCTGCCTTCAGCAAACCACTCACTGCCGGTCCGCGCTGCCTTGCTGATCCTGAATGACCACGCAACCAGGCCACAGGATGCGGGGCCCACCAATTCACACGGCCCAGCACATGCATGAATGCAGGAACCAGCAGCATGCGCACCAGAGTGGCGTCCATCAGCACCGCCAATGTGAGACCGAGGCCAAACATCCGCACGATGGACACTTGGCCGGCGATCAGCGCCGCGAACGAAATCGACATCACCATGGCCGCGGCCGTCACCACGCGGCCGACGCGAGCCAGGCCCAGGGCGACGCTCTCGTCGTTGTCGGCGCGGGTTTGACTGCTTTGCAGCCAGTACTCGTGGATGCGGGAGATCAGAAACACCTCGTAATCCATCGATAGCCCGAACGCGATGCAGAACAGCAACACCGGGATATTCGGCACCAGCGTGCCGGTGACAGTGGTGCCCAGTCCGCCGAGGTGGCCGTCCTGGAAGACCCAGACCAGCGCACCGAATGCGGCGGTCAGCGATAAGACGTTGAGCAGCAACGCCTTCAACGGCAGCACGACGCTGCGGGTCAGCAGAAACAATTGCACAAAGGTGACAACCGCGATCACCCCCAGCACTCGCGGCAGGCGAGCGTTGATCGCCGCCGCGCTGTCATGGGTGATTTGAGCAGTCCCGGTCAGCTGGACACGCTCACGGGAAGGTCCCGGCACGGCGTGCAACCTGTCGAGTTGGGTCTGCGAAGCCGCCGAGAACAACGGCGCTCTGCTGCCCACGGTCAGAAAGGCGCTGCCATCGGCCTTCGCGGTGGGGGCGGTGGGCGGGCCCACCCGCACGCCGCCGACGTAGCAGCCGGCGGGTGCCGACACGAAGGATACGTCAGCGACCCGGGACAGCTCCGCAGCGTAGCGCGCCAACTCGGTTGTGCTGACATCAGTGCTATGCGGGATGACCACGGTCACCGCGGAGGCCGGGTTGCTCGGGAAGTTGTCGCGCAGCTGGTCACCTATTTGGCGTGCGGAGGCCGAACCGGGTAAGACGCGATCGTCGGGGAATCCCCACCGCACGCCGAGGAAGGGCGCACCGAGCACCACCAGCAGTGTGATTACCGCAAGCCCGACCAAGATAGCCCGGCGCATCACGAACTTCGTCGATCGGTACCAGAAGAGTTGCCGCAACGCCCGGCGCGGCGGGTCTGGGCGGCGCAGCAGACGGCGGCCCAACCGTCGCACGTCCAACGCATCAATGCGGTCGCCGAGCAGCACGATGGCGGCCGGCGCCACCAACAGCGCCGCAACCGCCGCCAGCGTGACCACCGCAGCGCCTGCGAAGGCGAACGATTTCAGGAAGTACATGGGGAACAGCGCCAGCGCGCCCATCGAGAAAGCGACGGTCAACGCCGAGAACAACACTGTGCGGCCAGCGGTCGCCATGGTGCGGTCCAGCGCCTCATCAGGGCCCGTACCGTCGGCCCGCTCGTCGCGGAACCGGCTAATGATCAGCAGTGTGTAGTCGAGCGCCAATGCCAAGCCGAGAGCGACCGTGAGGTTGAGCGCGAAGGTCGAAACCTCGGTGGCCAATGCCACGACGCGGAGCACCGCCATCGTGCCCACGATCGCCAGCAGGCCCACCGCCACCGGCAAGGCGGCCGCCAACAGCCCACCAAACACCCACACCAGCACCAGGAAGCTCAGCGGGATCGCGATGGATTCCATCACCACCAGATCCCGCTTGGTTTGCGTGTTGATCTGCGCGTAGGCCATTGCGGGACCGCCGACGCGGACGGTGGCACCCTCGTGGGGCACAGCCAGCTGCCGAAGCAACGTTTTGGCGTGCTCCTGTCCCTCGCTGCCACCGCCGGAAATGGCGGCGATTATGAGCCCGGATTTACCATCCCTGCTGGTCAGCGCCGCCGCACCGGTTGGTGTGGCGGTCCAGGTCGAACTCATCGCACCGACGAACGGCGAGTTCTGCAGCTGCTCGACGATATCGGTCGCGGTGGATCGCGCCACGGCGCTGTGGACACCCCCTTCAGCGGTGATCATGAAGATCAGCTGCAGGTCGCCCTGACCGAACTTGTCGGCCACGAGCCGACCGGCGCGCGATGACTCGGCCGCCGGGTCCTGAAAACCGCCGGCCGACAGGCTTTGCGTGGCCGAATAGCCGTACCAGCCGGCGGCTACGGCGACGAGCACCGCCACCGCGACAATCCAGCCTGGCGCAGCGATGGCCAGACGCGCTAAACGGTGCAGCACGGCATTCCCTACTTAAGCGATCAACGGTTCCGACCCTTTAAGTAACACGTCGGCTCGAAGAAATGTGCCGCGCCACCCCGTGCCCGCCGACGGGGGCTGGCCTCCTAGCTGTCGATGGTGTAGCCCATCGGCATCAGCACGCTCTTCTGCTGGGTGAAGTGTTCGACGCCTTCCGGGCCGTTCTCGCGGCCGATGCCGGAGTTCTTGTAGCCGCCGAACGGGCAGCACGGGTCGAACGCGTACCAGTTGATCGCGTACGTCCCGGTGCGGATCTTCTCCGAGATCTCAATACCCCGCGGCACATTGGTTGTCCACACGCTGCCGGCCAGTCCGTACGCCGAGTCGTTGGCGATCTTGATCGCGTCCTCCTCGGTGTCGTAGGGGATGATGCTCAGTACCGGCCCGAAGATCTCCTCCTGGGCGATCGTCATCTTGTTGTCGACGTCGGCAAACACCGTCGGTTCGACGAAGAAACCGCTGTCCAGGCCTTCGGGGCGGCCGCCGCCACACACCAGCCGCGCGCCCTCCTCGACGCCCTTGGCGATGTAGCCCTCGACCCGGGCACGTTGCTTCTCCGAGATCAGCGATCCGATCTGGGCCGCCGGGTCAGACGGCGTCCCGACCGGCAGCGCCTGCACGAAAGCGCCAACCGCGTCCACGATTTCGTCGTATCGCGAGCGTGGCGCCAGGATGCGGGTCTGGGCCACGCAGGCCTGTCCGGTGTTCATGATTCCGGAGAACACCAACATCGGGATCGAGGCGGCCAGGTCGACGTCGTCGAGGACGATGGCCGCCGATTTGCCGCCGAGTTCCAGCGTGCACGGCTTGAGCATCTCCGCGGCGCGGCGGCCGATTTCCTTGCCGACGCCCGAGCTGCCGGTGAAGGAGAAGATGTCGACGTCGCGATTGGACGTCAGCGCCTGGCCGGTCTCGATGCCGCCGGGCACCACCGACAGCACGCCCTCGGGCAGTCCGGCCTCGGCGAACACTTCCGCCAAAGCGTTTGTGCTCAACGGGGTTTCAGCGGCCGGCTTGAGCACCACCGTGCACCCGGCCAGCAACGCCGGACCGAGCTTGTTGATCGCCAGGAACAGCGGCACGTTCCACGCCACGATCGCGCCCACCACGCCGATCGGCTCACGGTGGACGATGGTCTGCCCGTAGCCGCCGTTGCGGGTCTCCTGCCACTTGACCTGGTCGACGGCGGGGCCGGCGAAGAAGTTCAGCGCCCCGATCCCACTCATCCACTGCATCGTCTCGACGGAGGTCGGCGGCTGGCCGGTCTCGAGGCCGAGCAGCTTGGTGAAACCGTCCTTGTGCTCCTCCATCAGCTTGAGCGCATTGGCGATGACGGCCGCGCGCTCTTTCGGTGGCGTGCTCGGCCACGGGCCGTTGTCGAATGCCGCGCGGGCCGCTGCGACCGCGGCGTCCACGTCGGCCGCCGCCGCCATCGGCACCTTGCCGACGTATTCGCCGGTGGCCGGGCAATGCACCTCGATGACCTCGGAGGTCGACGGCTCGGTCCATTTGCCGCCGATGAAAAGCTTGTCGTATTCCGTCTTAAAGTCGGTCATTTGCGCCGTTCCTCCTCATCGCTCCGGCTCTGCATCGTCGCCGGCGGCCTGAGCGCCACCCTACCCAGCGGATCGCAAAACGAGAACACGTTTCAGTCAAGAGGCGCGGCGGCCTCATTGCGGTCGCAGCACCAGCACCAGATTGCTCACCAGGAACTCACGTATCAACGGTATCGTCGTTAGCCACCACGCCCATCTGGGGTGGTAGCGCGGGAACGCGGAAACCAGCGCGCCGGTGCTCGCCGCCCAGTTCAGGCCGTCGGCCACCGACACCGCGAACAACGACGAGCCATAGTTGTTTTTGGCCGGATGGCCGCGCTTGCGGGCATAACGCGCAGCGGCCCGGGCTCCGCCCAGGTAGTGCGTGAGGCCCATTTCGTGGCCGCCGAACGGTCCGAGCCAGACCGTGTAGGACAGCACCGCGAGGCCGCCTGGCTTGGTTACCCGCAGCATTTCGCCGCCGAGCTGCCAGGGCCGCGGTACGTGCTCGGCAACATTGGACGACAGGCAGATATCCACCGAGTCATCGGCGAACGGCAGCGCCATGCCGGACGCTCGGACGAATGTGTCGGTTGCGCCCGACAAAGACGTTCCGGCCGAATGCATTTCGCTTGGGTCCGGTTCCACGCCGATGTAGCGGACACCGGCATCGGCGAATGCAGCGGCGAAATAACCGGGGCCGCCGCCGACATCGAGCAGCGTGCGACCAGACGCAGACTCGCCATGCGCAGACCGCCACAGATCGCTCACCATGGCCGCGGTATCGGTTGCCAGCATGCGGTAGAACCGGACCGGATCCGGCTGCTCGTAGCGGAACTCTGACAGCAGCCGCACCGATCGGGCCAGGGTCGCTCGGCGCGCGAACAGATCAGTCACGGCCACCGGCCAACCCTACGGCCCGCTAGGCTGGCAAACCATGTCTGACCTTCGCTCCGTCTTGCTGCTGAGCTGGCGCGACACCGGGCACCCGCAGGGCGGGGGCAGTGAAACCTACCTGCAGCGCATCGGCGCCCAGCTGGCCGCGTCCGGCGTCAGCGTCACACTGCGCACCGCCCGCTACGCCGGCGCGGCGCGGCGGGATGTGATCGACGGCGTGCGGATCAGCCGCGCAGGCGGGCGGTATTCGGTCTACGTGTGGGCGCTGCTGGCGATGGCGTCGGCGCGTTTGGGGGTGGGGCCGCTGCGGCGGGTCCGCCCGGATGTGGTGGTCGACACCCAGAATGGTTTGCCGTTTCTGGCGCGGTTGGTCTACGGGCGGCGGGTCGCGATCTTGGTGCATCACTGCCATCGTGAACAATGGCCGGTGGCCGGGCGGGCGCTGGGTCGGCTGGGCTGGTTCGTCGAGTCGCGGGTGTCGCCGAGGCTGCACCGCCGTAATCAGTACGTCACGGTGTCGCTGCCGTCGGCCCGTGACCTGGTCGGCCTGGGTGTCGGTAACGAGCGAATCGCGCTGGTGCGCAACGGACTTGACGAGGTGCCCGAGGCGTCCTTGGGTGGCCCGCGGGCGGCCACCCCGCGGGTGTTGGTGTTGTCCCGTCTGGTACCGCACAAGCAGATCGAGGACGCGCTCGCTGCGGTGGCCCGGTTGCGGCCATCGATACCCGGGCTGCATCTCGACATCGTCGGCGGCGGATGGTGGTGGCGGCGCTTGGTCGACCACGCGGCGTCGCTCGGCATCAGCGACGCGGTGACATTCCACGGGCATATTGGCGACGTCGCCAAACACCAAGTGATGCAACAGTCTTGGGTGCACCTGCTGCCCTCCCGCAAAGAAGGTTGGGGTTTGGCCGTGGTCGAGGCGGCGCAGCATGCGGTGCCCACAATCGGATACCGATCATCCGGTGGACTGGCCGATTCGATCATCGATGGGGTTACCGGGGTGCTGGTCGACAGCCGCACGGAGTTGGTGAATCGGCTTCAGCAGCTACTGGACGATCCGGTGCTGCGTGATCAGCTCGGCGCCAAGGCGCAAGCGCGCAGCGCCGAATTCTCTTGGCCGCAAAGCGCTGACGCGATGCGCACCGTGCTCGAGTCGGTGATGGACGGCGATCGCGTTAGCGGAGTGGTCTGACGCTGGCCCTCGCGGTTTCGCTGCTAGCGGGCGCGGCAAGCGGAGAACAAGGGGCTGCCCGTCGACGCGAGCTGATCGGCGGACCTGAGGCGTACCAAATAACTATTTGTCGGCTTATCCTCGCCACGAATACGACGGCCCTCGCGAGCCGTCATCGCGCACCGGAGGATCGCATGGCCAGGACAAGCGCCGCATCACAACGCCGACCACGCGGGCGCCCGCGTACCGAGCCGGCTTGACACGCTTTGGCCGCAAGTGCGGTAAGAAAAGGCGTGGCTGCCTCTACTCCGGACAAGCGATCCGACGCGCGCCCCGCCAAACGCGACCCGATCGCCGCGGCCCGGGCCAACTGGGAGCGTGCCGGGTGGGGCGATGTTTCGCAGGGCATGGTCGCGGTGACATCGGTGATGCGTGCGCATCAGATCCTGCTCGCTCGCGTCGAGACTGCGCTGCGTCCCTACGACTTGAGTTTTTCCCGCTTCGAGTTGCTGCGGCTGCTGGCGTTCAGCCGCAGCGGCGCGTTGCCGATCACCAAGGCGTCCGACCGGCTGCAGGTTCACGTCACCAGCGTGACCCATGCGATCCGCCGGCTGGAGGCCGACGGGCTCGTGCTGCGGGTTGCGCACCCCACCGACAGACGCACGACGCTGGTGCAGATCACCGACCTCGGCCGCTCCACGGTCGAGGACGCCACCGTCACGCTCAACGAGCAGGTGTTCGCCGACATCGGAATGGCTGCTGGCGAATCCCAGGCCCTGGTGTTGTCGATCGACGCATTGCGGCGCAACGCCGGCGACTTCTGATTCAGTTGCCGCGCAGCGCCTCTATCACCGCGCTGAAGTCCTTATCGGCGTGGTCGGCGGCGAACTTGGCGTAGATTTCTGCGGCGTGGCTGCCCAGCGGCGCCACCGAGCCGGTTGACGTTACCGCATCCATCGCCAGACCCAGGTCTTTGTTCATCAGGGCGGTCGCGAAGCCCGGCTTGAAGTCGTTGTTGGCCGGTGACGTCGGCACCGGGCCCGGCACCGGGCAATTGGTGTGCACCGCCCAGCAATTGCCGGTTGCACCGGTGATGACGTCGAACAATGACTGCGCCGTTAGCCCGAGCTTTTCGGCCAGTACGAACGCCTCGCCGATCGCGATCTGTTGCACCGCCAGCACCATGTTGTTGCACACCTTGGCGGCCTGACCGGCCCCGGCGGCGCCGCAGTGAATGATCTTGCCCGCCATCGGTTCCAGCACCGGTCGTGCTCGCTGCACCGCGGACTCATCGCCGCCCAGCATAAACGCCAGCGTCCCGGCGACGGCGCCCTTCACCCCGCCCGAAACCGGCGCGTCCAGCTGGGAAAACCCGTGCGACTCCGCCTGCGCGTGCACCTCGCGGGCGTCGTTGACCGAGATGGTGGAACTGTCGATGAACAGCGCACCGGCCCGCGCGGCAGGTAGCACCTCGGCATAGCAGCGCCTGACGATGTCTCCGTTCGGCAGCATGGTGATGACCACGTCGGCCTCGGTGACGGCGTCGGCAGTGCTGTCGAATACGGTGGCGCCGTTGGCGGCCGCGGCGGCCGCCGCCGCGGGAACCGGGTCGAACCCGCGCACGGTGTGCCCGGCGCTGATCAGATTCGCCGACATCGGCCCGCCCATGTTGCCCAAACCTAGGAAGGCGATCGTGAAAAGCTCACTCATCTCGGACCTCAGACAGCCTTTCTAAGTGGTGGCGCGAAACCGCGCGGCCTCAGCCCGGCCGATGACCACCCGCATGATTTCGTTGGTCCCTTCCAGGATCCGATGCACCCGAAGATCGCGGACGATCTTCTCCAGACCGTACTCGCGCAGGTAGCCATAGCCCCCGTGCAGTTGTAACGCCTTGTCCGCGACGTCAAAGCACGTGTCGGTGACATAGCGTTTGGCCATCGCGCACAGCTCGACCTTGTCGGCATCGCCGTCGTCTAACGCACTCGCGGCCCGCCACAACAACATTCGCGATGCCTC
This sequence comes from Mycobacterium sp., assembly GCF_052143115.1. Taxonomy (GTDB): domain Bacteria; phylum Actinomycetota; class Actinomycetes; order Mycobacteriales; family Mycobacteriaceae; genus Mycobacterium. The sequence goes on from NZ_JBKQTQ010000235.1 coordinate 11,079, forward strand.
AAGCCCAGTGGCCATGTCGGCCAGGGTGAACCGGATGGTGGGCTCGTCGAGCAGGGGAGAACCGAATGCCTGCCGCTCGCGCACATAGGCTCCCGCTTTGTCGAAGGCTGCCTGCGCGCCGCCGAGCGAGCACGCCGCGATATTGAGCCGCCCCCCGTTGAGGCCGTTCATCGCGATGCCGAAGCCGCCACCCTCGCCGTCCGCGCCGCCCAACATCGCGTCGGCGGGTATCCGCACCCCCTCCAGGATCACCTGCGCGGTCGGTTGCGCATGCCAGCCCATCTTATCTTCCAGCGCGCCGAAACTCAGTCCCGGAGTGCCCTTTTCGATGATGAAGGCTGATATGCCGCGTGGGCCCGGTTTTTCTGGGCCTCCCGTTCGTGCCAGCACCACGTAGACATCCGAGGCTCCGGCGCCCGAAATGAACTGCTTGACACCGTCGAGCACGTAATCGCCGCCTTGCTTGACGGCGCGGGTGCTCAATGCGCTGGCGTCGGATCCGGCGCCGGGCTCGGTCAGACAGTAGCTGGCGATGGCATCCATCGGCGCCAACCGCGGAATCCATTCCTTGCGTTGCTCGTCGGTGCCGAAGCTGTCGATCATCCACGCGCACATGTTGTGGATGGATAGGAATGCGGCGGTCGTCGGGTCGGCGATGGCCAACTGCTCGAAAATCCGGACCCCGTCAAGTCGACGCAGCCCGCTGCCGCCGACGTCATCGCGGCAGTAGATTGCCGCCATGCCGAGCTCGGCGGCCTCACGCAACACGTCTGTCGGAAAATGCTTGGTGGCATCCCATTCCAGGGCGTACGGGGCAAGGCGTTTGGCGGCGAACGCGGCTGCCGTCTCGGTGATGACCCGTTCGTCGTCGTTCAGGGTAAGAAACTGCATAAAGCCCCGGCCCTAATTCATGGTCGGGATGACGAATTCGGCACCGTCCTTGATGCCGGATGGCCACCGCGACGTGACGGTCTTGGTCTTGGTGTAGAACTGGATTGACGCCGGGCCGTGTTGGTTGAGGTCACCGAAGCCGGAGCGCTTCCAGCCGCCGAAGGTGTGATAGGCCACCGGGACCGGGATCGGCACGTTGACACCGACCATGCCCACCTGCACCCGTGAGACGAAATCGCGGGCGGTGTCGCCGTCGCGGGTGAAGACCGCCACTCCATTGCCGTACTCGTGCTCCGACGGCAGCCGCAACGCCTCCTCGTAGTCATGGGCCCGCACCATGCACAGCACGGGTCCGAAGATCTCGTCGGTGTAGATCGACATGTCGGGAGTGACGTGGTCGAACAGGGTCGGTCCAATGAAGAAGCCGCCTTCCAAACTCGCGTCGCCATATGCCAGGTCGTCGCTGGCCCGGTCGCGGCCGTCGATGACAATGTCTGCGCCCGCGGCCACACCCTGGTCGATGTAATCGCGCACCCGGGTTAGCGCGGCCTCGGTGACCAAGGGGCCGTAGTCGGCCTTGGGATCAAGACTGTGGCCTACCCGCAGGTTGTTGATCCGCTCAACGAGCCTGGCGCGCAACCGTTCCGCGGTCTGCTCGCCGACCGGCACCGCGACGGATATCGCCATGCAGCGTTCGCCGGCGCTGCCGTAGCCGGCGCCGATCAGCGCGTCGACGGCCTGGTCGAGGTCCGCGTCGGGCATCACGATCATGTGGTTCTTGGCGCCGCCGAAGCATTGCGCGCGCTTGCCGGTGGCTGTGGCATTCGAGTAGATGTAGTGGGCGATGTCGGAGCTGCCGACGAAGCCGACCGCTTTGATGTCGGGGTGGTTCAAGATAGCGTCGACGGCCTCCTTGTCACCGTGCACGACCTGGAACAGGCCGGCCGGCAGACCGGCCTCGATGAACAGCTCGGCCAGCCGCACCGGGACCGACGGGTCACGCTCAGAAGGCTTGAGCACGAATGCATTTCCACAAGCGAGGGCGGGACCGGCCTTCCACAGCGGGATCATCGCCGGGAAGTTGAACGGGGTGATGCCGGCGACCACGCCCAGGGGCTGGCGCAACGAGTACACGTCGATGCCCGGACCGGCGCCTTCGCTGTACTCGCCTTTGAGCAGGTGCGGGATCCCCATGCAGAACTCGATCACCTCGATGCCGCGCTGGATGTCGCCGCGCGCGTCGGCCACCGTCTTGCCGTGCTCAAGGGACAGCAACTCGGCCAGCTCGTCGTTGTGGTCGTTGACCAGCTCGATGAATCGCATCATTACTCGCGCGCGCCGCTGCGGATTCCATGCGGCCCAGTCCTTTTGGGCCTCGACGGCCGAGGCCACCGCAGCGTCGACGTCAGCCGACGAGGCCATCGGAACTTTCGCCTGCACCTGACCGGTGCTCGGGTTGAAGACATCAGCGGTACGGGTGGACTGGCCTGCGGCGCGCTTCCCATCGATGAAGTGCGCGATCTGTGTGGTCATGGGTGTCCTCGAATGCACAAGAAGGAGCGACTTGGTTACTAGGATATCCTAGTATCTGCCGGTGATGCTGGCAAGTCGGGTTAGCCGGAGCACGCCTGGCTCCGGCACCCGCGCAGGAAACCTGAACAGTAGTCGAGCTGAAAGGCCCACTTCTATGTCCGAGACTGTGTCTGAGACGCACGCCGCGGTCCCGTCGGCCTACCCGCCGTCTTCGGAGTTCGCCGCGCAAGCCAACGCCACCGAAGACCTCTACCGCCAGGCCGAGCAGGATCGACTGTCTTTTTGGGCCGAGCAGGCCAATCGGCTGTCCTGGGACACACCGTTCACCGAGGTGCTGGACTGGTCTGGGGCCCCGTTCGCCAGGTGGTTCATCGGAGGCAAGCTCAACGTCGCCTACAACTGTGTTGATCGCCACGTCGAAGCCGGAAACGGGGGTCGGGTGGCGATCTACTGGGAAGGCGAACGGGTCGGCGACAGCCGCACGATCACCTAATCCGCGTGCTCGACCAAATAGCAACGGCGGCAACAATGAAGGGCGGACTCCTCAAGCAAACCGGGGTCCTAGGCCACAAAGGCACAGAACGACCGCCGGTGTCACCCGCGGATCTCTAGCGCGGGACCATCATCGGATCGGCCAGAAGCGGATCGTAATCCGCTAGCCAACGTGGGTAACACGGTTACAGATAACACTGTCACCCACGAAACCTGCCCCAAACCCGCGTGGGTGACAGTGCTACAACTCCTCGACCCATTACAGATAGCCAGGTTGGGCCGTCGGTCAAGTCCGGCGTGCCTCGATGAAGGCCGTCTTTCTCGTCGGAATCGGCGGTGCGTTCGTTTGGGTTGCCTTTGTCCTCTGCGGCGGGATCGTCGCCGGCAGGCCCGCGAAATCGACCGAAGGCCACCGTCGTCCCGATGAGGGCGCCGATTAGCGTCGCCAACCACACCAGGTGTGCGATCACCGCGAGCAGTCGACGATCGGCGGGTACGCCTGCTGCGGTGCCGCCGACCCGATACAGCACCAGGTCTTGCCCGCGATAGGCCACCGGAAGACGCTCGAATGTCCTTGCGGCCGAGCCTATATCGCCGGGTGTGCCCACTTCGACCATTAGCCATCCCACGCCATCACGGCGAAGCGCAACCGGGTCGGCGCCGGTCAACAGCAGCCGCTGTACCCGGTGCGCCCGGTCTCCCTCACCGGGAATCGTCACACCCGAAATGATCAGGTCGCCGGTCATCAGCACGTCGGCGCGCACCCAGCGCGGCAGCGGATCCAGGACCGGCGCCCGCCCGGACCAGGCGAACTGCCGCATGGTGTCGGCCGGCAACACCGCGACCTCCCCGGGATCACGGTTGATTAGCGCCGCGACGGTTGTCCAGTCGGTCGGGTAGTGCACCGGCTCGACTTTTCCTGCTACGCCCCATGCCAAGTCGGGAAGTGCGAGCAGCAGCGCCGCACAGCACACGAGCGCGGTCACCGTGGGCCGCAGCCAACGCCGCAACGTCAGCACCGCGCCGGCACCGGCCAGCGCGTATCCGGGCATCGCCAGCGCCACCCACTTCTGCCCGTCGCGCAGCACGCCCAGGCCGGGCGCGGCCTCGACCACCGCGTGCAGCACGGATAGGCCCGGCCCGGTGGCCAGTGCGGCGGGTACCACCACGGACACCGCTGCCAGCAACACCAGTGGCACCGCCGCCCGGCAACGCACCAGCGCCGGTAGCCCGAAGACCACAACGGCAAACAGCACCCCGGCTGACACCACTGCGAAAAGTGTTGCCCGCGAAGCCGGTACGGCCTCGCCGTTCCAGATCCCACCCAGGCTGGCCAAGCTGCCGAGCGTCCCCAGACCGGGCTCGGCGCGGGCGGCGAACGCGGCAACGTCCGGGGTCCGCGCCCAAATGCGGTCGGCCGATGACAAGCCCAGTGCCGCGGCCGTCAACCACGGCAGTGCCGCCACCTGGGCCGCGCCCAACATGACGGCGGCGCACATCCAGCGCGGCCTGGGCCCCCCCGGGCCCCCAACAGGGACAGCGACGCAAACCAGTCCGATCACGGCCGCAAGGATCAACCCGGTCGGGGTCAGCCCGGCCAGCGCGATCCAGAACACCAGCCCGAAAAGTTCTGACCAGACAGGCCGGTCGGTCGATCGCAGCGCCAGCACGGTCGTCGCCACCCAGGGCAGGCAGCCATAGCCGAGCAGCAGGCTCCAATGCCCCTGTAGCAGCCGTTCACCGACATACGGATTCCAAATCGCCAGCGTGATCGCGACAAACTGGCCGCTGGCACCGGCTTCCGGCAACACCATGGCGACCAGCCGGGCCGCGCCCCAACCCGCCAGCCACAGCCCCGCGACGAGCAACGCCTTCACCACAATGCCGCCGTCGACGCAGTGCGATGCCAACGCAATGGCGAAATCCTGCGGCGTCGCCCGCGGAGGCGACATCAGCCCGAGCGCGCTATCGGACAGATACGACCGCGGCGTGGACACCGCATCGCGTAGCAGCAGGTATCCGGGGCTGATCAGCGGCGCAGTCACCAGCAGCGCCAACGCCAGTGCGTACCCGGGACGGGACCACTGCAGAGCCCAGTGGCGTACCGCCGTCACGTCACCTGGCTCGGTTTGATGGCCGGGCTTCTCCTCAGCCGTTCCGGCTGCATCGTCGCCCGGCTCGGTTTGATGGCCGGGCTTCTCCTCAGCCGTTCCGGCTGCATCGTCGCCCGGCTCGGTTTGATGGCCGGGCTTCTCCTCAGCCGTTCCGGCTGCATCGTCGCCCGGCTAGGACCGATCGGGCGGACCCGAAGTCGGCGGGCTTCCCGAACTCGGCGGACCCGCGCCCGGTGGCCCCGACTCCCGCTGCAGGTCGCTCGGCGGGGTCGGCAGCTTCTCGGTCTCGGCCTCGGCGCCGGGCACTCGTTCGACCGGCGGTTCGCCGCGGCCGAAGAACCCGTGATCCGCGGTGTCTAGCCCGGGGTCGAGCAGCGCCGCTTCGGTCCGCAAGCTAAATGAGCCGAGCAGCAGGCCGCCGATCAGTGCGATCACGCCGGACGCGGTGAAGCTGATCGGCAGGACCCGGGACCACAACGCCAGTCGGTCGCGCTCGTTACGCGCGGCATTCACCTGCGACTCAATGGTCTCCTCGTTGGAGGTGACTTTGTAGTCGACCATCGTCACCTCTGGTTTCAGCGGGTCGCGGGCAAAGTAGTGATTGGCGTGGTCGTCTTCTTTGACGATGGTCCCCGACTCCGGGTCCACCCAGAAGGTTCGCTGCGCCGCGTAGTAGCGGGTCATGGTGATCTTGTCGTCCGGGTCTCCGGGCACGTCCCACGTCGCCGCGGTGGCGGTCACTTTGCTGTCCTCGTCGTTGGCATACAGCGACGGGTACTTGATCGGCTCGGCCAGTTTGCCGTCGGCGTCGTAGCCGACGTCTTGGGTGAACCGATAGGTGGTCAAGCCGTTGACGTCTTCCTCTCCGCTGTAGTTGGCGTCGAACGCCTTCTGCGCGATCGGGTCGAAATACGGATACGTCCTCTTCTCGGTGTGGAAGGGGAATCGGTAGGACAGTCCGTCGTGCGGCAACGCGATATTGGTGGGTGGGTTTTCCTCGTGGAAGCCGCGCGGTTTCTGGACGGCCCCGCCGGGATGGGTGTCATCGGAAACCGCCATCGCGGTTTTGCGGTTGAGGGTGACGGTGTCGACGAGTGCGAGCAGCAGGCCGGTGTCTTTTTGCTTGTCGCTGCGTCGAACCGAGCTACCCACTTGCAGTGTGACGACGTCGGCGTTGGCGGGGGATTCGACGTCGATCTGCTCTTGGGATACCAGCGGCACGTTGTGATCGACGACGAGCTTCTGACTGTTCAAGGACGCTGGGTCCAACGCGGTGCCGGTGCCGTCACTGATCAACGTGACATCCAGATTGAGCGGGATCTTGGTGATCCTGCTGCTGGTGTACGTCCACAGCAACAGGGCGGCGACGAGCAAGGCGGCTCCGAGTCCCATGATCCCGCACGCGGCCATCCGCAACATGACTGCTCGGTTCACGTTGCCGCGACCTCCTTCTGGTCTGACTCGGTTCGGGACACCAAACACCCGCCCGTCGCGACCGGCCCGACCTGGGGCCAGCGAAGCAAAACTTGTTCGACCCTAACAGCAATATTTAAGGTTGCGTTTTAGGTCCCCAAGGTGGGCAAACGGGGTGTACCCGATTTGCCGGGTACACCGTCACGGGCAGACTGTCAGCATGAGCCGCGCCGGCGACGATGCAGAGCGAAGCGATGAGGAGGAGCGGCGCCGATGACTGCAGCCGGTACCCAGCAGGTGGGGGGAACTCGTAATTTCCTGCCCGCCGTGGAAGGAATGCGGGCATGCGCGGCCATCGGCGTCGTCGTCACCCACGTCGCATTTCAGACGGGGCACTCCGGTGGGGTCGACGGTCGGCTGTTCGGTCGCTTCGATCTGGCGGTCGCGGTGTTCTTCGCGTTGTCGGGATTTTTGTTGTGGCGCGGACATGCGGCGGCGGCGCGCGGTCTGGGGTCCCGCCCGTCGACCGGTCATTACCTGCGATCGCGGGTGGTGCGCATCATGCCGGCGTACCTGGTGGCCGTCGTGGTGATCCTGACCCTGCTGCCGGACGCCGATCACCCGAGCCTGACGGTGTGGCTGGCGAATCTCTCGCTCACTCAGGCGTATGTGCCGCTGACGTTGACACACGGGCTCACCCAGATGTGGAGCCTTTCGGTGGAGGTCACTTTCTATCTGGCATTGCCGATCCTTGCACTGCTGGCGGCTCGGCTGCCGGTCCGCGGCCGGGTGCCCGCGATCGCCGCTCTCGGTGTCGCCAGCTGGTTTTGGGGCTGGATTCCTTTCGCGGCGCCGGCCGGGCTCAATCCGCTGAACTGGCCGCCGGCATTCTTCTCCTGGTTCGCTGCGGGGATGCTGCTCGCGGAGTGGGTGCACAGCCCGCTCGGATGGGCGCATCGGCTCGCCCGACGCCGGGTGCTGATGGCCGTCGTCGTGTTGGCGGCTTATCTGGTGGCCGCCTCACCGCTGGCCGGGCCCGCGGGGTTGGTCCCGAGCAGCGCCACGCAGTTCACGGTGAAGACCGTGATGGGTGCGCTGGTGGCGGCGGGCCTGGTGGCACCGTTGGTGCTCGACCGGCCGGACACCGGCCATCGGCTTTTGGGTACCAGGCCGATGGTGACGCTGGGACGCTGGTCGTACGGAATCTTCATCTGGCATCTAGCGGCGCTGACCATGGTGTTCCCGGTGATCGGGGAGTTCTCCTTCAGGGGCCACATGCCCGAGGTGCTGGTGCTGACGCTGATCTTCGCTATTGCCATCGCCGCGGTGAGCTATGCGCTCGTCGAATCACCATGCCGAGAAGCATTGCGGGGCTGGGAATCTCGTAGAAGGCAACAGCGCACGCTGACGCTCGACAGCGCCGTCAGCCCGCGCCAAGAGGACGCAATCGCGCCATGACCTCGGCGCGGACCGCCGAGCGGCGCGCCTTGCCGGCGTCGTCGCGCAGCGGGGTGTCGACGAACTCGACGGTGGCCGGCACCTTGTATCCGGCGATACGGTCGCGCAGAAACGCCTGCACCGCCTGCTCATCCAGCGCCGACCCCGCCTGAACCAGGGCATAGGGCACTTGGCCCAGATCCTCATGGGGCACACCAACAACCAGGCAGGACAGCACATCCGGGTGCCCCGACAGGGCGTTCTCGATCTCGGCCGGGTAGACGTTGCGGCCGCCGACCGTGAACATGTCGACCCGGCGATCGGACAGGAACAAGAACCCGTCCTCGTCGAAACAGCCCAAGTCGCCCAACGAGTCCCAGCCGTCGCGGGATTTCGCCGTGGTGCCGATGTACCGGTAGCTCGGTGCGCTGCCGGGGTTGGGCCGCATGTAGATCTCGCCGACCACGCCGGGCGGGCACGGGTTGCCGTCGTCGTCGAGCACCTTCATCTCGCCCATGACCACCACACCAACCGATCCGGGATGCGTGACCCATTGGTCGCCGGAGATGAAGGTCATCGCCTGAAATTCTGTACCGCCGTAAAGTTCCCAGACCCTTTCGGGGCCGAGCAGGTCGATCCACGCCTGCTTGATGGCCGGCGGGCACGGCGCCGCGAGGTGCCAGAACCGCCGGATCGACGACAGGTCATACGACGACGGGTCGGCGCGGTAGACCGGCAGCGCCCGCTGCATCATCGTCGGCACCGTCGTGACGAGCTGGGGGCGATGCTCGGTGATCAGCCGCAGGAACTCGTGCGGGTCGAACCGGCCCATCAGCACCAGGTGGCTCCGCATGATCAACGCGACCGCCGCGGCGGTGAAGCCCGTGGTGTGGGTCAGCGGCACCGGCACCAGCGCGGTATCGCCCTCCTGGCCACCCACGACGTATCCCAGTGCCGGCCCGAGCCGGCTGTCGCCGCCCGCCTCGATGAGCTTCGGCCGGCCGGTGCTGCCGCCTGACGCGATCGACCGCCAGCACGGTGACACCGCTTCCGGCAGCGGGTCGTCCGACAACGCCTGGTCGGGCACGAAACCTCTAGGAAGACTTGGTATTCCGGGGTGCGTTCGCCCCACGAGCAGCGCGCGTGGCCGCAGTTCCAGCAGGCCCTCGAACTCCGCGTCCGGCAGCCGCGGGGACAGCGGCTGCGGCACCGCGCCCAGCTTCCAGCACGCCACCATGGCCTCTACGCACTCGACGCAGTTGGGCAGCACGATGGTCACGTAGTCGCCGACGCCGACGCCGCGCTCCGCATAGGCGCGCGCCAGCCGGCTGGTCGAACGGTCGAGTTCGCCGCGGGTCAGCGTGCGTCCGTCGCAGGTAACCGCCGGCTCGTCGGGGGCGAGCGCGGCCAGCGCCGAAATCTGGGTGCCGATCGGCGGGACCGGCTCACTCTGGGTCACGAGTAGGCGCCCTGTCGCTCGAAGATGCGGCGCGGGTTGTCGACGAGCATGGTGTGCAGCTGTTCGTCGGTGACCCCGCGTTCCTTCAACGCGGGGATGACGTCGTTGTGGATGTGTAGATAGTGCCAATTGGGGGCGGCCACCGGCAGCAGATCCTCGGGCAGCGCATCGAAATAGCAGTTGGCGTCGTGGGAGAGCACCATCTTGTCGGCATGGCCGCGTTCACACATTTGCGCCACGATGTTCACTCGGTCCTCGAACGGCAGGATCACGTCGATGCCGAACCGGTCCATTCCCAGATAGGAACCGCCGGCGATGAGCTCTTCGAGGTAGCCGATGTCGGTGCTGTCGCCGGAGTGGCCGATGATCACCCGGCTCAGGTCAACACCTTCTTCTTCGAAGATGCGTTGTTGCTCGAGCCCGCGCCGCAGGCCCGCGTGGGTGTGCGTGGAGATCGGTACGCCGGTGCGCTTATGCGCTTGGGCGACCGCGCGCAGCACCCGCTCGACTCCGGGGGTGATGCCGGGCTCGTCGGTGGCGCATTTGAGGATCCCCGCCTTGATGCCGGTGTCGGCGATGCCCTGCTCGATGTCGCGGACGAACATGTCGGTCATGATCTCCGGCCCGCCCAGCTGCGCGCCCGGGCCAATGTAGTGGAAACAGAACGGGACATCGTTGTAGGTGTACAAGCCGGTCGCGACAACAATGTTCAGTTCCGTCTCCGCGGCCACGCGGGCGATGCGCGGGATGTAGCGGCCCAGCCCGATCACGGTGAGGTCGACGATGGTGTCCACTCCGCGCGACTTGAGCTCGTTGAGCCGGGTGACGGCGTCAGCCACCCGTGCGTCTTCATCGCCCCACGCTTCCGGGTAGTTCTGGGCAATCTCGGTGGTCATGATGAACACGTGCTCGTGCATGAGAGTGACGCCGATGTCAGCGGTATTGATCGGTCCGTGGGCGGTATTCAGTAGCGACATGGGGCCGATGTTAAGTGGTCTACTGCTCGCGCATGACGGGCTTCGGCGGACCGGTGGGCTCGATCAGCATGCCGCGCCTTCCTGCCCGAGGTCACCCGGCCGGATCTGGTGCACGGCCTGAGCGCCTCCGGTACGCAACGCCGCCAGCGCGGCATCCGCGACGGCGTTGGTGGCATAGCCGTCGTACGTCGACGGCCCGTCGATCGAGTCGTTCGCTACCCCCGCCATCCACGTGGCGTTCTGAGTCCGATAGGCGCCGTCGAACCGTTCGATCCAGGAGTCCGGCAGGCGCCGGGCTGCCACCCCATCGGCGACGGCGCTTGTCGTCAGCGACGGCGATCCCAGGGTGAGACTGCCGTGGCCGGCAACGAGGTCGAGCCCGATGTCGTATTGCATTCCCGGTCCGCGACCGACTTCGACAACACCGAGGATGCCGGTTTTCGACATCAGCGTGAGCAGGATAGTCACCGTCGACCCATCGTCGCTGCTTTTGGCTGCGCAGGTGACGACGCTGATCTCCTCACCGGTAAGCCAGCGGAACAGATCGATATCGTGTGCGGCTGAACTGGCGATGAGCTGCTGAGCTTGAAAGTTGTTGAAAGTCAGCGGATTGTGATGCCGCTGTCTGATCAGGATGGGTTGGCCGACTCGACCGGACCGGATGGTGTCGTGGATATGCCGGTAGTCGCTGTCGTATCGGCGCATGTAGCCGACTTGGACGAGCCGGCGGCCGCTGGCTCGTTCCGCCTTGACCAGCTGCAAAGATTCTTGCGCCGAGAGGGTCAGTGGCTTTTCGCACAGCACATAAATGCCACGTGCGATGCACGCGTCGACGATCCCGTAGTGGGTGGGATCAGCGGTGGCCACGACGACAGCGTCGATATCGACGTTGCTCAGGCAGTCCAGCGGATCGTGAAAAACCTTGGCAGCCGGCACAACAGCGGCGGCACGTTCGGCAAACGGCAGGTGGCTATCCGCCACCGCGATGAGCTGCGCCCACGGGGCCAGGCGTTCAAAGATCTTCAGATGATGCAGTCCCATGGCTCCCAGCCCGAACATGGCCAGCCGGACCGGCGTGCGAGTCGCGGCCACTACTGAATGCTCCTGTTCGGTCAACTGGTAAAGCTTAGGGCTTGCGAGCCTCGATCAGTACCCGCGAGGAGTGGGTAACGAGGGCACCCTCCGCCTCGATCTGCCGGTGCAATTTCAGCAGCTCGTCGCGGTATTTGGCGACAGTGAAGCCTGGGACCACCCAACTCAACTTACGCAGGAAGTAGATCACTGCGCCGACATCGAAGAACTCGAGCCGTATCCGTTCGTGTCGAAGGTCGACCACGTCCAGTCCGGCCGCGGCGACCTCGGCGCTGACGGTATCTGGGTTCAGCTGTCCACGGATCGGGCTTCGAGGCTTTCGAGGCTGCGCCCCCACAAAGGATTCAATCAGTGTGCGGAGGTAGATGACGCCGACGTGCTGGGCAAAGTAGCTGCCGCCGGGTATGAGCACCCGGGCGATCTCGTCCCACCACACTGCCGACGGATGCCGGCTGGTAACCAGATCGAATGCGGCGTCGGCGAACGGTAGCGGCGGCTCGTCACCGGTGGCGACCACCACCACGCCCAGGGGATGCAGCAGCCGGGTGGCCAGGGTGATGTTCGGCGGCCACGGCTCGGTGGCGGCCATCGTCGGCGGAAAGGGACCGGCCCCCGCTAAGACCTCACCGCCGCCGGTGTAGAGGTCCAGCCCAGAAGTCGCCTCCGCCAGGCGTCCACGCAGCAGCCGTTGGTATCCCCACGTCGGGCGCTGCTCGGTGGCCCTACCGTCCAGCCAGGAGAAGTCCCACCCCGCGACCGATACCGAATCGGCCTCCGCGACCAGTTCGTCGAACGTTCGTGGCATCTGGGTGTCCACGTCAGAAAGCGGCGTCGTCGAGGTCCATCAAGGCGGTCGAGGTGCGAGCCAAGATGCCGCGCGTCGCGGTGATCTCGGGCAATACATTGGCGGCAAAAAACTGCGCCACCGCGATCTTACCCTCGTAGAACGCCCGCTCTTTGCCCGTTGCGCCGGAATCCAGTGCCCGCAGCGCGATTTCAGCGTGGAACAGCAACTGCCAGCCGATGAACAGATCGCCGACGGCCAGCAGATACCGCACCGAGCCGAGCCCGATTTTGTACAGCTCGGCCGGGGCTTCGGCCGATCCCATCAGATAACCGGTCAGGGTGGCCGTGATCGCCTGCACGTCCTCCAAGGCGGTGCGCAGGTAGTCGCGCTCCACCTTCAGCCGTTGGTCAGCGGCGTCGTTGTCGATGAAGGAGTGGATCTGCCCAGCGACGTGCATCAGTGCGCCGCCCTTGTCACGCGCGATCTTTCGGAAGAAAAAGTCCTGCGCCTGGATCGCGGTGGTGCCCTCATACAGCGAGTCGATCTTGGCGTCGCGGATGTACTGCTCGATCGGGTAGTCCTGCAGGAAGCCCGAACCGCCCAGGGTTTGCAGCGATTCGGTCAGGTACTGGTACGCCCGCTCGGAGCCCACCCCCTTGATGATGGGCAGCAGCAGATCATTGACGCGGTTTGCCATGTCCGCGTCGGCACCCGAAACTGCCTCGGCGACAACGGGATCCTGGTGTGCGGCGGTGTAGAGGTAGATCGCTCGCAATCCCTCGGCGTAGGCCTTCTGCATGATCAAGGAGCGACGCACGTCGGGGTGGTGCATGATAGGGACCCGCGGGGCGCTCTTGTCGAGCATCTGCGTCATGTCGGCGCCCTGGATGCGCGTCTTGGCGTAGTCGAGGGCGTTGAGGTAGCCCGTCGACAGCGTTCCCGACGATTTGATGCCTACCAGCATGCGCGCGTTCTCGATGACTTTGAACATCTGCGCGATGCCGCTGTGGTTGTCGCCGACCAGCCAGCCCTTGGCCGGGATGCCGTGAGCGCCGAACGTCAACTCGCACGTCGGGGAGGCCTTGTATCCCATCTTGTGCTCGAGACCGGTCGCGAAAACCCCGTTGCGGCCCACGATCTCGAAGGTGTCCCAGTCGAACAGGTATTTCGGCACGACAAACAGGCTCAGCCCTTTGGTGCCGGGCCCGGCACCCGCGGGGCGCGCGAGGACCAAGTGCAGGATGTTCTCGGTGGTGTCGCCGAGATCGCCACCGGAAATGAACCTCTTGACACCTTCGATGTGCCACGAGCCGTCTGGCTGCTCGCTGGCTTTGGTGCGCCCGGCTCCCACATCGGAGCCTGCATCGGGCTCGGTCAGCACCATCGTTGCGCCCCATCGGCGCTCGACCGCCGCGTTGGCTAACGCGCGCTGCTTGTCGTTGCCGAGCGCGAAGAGGATGTCGGCCATCGCCGGGCCGGCGTAGTAGAAAAACAGCGCCGGGTTGGCGCAGATGACCATCTCCAGAACCGCCCACACCATCGTCCTGGACACCGCGGTGCCGCCGATCTCGGGCGCGACACCGAGGCGCCACCACTCCGCATCCCAGATCGCTTGCACCGTTGCACGGATCGGGTCCGGCACGGTGATGGTGTGCTGGTCCGGCAGAAACACCGGGGGCGTGCGGTCGGCGGCGACGAACGACTCGGCGACCGGACCTTGGGCGAAGCGCGCAACTTCGGCCAGGATCTCACGCGTGGTGGCGCTGTCGAGCTCACCGACCGATCCCGAATCCAGCACGGGTCCCAGCTCCAGCGCTTCGAACAAGTTGAACTCGATGTCGCGCAGATTTGCCTTGTAATGCCCCATGAATCCCTCCTCGGTGAAGTATGTCGGGCCGTTCCCGTTTTCTGAGGCTATTTCCGATGTTTCAGGCGTCGTGCCCTCCGCCGTGCCGAAGCGGTCGAGACGGGCGAGCGCTTCAAGATCGAGCGCCCGGTGCTGTTACTCAGCGGTCACGCGGCGCTGTTCGATTGCACGTGAATATTTCGGTGGGCTGAACGTAAAGGCCCCAGTCGACGATGGCTGGGCCGAACAGCTCGCCGAACTTCGACCTTGAGGAGTGACCTGGCTCACAGTAGAGTGACCAGTGGTCATCGACGCGAGGAGGACCGGATGCCGACGGTGACTTGGGCCCGCGTCGACCCGGCGCGCCGGGCGGCCGTCGTGGCCGCCGCAGAGGCCGAGTTCGGGGCGCACGGGTTCTCGCGCGGCAGCCTGAACGTGATCGCCCGGCGTGCCGGAGTCGCCAAGGGCAGCCTGTTCCAGTACTTCGCCGACAAGCGCGACCTGTATGCGTTCATCACCGACGTCGCCAGCCAGCGGGTGCGTGCCTACATGGAGGACCGCATCCGCGAGCTCGACCCCAGCCGACCGTTCTTCGACTTTCTGACCGACTGGCTCGACGCGTGGGTGGCCTACTTCGCAGACCATCCGCATGAACGCGCGCTGCACGCCGCGGCCACTTTGGAAGTCGACACCGAAGCCCGCGTCAGCGTCCAGAACGTCATTCACCGCCACTACCTGGAAGTGCTGCGGCCGCTCGTCCGCGACGCGCGCGCCCGCGGTGACCTGCGTGCGGATTCCGACACCGACGCGCTGATGTCCCTGCTGCTGATGATCTTTCCGCACCTGGCGCTGGCGCCCTATGTGCGCGGCTTGGATCCGATTCTCGGGCTCGACGAGCCCTCGCCGGAGCAACCGGCACTGGCGGTGCGCCGACTCGTTGCGGTACTGGCGGCGGCATTTGCCGCGTTGCCGCAAGCTCACCAAATGGAGATAAAGGAGGTCATTACATGACACGGACGCATACCGGCTCGATGGTTGCGGGCGGCCTGAACTGGGACAGCTTGCCGCTCAAGCTATTCGCCGGCGGCAATGCCAAGTTCTGGAACCCGGCCGACATCGACTTCTCCCGTGACCGCGCCGACTGGGAGCGACTTTCGGACGACGAACGCCACTACGCCACCCGACTGTGCGCCGAGTTCATCGCCGGCGAAGAAGCGGTGACCGAGGACATCCAGCCGTTCATGTCCGCGATGCGGGTCGAGGGCCGGCTAGGCGACGAGATGTACCTGACGCAGTTCGCGTTCGAGGAAGCCAAGCACGTCCAGGTGTTCCGCATGTGGCTCGACGCCGTGGGCATCACCGGCGACCTGCACGAGTATCTCGACGACATCCCCACCTACCGCACAATTTTCTACGAGGAATTGCCCGACTGCCTCAACACGTTATCGATTGATCCCTCTCCGGCTGCCCAGATCCGGGCGTCCGTAACGTACAACCACATGGTCGAAGGCATGCTGGCGCTGACCGGCTACTACGCCTGGCACAAGATTTGCGTGGAACACGGCATTCTTCCCGGCATGCAGGAGCTGGTCCGGCGGATCGGTGACGACGAGCGACGCCACATGGCATGGGGCACCTTCACCTGCCGGCGCCACGTCGCCGCCGACGATGCCAATTGGGACGTCTTCGAAACGCGCATGAACGAGCTCATGCCGCTCGGGCTGCGCCTCATCGAAGAAGGCTTCGCCCTTTATGACCCGATGCCATTCGACATTTCGGTGGACGAGTTCATGCAGTATGCCGCCGACAAGGGGATGCGGCGGCTCGGCACGATCAGCAGCGCCCGCGGGCGTCCGGTCGGCGAGATCGACCTCGACTACTCGCCGGTGCAGCTGGAGGACACCTTCGCCGACGAGGACGAGAAGGCACTGGCGGCTGCGTCTGCGTGACCGGCCCCAGCCCGATGGTGGCGACCCGCTGCGCCCGGCTACGCCGCGCTTGCGATCGCCACTACCCGACCCACACCGTCTTGGCGTTGCAGAACGCGCGGATCCCAAGGCCGGCGAGCTCACGACCGTAGCCCGACCGTTTGACACCGCCGAACCCCAACTCCGGGTAAGACACCGTCATCCCGTTGATGAAGACCTGGCCTGCCTCGATGTCGTCGATGAAGCGCCGTTGTTCGGCTTCGTCATTGGTCCAGGCGTTGGACCCCAGCCCGAAGGTCGTGGCGTTGGCGATCTCGATGGCTTCATCGATGCCCGAGGCTCGATACATCGAGGCGACCGGGCCGAAGACCTCTTCGGTGTAGAGCGCCATGTCTTTGGTGATCTCGGTGACCACCGTCGGCGGGTAGAACCACCCCGGCCGGTCGAGGCGCGTGCCGCCACAGCGGATTTTGGCGCCGGCCGCGACGGCGTCTTCGACCTGCTTCGCGATTTCGTCGCGGCCAGACTCGGTGGCCAGCGGACCCACGTCGGTGTCGGGGTCCGTCGGATCCCCGACCTTCAACGCCTCCATCCGCTCGACGAACTTGTCGACGAACGCGTCGTAAATGTCGGTGTGGACGATGAACCGCTTGGCGGCGATGCAGGACTGCCCGTTGTTCTGCACCCGGGCGGTGACCGCGGTCTTGACGGCCTCGTCGAGGTCGACGGACGGCATCACGATGAACGGGTCGCTGCCACCGAGTTCCATCACGGTGGGTTTGATCTCGTCGCCACAGATGGCGGCGACCGATTGACCGGCCGGCTCGCTGCCGGTGAGGGTGGCCGCCTTGACCCTGGGATCGCGCAGGATGCCCTCGACTGCGCTGGACGAGATGAGCAGCGTCTGGAAGCAGCCGTCCGGGAATCCGCCGCGGGCGATGACATCGGAGAGATAGAGCGCCGATTGCGGCACGTTCGAGGCGTGCTTGAGGATGCCGACGTTGCCGGCCATCAGTGCCGGTGCGGCAAACCGGACCGCCTGCCAGAGCGGGAAGTTCCACGGCATCACGGCCAGCACCACCCCGAGCGGTTGGTACCGGATGTAGGCGCGCTTCGCGCCAACCTTCGACGCTTCCGCCGGCTCGTCGGCCAGCAGTTTCTCGGCGTTCTCGGCGTAGTAGCGAAAGCCCTTGGCGCACTTGAGCGCTTCGCCCTTGGCTGATTTCAGGGTCTTGCCCATTTCGAGAGTCATCATGGCCCCGACCTCGTCGGCTTCCTTCTCCAGCAGGTCGGCGGTGGCGTTCGCCCACTTGGCGCGCTGAGCGAAGGTGGTGGAGTGGCGGTAGTCGAGGAACCGGTCGTGGGCACGTGCGATTGCGGCCTCAACTTCATCGTCTGTTGCCGGGGTGAAGGTTTTGACCGTCTCGCCGGTGGCCGGGTTGATCGTGGCGATGGACACGCTGACATCCTTCGGTGGGTGGGTTTGGAAACGTCAGGTCTCCAGCCTGCCACTATCCTGGCCCGCGGAGGTGGCGGATGACTACAGCTGCGCAACTAATCGTTAAATGCCTGGAAAACGAGGGCGTCGCCGTCGTATTCGGGATACCGGGGGAGGAGAACATCCGCTTCATACAGGCGTTGGCGGCGTCGGATATCCGCTATGTGCTCACTCGGCATGAGCAGGCTGCGGCGTTCATGGCCGAAATGTACGGCCGGGTCACCGGGCGCGCGGCGGTGGTTTCGGCGACCTTGGGTCCGGGCGCGATCAACATGCAGCTCGGCGTCGCCGACGCCACCACCAACAGCACGCCGATGGTCGCGATCTCCGCGCAGGTCGGCCAGGACCGTGAGTACAAGGAGTCGCATCAGTACGTCGACCTGGTGTCGATGTTCGCGCCGATCACCCGGTGGTCTGCCGGTGTCCCGACCGCGCATGCCATACCGGAGATGGTCCGCAAAGCGTACAAGCTCGCCGAGGCCGAACGCCCGGCCGCGGTCTACCTGGCTGTGCCTGAACACATCGACGCCGATGAAGCGGATTACGACCTGAAACCGTTGCCGCGCAACGTCGTCCGCGCCGACGCGCCAGCCGTTCGCCAGGTGGCCCGCGCGGTCCACATTCTCCGCGAGGCCAAGCGACCGGTGGTGCTGGCTGGGCACGGCGCCGCCCGCGCCGACGCGACCGCAGCCCTGGTCCGGTTCTCCGAGGAGTTCGGTATTCAGGTCGCCAACACCTTCCACGGGAAGGGTGTGATGCCTGACGACCACCCCAACAGCATCGGGACCCTCGGGTTCATGCGGCATGACTACGTCAACTTCGGGTTCGACAATGCCGACGTCATCGTCGCGGTCGGCTACGAGCTGCAGGAATTCGACCCCGTCCGCATCAACCCGCAAGCCGACAAGAAGATCATCCATGTTCACCGGTTCCCGGCCGAGGTCGACGCGCATTACCCGGTCGCGGTCGGGATTATCGGTGACATCAGTGAATCGTTGGACGACCTCAGGCAGGCCCTCAAAGAAGCAGTCGGCGACCACCACTTCGATGGTTGCGAAGAGGTTCCAGGTTCCGGCCTGCTCGCCGAAGAATTCGCTCGGGGACAACAGGATTCGCGCTACCCGTTGGCGCCGGCGCGGGTCGTCGCCGATACCCGCGAAGCGCTCGGCCGTAGCGACGTCGTGCTGGTCGACACCGGTGCTACCAAGATGTGGATGGCCCGGCTTTATCCCACGTATGAACGAAACACGTGCTTGATCTCAAA
Source organism: Mycobacterium sp. (assembly GCF_052143115.1). Lineage (GTDB taxonomy): Bacteria > Actinomycetota > Actinomycetes > Mycobacteriales > Mycobacteriaceae > Mycobacterium. The sequence goes on from NZ_JBKQTQ010000235.1 coordinate 29,810, forward strand.
TGGTCTGTCCACCATGGGGTTTGCACTTCCCGGTGCACTTGGGGTCAAGTTGGCACGGCCGGAGTCGAAGGTGTTGGCCGTGGTCGGCGACGGAGCGTTCTTGATGAACTCGCAGGAGATCGAGACCGCCGTCCGGGAGCGGATACCACTGGTCGTATTGATCTGGGAAGACGGCGGTTACGGCCTTATCGAGTGGAAGATGGATCTCGAGCTCGGCGATCATTACTACGTGAAGTTCGGCAACCCGCACATCGTGAGTTACGCGGAAAGCTTCGGCGCCAAAGGCTACCGGATCAAGAGCGCCGACGAGCTGTTGCCGACGCTGAAGGCTGCGCTGGACGACGACGGCGTCTCGCTGATCTGCTGTCCGGTCGACTACTCGGAAAATCTGCGGTTAACCGACCGGCTCGGCGAGCTCGACGAGACGCTGTAGCCGTCCGCCGTCGTTACTTATTGGGCGCCGCTTCGGTCAGTGAAATGGGCTGCACGTAGTCGCCTTCCAGCGTGCGATGCCACCAGGCGTGATCACGCCGCAATTCAGCCGCGGTGGTGTAGCGGTATCGGTAGAGCTGGGCGCGCACGTATCGCGGTGGGGACTTCGGGAAGGGATTGTGGCGGAGCAGGCGCAGCGTCGCCGGATCGTTCTGCAAGAGCCGCAAGATAAATGGTCGAAGCCAGGGGTAGGCGTACTGCGGCGAGATGGCCGCAAACCACATCAGCCAATCCAGCCGCAGGTGATACGGCGCCCATTGCGACGGCGCTCGGCGCACCGCTCCGGGTTTGCCTTTGAATTCGTATTCCTGCCACACCGTCTGATCGGTGACCTCCGTCTCGTCGGTGCCTTCGATCACTACCTCCCGGCGGGTTCGGCCGATGGTGCCGAACGCGCCGTACGTGTTGATCAGGTGGAAGGGATTGAACGACATGTTCATCCGCTGCCGGCGGGAGATCATGTTGCGCACCGGCCAGTAGGTCAGCATCGCGGTCATTACCGTGAAGATGATCACCAGGCCGGCGAACCACGGCGGAGCCGCGGCCAGCGCCGGCTGCTCGGGAATGGGCAGTACCGCCGCGGCCGTCGACGCGTCAATCGCGCTGCAGCCCAACAGGATCGTCAACCAGTTCAGCCAGGCGAAGTTACCGGAGATCACCAGCCACAGCTGGGTGATGACGACGATCGCGCCGGCGATGCTGGCCACCGGCTGCGGGGCGAACAATCCGAACGGGACGATGAGCTGCGCGAAATGGTTGCCGACGACTTCCACCCGATGCAGGGGCTTGGGGAGGTGATGGAAGAACCAGCTCAGCGGCCCCGGCATCGGCTGAGTCTCGTGGTGGTAGTACAGGCAGGTCAGATCGCGCCAGCACGAGTCACCACGGAGCTTGATCAGTCCCGCACCGAACTCGAGCCGGAACAGCAGCAGGCGCGCCAGCCACATCGCCAGCACCGGTGGCGCCACCCGGTCATTGCCGAGGAAGATGGCCAGGAAACCGGTCTCCAGCAGTAGCGACTCCCAGCCAAACGAGTACCACGTCTGGCCAACATTGACGATCGACAGGTAAAGCATCCAGAGCAGCAGCCACACCAACACCGCGACCCACAGCGGCACAACGGCGGCCAAGCCCAGCGCCATCGCCGCCGATAACACCGCACCCAGCCAGGCGAGCGTCGCAAAGAACCGATCGGAATAGTGTGCGTGGAAGATGCTTGGCGCTCGCCGGAATGATTGCCGGGCCAGATAGCGCGGCACCGGCAGCAGCCCGTGCTCCCCGATCAGCGCCCTGAACTGTCGTGCGGCCGCGACGAACGCGAAGACATAAACGACCGCGATGCCACGCTCGAGTATCAGCCTGCTCAACCAATACTCGGGTGCGTTAAACCATCCCATGTCCGTAGCTCCTCGGACGGCGGACGTCTGGACTCATCCTCCCGCGTGTACAGCCGGCGCGGGTGAAAACGGCCCCTCAGGAGTCGGCTTTGAGGACCACCGGAACGGGTAGGTCGTCTCGGGCGAGCTCACCTGGAAAGCACGGGGACACGCCGGTAATCGTCGGTGGATATCCCGCGGGATTAGCCGCGACGATTTGGAGACTGTACCCATCCGGCGCGTAACCGAATCGGTTCGGTTTCCGGAACCCGTCGCGTTCAAGGACGTACCAGCCCCAGCCTTTCCAGATTTCACCGGTCTTCGCGATCATCGCGTCCAGATCGGTTCCGGGCGGAAAGACCGCGTCGCGCACATCGGAAAATTCGTTCGGCGGCACGCCGGTCGGCTCGTCATTGCATGGCGTATTGCCCGAGCCCGCGTACCGCGAGCGGTCGAAAACCATTCCTGCCGGCAATGCGTGGAGGGTCTTCTTCAGGTAGCCGATCACGGTGTCTTGGGCCTGTTGCTGGCTGGTGGGGATGACGGGTCGCACCTTCCAACCCGGCGGCGGGGCGGATGACATGGATGGTCCTCCAAGGATCGGGCTGTGGTGGCCACAGGCTGTGGCGAGCGCGATGGCCAGAACCACGCCGGCGATACCGGCTCGTGGGGCGGCGGCATTCATGGCGCAACGCCGGCGATGACGGCGCCCATATTGGCCAGCGCAATGTTGCGTTGATCCCAGTAGCTGCTGTGAGCGTCGACGCTCGGTAGCCCCAAGGGTCCGGCGGGTCCCGGATCGGCCGCCAAACGCCGGGCACCGAATTTCGGCGCGGTCGGATCGGATCCCAGTGTCCACTCGGTCACCACGCCGCTGATGCCGATGATGTCGTTGGCTGCCCTCATCACGTACACCTGGGCGCTCGGCTCCAGTGTGAGCCCGCCGGCACGGTCCACCAGCATGCCGGGGCTGCCAACCGCGATGACGTTGTCGGCGTCGAGGTGATGTCCACCCGAAGCGGCCGCGCCTATCAGGGTCGAGCCGTAGCTGTGGCCGATGACGGTGTCGATCGACGCCGGCCCGATGTGCGAGGCGCGCAGCCCGCCCACGAACGCGTCCAACCCGCCGGCGCCCCCGCGAGCGGGGTCAGGGAGGGCCGCGTGGCTCAAGTCCATGGGACGGTCATAACCCATCCACGTCGTAATCGACACATCCTCCGGGCCAAGAGCCTTGTCTGCGGCGCGCGCGGCGTTGTACAACGCCACTGCTTTCGCGTCGCTGAACCGCAGACGGGGCAGGTCCTCGCCGGTGCCGGGCACGAATATGCCATTGCGTTTGGCATGGTCCGGGTTCCCGATAGCCACCGCGCCGCGGCCGGTGTCATCGAGGAATCCCACATAGCGATGCACCCCATCCGTGCGGTCCAAATCGGCGCGAACGGCCTGGTATCCCGCCAGCCTGCGTCGGGCCGCCGTCAGGTGTGATTGCAACGCATACAGCGCGCTGTCGTCGACATTGTGGCCGACCATCATCTCGTCAACGCTGTGCTGCATTCGGTCGACGTCAGCTTCCGTCTGCTGCTGAAGTTCCTGCAGGTGCAACCGGTTGTAGTGGTCCTTCCCCAGATGATCTGTTGGGTCCCAGGGCATGCCGGCGTGGTTGCCGATGTTGTGGTCTTGGCGGTAAAGCCAGTCCTTTTCGTCTGGGGTGAGCTGATTCCACAACTCGTTGAACTTCTTCGGGTCTTCGGGCAGCGGCTCGGACAACGCATCCTGGATCTGCGGCCGATCATCGTGCGGTCCCGCCGGGATCGGCACATCCCCATCGGCCATGTTGATCGCCATCGCCAGCTCCGCGTCGACTGTGGTGGCCTTGGCCAGGATCGCGTCGAGCCGTGGTTGTAGCTGCACTTCGGCGATGAGGGCTTCCATCGGCGGACCGTTGAACGTCGAATTCGGCACCACGGTGTTGGTCAGCGGATCGATCGTCATGTGTAACTCGGCGGCATCCTGACGCAGCGTGCGCAACTCGGACTGCACACGCTCGATATCGTCGGCCGCCTTGTCGGCTGCGCGGGCCACCGCCAGCGACTCGTTGCCATGAGCGTCGAGGTCCTGGCGGATCGAGGCATTCGTGTGCTTCCTGGCCTCGGCGGTGGCACCGTCCCAGGAGTCGAACACCGCCAGCGAGCTGAGCTGACCCGAGGTCTCCAATGTGGCCTGCCCGCGTGCACCGGCCGCGTGGAACACCTCTCGCACAGCCTCGGCGCTCCACCGATCAATATCGGCCACCGGCAACGTCATGAGTCACGGCCGCAGGAGTTGATTCCGTCGTTGTTGAGCTCCGGCGCCCGAAAATTTTTCCCAGCCGACATGGCCACCACCTCGCAGGAAGACGTGCTGACTATGCCGTAACAGCCTCGACGATCAGGCGCAAGTCACCGGCTGCTCGACTTGCTTACCGGACGGATTTGCGCCACGACGTCACCGAGGCCGCGAGTGCGGCGAGGGAAATCAGCGCCAGCAGTTGCACGCCGGCGGAATGCCCGGCGTAACCGTCGACCGAACGCCATGGATGCCGGGACAGTGCCGCGCCGGCCAGAATCAGTCCACCGGCGCTCAACCCCACCGCGACGACGTCACGCCGTCGGGGATTGTCGCGTAGCGCCCACTGCAGGCCGAGCGCCGCGCCGAACACCAGGGCGCCCACCGCTCCGGCGATCACCGCCCCCGCCGCCAGCACAGCGACGCCCGCCCAGGGTCCGGGCGCCCACGGGCGGGCAGGGGGGTCGTCGCGGGGCTGGCGTCGCTGCGGCCACCAGGCCATCAGCGCCAGCAGCGGCAGCAGCGCCAGCCCGCCGGCCAGGCCGACGCGATAGAGCGAGTTGGGCGCAAAGGTCAGCGTGACGGTGCCCGACGTTCCCGGCGGCACCACCCAGCCCTGCTGCCAGCCGTTGACGGCGACCGGTGTGAGCCGAGTTCCGGCGCTGGTGTGTGCGACCCAACCGGGGTTGATGCTTTCCGGCACGACCACTACTCGCGACGTCGCCGAATCCGGTATGCGCACCTCGCGGCGGGCCGGACCCCATGTCCCGGTGGAAGCGGGCGTTACGGATGCGGCGGTCGACTCGGCCGCGAGCGGCCCGGACAATTGGGCACCCTCGACGACGAATTCCGTTCCGGGGCTGATCAATAACTCCTGCTGACCGGTCGGCAACAGGATCGGCTGACGGTCGCACGCTTGGGCGGCCACCGGCGCGCCGTCCAGCAGCGCGCCCACGGTGGTCTGGATCGTGGTGTGCACAAATCGGCCGGCGATCGCGATGACCGGCCCATGCGCGCAGTCGACGGTGACCTCGCGCGCGCGGTTGCGGGCGGCGTCGGCGGCGGCGATCGGTCTGCCGTCGGCGCCGAGTGCCGCGATCTCGGCCAACCCTGGGGGCTTCAGCTGGTCGAAGCCCAGCGCGGTGCGGTCGATGACGTCTGCCCAGTCGAGCAGGCTGATCGTGACGGTGTCGGTGACGCGGGATTTCAGGGGCAGGGTTTGCGGCGCGGCGGGCCCGGCTGGTCCTTCTTCGGAGGATCTCAATTCACGAACCTGCGGACCGTCCCCGAGGTCGACGGCGACCATGGTCGGGTGTGCGGGCACTGACGACCGGCTGGGGAGCAGCCGAAGTCCGGTCACCTCGGTTGGCCGGGGCAGGGTGAGGGTGAGCGTCGGGGGCGTCTTGTGCTGCACCACCCGCTGCGGTGCTGTCCATGCGGTGGCCGGATCACCGTCGGTGGCGGCATAAGCGGAGCCGAGAACGTCGACCAGATCGGCGTCGCCGCGGGCGCGGGTGGTGTCCGGTTCGGCGACCAGATCGGCCAGCATGGGTCCCGGCCGCGCGCGCACCCAGACCGCGGGAAGCACCGGCATCGGTCGGGGCACGCTCAGCGTGCGGCTGAACGTCACCGGTGTTTCGGGTGCCAGCGCCATCGAGGCCGCACACTGCATGTTCTTCGGCCCCATGGCGCAGCCCGGTCGGCCGAACAGCTCGGAACCCAGGTCCCACCGCGCGACGGCCGCGTTCGGCGGGGGACCGGGAACCAGCACGGTGTGCCGCAGGCCGACCGGGTGGGCGAACCCCGACGCGTCGTACTGGGTGATCGACAAGTCGGTGATCGCGAATTGCACTCCGGCCGAACCGTTATCGGTGGCGATCGCGGTGATCCGCACCCACGGGGTTTCACCGACCGGCAGCGCCGCGGTGATCGGTTTGCCGGCCTCGTCGAACCGCAGTGTCGTGGTGCCGTTGACGGTGGACACCTCGATCCTGCGGACCTGGGCGCCGACGGCTGTCGCGCTGGGTGTGATCGTGATGACGCTGTTGGTCACCGGATGGTCGAAGTCCACCTGCAGCCATTGGCCGACGGCGGACTGCAGCCCGTTGGACACCCATGCGGTGGCCGAGTCGCCGTCAATCGCGGCGACGGGCGAGGTCGCCGGGGCGACGTCGGGCAGCGCGGTGGCATCCGATGACGAGCTGGATACCGTGAGCCGACCGCCGGTCCAGGCGCCGTAGACGGTCTCAGCGCCCGGGGTCGGGTAGTCGGGCACCCGGTTGAAGGTGTACCGGGCGTCGCCGACAGCCCGGGTTGCCGACGAGTGGTCGTCGACGCGGCCGTAGTCGGTTTCCCGCGCCACCGGCGTATCGCTGACGGTCACCCCTACCCCACCGGGTATTGGCAGGCTTGCGCGCTCGGCGTCCGCGGTCATCAGCACCGGACCCAGCGGAGGCTGACCTGACAGCCGCCGGCGTTCGTCAAGGCGCAACAGCACCTCCGGCCCGCCGTCGACGCGGGCCAGTTGGTCGGTGTCGGTCAGGTAGGGCGCGGCGGGATTAGCGGTGGCGGCGACGTCTGTGGCGACTCGGTAGATCTCCACGGCGGGATAGCGGGGTCGCAATCCGCTGTCGGTGACGAAGCCCGACACCGGGCCGGGCCCGACCGGCGCGCCGAACTCGGCGACTTTCTGCAGTCGCGGGGATCCCGCGATGGCTCGGTGCACCAGAATCGGGCGTGCCGAGCGCGACGTGTCGGGGTCCAGGTCGTTGCGTAAGACGACATACGAAATGCCTTGGCGGGCAAGCGTATCGGCCAGGCCCGCGGAGGGTCTGCCGGCCGCGAAGAGACGTTGCACGGAGTCGAGTGCCCGGATGGTTTGCGGTGGGGTCAACGGGATGGAGTCGCGCACGCCCCACGGACTGTTGCCGAGAACCTGCAGTGGTTCGTCGTGGCTGGTGCCCCACAGCTGGGTGGCGAACGGCGCACCGGGAACCACCAGCACTCGGCCCGGAGTAGGTGCGCCGGTGTTGTGGTCGGATAGCCAGTCGGCGGCATCATGCCAATACCGGGGTATCGCGCTGAACGTTCCTGGCGGGGTGATCCGACCGCTCCATGCCAGCGAAGTGCTGGCCATCAGGGCGGTCAGCATCACGATCGCGGCCGCGACCCGCTTGTCGCGCTCCGGGTGAGCAAAGGCGTGAATCCACACGGCTTTCGGCGCGCTCCCCGGTAGCGGGATCCGGCCCAGCACCTGCGCCAGGCCCAGCACGATCGGAATCCGGATCACCGACTCCAGCTTGTGCACGTTCCGCAGCGGCGCTCCGCGGGCGTCCAGGAAAGCTTGCACGTGATGCGCCAGCGGTGAGCCCAACCCGCCGCTGTACCCGGCGCCGAGCAGCACCACGCCGATCAGCAGCATGGTCACCAACCGGCCGCGCGCCGGCATGCCCCCCAACGCGAGCCCGGCCAACCCGCCGGCTGCCACCAGGCAGGTGGCCAGGATGGCGACCGATCCGGTGACCAGAGGTGCGCCTGCGGTGGCGTCGGGCGCCACGAACGGGGTCCAAATGTCGGTGCCACGCAGCACTTCGACCAGCGACGACCATTGCGTGGTCACGCCGGACGATTCGATGAAGTCCAGAAATGGCGGGCTGATCCGAGCCATCAAGATCAGCGCCACCAACCACCACGACATCGCCAATGCCAGGGCCAGTAACCACCACGCGGTATAGCGCAACCATCGGCGGTTGGGCCGGTGGCAGGCCCACCAGATCACGGCGGGCAGGCAGCCGGCCAGCGTCGCGATCGCGTTGACCGCTCCCATCAGTGCCACGGCGACTCCGGCCTGCCCGGCGAGCCGGCGCACCGACCGGTCGGCCTCGCCGCGCAGCGCCACGATGGTGGGCAGCAGCACCCAGGGCGCCAGCATGATCGGCAAAGTTTCCGACGAGATCGACCCCAAGGTGGTCAATACCCGAGGTGAAAGCGCGAACGCCGCCGCGGCGATCACGCGCGATGTCGGGCTGCCGATACCCAGTGCCTCGGCGACCCGCAGTAACCCCCAGAAGCCGACGGTCAGCAGCAGCGCCCACCACAGCCGCTGGGTCACCCAGCCCGGCAGTCCCAGCAGATGACCGGCCAGGAAGAACGCCCCGTGCGGAAACAGGTAGCCGTAGGCCTGGTTTTGCGCTTGTCCGAACGGCAGTTCGCTGTTCCACAAGTTGGTTGCCCGGGCCAGGAAGCGCAGCGGGTTGGCGGTGAGGTCGAGTTTGGTATCGGGGGAGATCTGCCCTGGCGACGCAGCGATGCTCAGCGTTAGCGCGACCGTCGCGACCAACCACAACCAGCGTCGCGACAGCGGCGGCGCAGCAGAAGCGGCTGTCGCGCGGGCGACCGCAGTCGCCGACTGAGTCCGATTGCCCGGCTCCTCAACTGGCCGTCCGCCGGCCCGCATCGTCGCCGCGCGGTTAACTGCGGTTGCCGTACTCGACCCGGTTGAGCACCGACGACTGCGGATCGCCGCCGGGAAGCGGCGGCTTGGTGTCCTGTTGCACCATCAACGTGATCCCGAAGATCGCGGCTGCGCCCAGCAGCAGACCGACCACGACGCTGGCGGCGGCGGGCGCAACAAACCGGTTCATCGGGCAGCTCCTTGGACGTGCGGGCTGGATTTTTCGGCAAGCCTCGTCGCCAAACCTAGCAGAAGGCAAGGTCGCGGCCGGTGGACCGTTCGCCGGGCTCGGACGAGGCGGGGTGGCGGTGCCGCGGATCGATCCCATGACAGCATGGGCGAATGGCTTTCCCGCGCACACTGGCTGTGCTCGCCGCGGTTCTGGCGCTGGTGGTCGCGTGCGGCCACACCTCCGAGCGACCCAAGTCGGCACCGGCGACGTCCTCTGCGGCCAAGCCGATCCCCCCGGCCCGACCCGCGTGTGGGGATCCGGCGGCGATATTGGCGGCAATGTCGACCGGCGACAAGCTGGCTCAGCTGCTGATGGTGGGGGTGCGCAATGGCGACGATGCCAAAGCCGTCGTGGCAGACCATCACGTCGGCGGCATCTTCATCGGTAGCTGGACTGACCTGTCGATGCTGATAAACGGCACGGTGAAGAATCTGTCCGCAAGCACGGCGCTGCCGGTGGCGATCAGCGTCGACGAGGAGGGCGGCCGGGTCGCGCGGCTGTCGTCGCTGATCGGGCCGGCACCCTCGGCACGGGCGCTGGCCAAGACGCACACCGCCGACGAGGTCTACGGCATCGCGCTGGACCGGGGCCATCGGATGCGTGGCCTGGGCATCACCATCGACTTCGCTCCCGTGGTCGATGTCTCCGACGCTCCCGATGACACCGTGATCGGCGACCGGTCGTTCAGCTCGGATCCGGCGGTCGTCACCCAGTACGCCGGCGCATACGACCGAGGTCTGCGTGACGCCGGGCTGCTGCCGGTGCTCAAGCATTTCCCCGGCCATGGGCACGGCTCCGGCGACTCGCACACCGGCGGGGTCACCACGCCGCCGCTCGACCAGTTGCAGAACGACGATCTGGTGCCGTACCGGACGCTGGTGTCCGCCGCCCCAGTCGGCGTGATGATCGGCCACCTGCAGGTGCCCGGCCTGACCGGCGATCAGCCGGCCAGCCTCAGCCGCGCCGCCGTGCAGTTGTTGCGCACCGGCACCGGGTACAAAGCCCCGGCCTTCGACGGCCCGGTGTTCAGCGACGACCTGTCCAGCATGGCCGCGATCAACGAGCGCTTCAGCGTTCCCGACGCGGTCTTGCGCACCCTGCAGGCGGGCACCGACATCGCGCTGTGGGTTACTACCGACGAGGTGCCCGCCGTGCTGGATCGGCTGGAGAAGGCATTGGCCGCAGGGGAGTTGACGATGTCTGCGGTCGATGCCTCCGTACTGCGGGTCGCGAAGATGAAAGGGCCGAAGCCAGACTGCGGGCCGTAATCGCGGCGGCAGCCATATCCATTGCTTACTCTGAAGTCAGACCCGCAGGCATGCGGAGGTTGGCTAGAAGGGGACAGCATGGCAGGTGGTACCAAGCGGTTACCCCGTGCTGTGCGAGAACAGCAGATGCTGGATGCTGCTGTCCAGATGTTCTCCGTCAACGGATACCACGAGACGTCGATGGACGTGATCGCAGCCAAGGCGGAGATTTCCAAGCCGATGCTGTACCTGTATTACGGCTCCAAGGAGGAGCTGTTCGGCGCTTGTCTTGATCGCGAGTTGACGCGATTCATCGACGGCGTACGTGAAGAGATCAATCTCGAGCAGAGCCCGAAAGACTTGTTGCGCAACACCATCGTGGCGTTTATGCGCTACATCGACGCCAACCGCGCATCGTGGATCGTGATGTACGCCCAGGCCACCAATTCGCAGGCATTCGCCCACACCGTGCGCGAGGGACGCGAGCGGATCATCGCCATGGTTGCCCGGCTGCTGCAGGCGGGCACCCGGAATCCCGAACCGGACGCCGACTTCGACATGATGGCCGTGGCGCTGGTGGGGGCCGGCGAGGCGGTGGCGACCCGGCTCAGTACCGGCGATACCGACGTCGACGAGGCGGCCAAGCTGATGATCAACCTGTTCTGGCGCGGCCTCAAGGGCGTGCCGTCCGATCGGGACGCGGCCGAAGTCGCCGCCGAACCGGGCTAGTCGGCGGCCTCGCCATTCACCCCATGAGCCGCCGCGATGTTGAATTTCTGTGCGCGGTGGTCATTGTCGGGCTGCTGGCCGGGGTTGCCGGGTTGTCGACGACGTTGCTGCTGCGATTTACCCAGCACCTCACCTACCACTACACATTCGGATCGCTGCTACAGGGGGTCACCGGTAGCAGCCCACTCCGTCGAGCCCTGGGGCCGATGGTCGGCGGAGCGCTTGCCGGGCTGGGCTGGTGGATATTGCGGTCCAGAACTGATGTCCCGGAACTGTCTGGGGCCATCGCGCGCGGCGAGCCGATACGCATGCTGCCTTTCGGCGTCGACGCGGCGCTGCAGGTGCTGGTGGTTGGCTCTGGTGCATCGCTGGGTCGGGAAGGAGCTCCACGCCAATTCGCCGCGGCCCTCGGCGATTTGGGCATCGGATGGCTGAAACGCCTGTCGCCCCGCGACCGTGAGATTCTGCTGGGGTGTGCGGCCGGCGCCGGGCTCGGTGCGGTTTATGCCGTGCCGCTCGGTGGTGCGCTGTTCGCGCTGCGCATCATGTTGAGAACATGGCAGCTCCGAGCAGTAGGTGCCGCGTTGATCACCTCGAGCCTGGCCGTCTCGGTTGCCTCAGTGCTCACCCATAATCAGCCGATTCTGACCTGGCCCAACCTCCACTTTTCCTACCGTTTGATCGGTTACGCGCTGGTGTTGGGCCCGCTGACCTTTGTGGTGGGCCTAGTGTTCAATCGCGCCATGGCGGCGGCACATCGGGCCGCGCTGAGGCGATCCTGGCTGTTGATCCCGGCAATCGCCTGCGCGGGGTTGCTGACCGGTGTCTGCTCACACTGGTGGCCCGAACTGCCCGGCAACGGCAGATCGATCCTGTCCTCGACGCTCGCCGGCGGGATGACCTTGGCAACGGCGGCGGCAGTCTTGGTTCTGAAACCGCTCCTGACGGCAGTGTTTCTGCGGGCCGGCGCGACGGGCGGATTGATCACCCCCGCGCTGGCCACCGGCGCAGCGGCCGGGACGCTGTTGGTGCTGACCATCAACGCGGCGGCAGGGACCCACTTTCAGGTTCAGGCAATCTCGTTGGCCGGTGCAGCCGGTGTACTCGCGGTCACTCAGCGCACGCCGTTTTGGGCCGCGTTCTTCGTTTGGGAGTTGGCCCGACCTCCGATTTGGTTGTTGCTGGTCTTTCTTGTCGCCGCCCTCAGCGCGTACGGTGTCGGGTTACTCGTCGAACGCGATCCCGGCTAGCGCGTCCGCAGCGTGCCAGTCAGATGCGGATACCCCTTGGCGATGTTGCGCAAGCTGATGTCCCACCCATCCTGAACCTGATCGACGTAGAGTCCGGCACTGGCGGGCAGCACCACCGGTTTGCCGAACCGCACCGAATATGTCACAGCGTCGGGGAGCCCAGCCTCCAAATTTGCCAATACTGCCGCGGCGCTGAACATTCCGTGTGCGATGACGCTCGGAAAGCCGAACAACTTGGCCCCGATGGGGTTGGTGTGGATCGGGTTGTGATCACCGCCGATGGCAGCGTATCGGCGAATCTGGCCCGGCGTTATCCGCAGGATTGCTTTCGGCGGGGGCGGCTTGGGTTGTTTCTGCGGCGGCGGCTTGGGTTCCCCGGACAGGCTGGTGCGTTGTAGATGCAGGAAGGTCGTCACCTGGTGCCACGCCACCTCGTTGCCGACGCTGACATCGGTCACCAGGTCCACCAGCAGGCCCTTGCGGTGTTCACGCAGGTTCTCGGCGTGCACGGCGATATTGACCGTATCGGTCACCTTGATCGGCCGGTGTTGGGTGATGTGGTTTTCGGTATGGACGGATCCCATTGCGGCGAACGGGAAGTCGAACCCGGTTACCAGTGACATCACCGTCGGGAAGGTCAACGCGAACGGGTACGTCAACGGCACGGTATCGCCGTAACGCAGTCCGGTGACTGCCGCGTAGCCGGCCACGTTCCCGCGGTCGATGGGTACGTCGTTGACGGTCAGCGTCCTGCTGGGCAGATGGTCACTGCGTGGCACGAACGGCAGCGCCCCGGCCGCTGCGCGCAGCAGGTTTTTCAGGCCGCTTGGTTGCGTCACTGCGTTCCCCTCTCCGCTAGGCGCCCAGCATAGCCTGGCCGCAGACACGAATGACGTTGCCCGTCACCGCGTTTGATGCCGGGCTGGCGAAGTAGGCGATGGTCTCGGCGACGTCCACCGGTTGCCCGCCCTGATACAGCGAGTTCAATCGACGGCCTACCTCGCGGGTGGCCAGCGGGATGGCCGCGGTCATCTGGGTTTCGATGAATCCCGGCGCGACGGCGTTGATCGTGATGCCCTTCTCGGCGAGCCCCGGAGCCAGTGCCTGGGTCAGCCCGATCATGCCCGCCTTGGTGGTGGCGTAGTTGGTCTGCCCACGGTTGCCCGCGATGCCGGCCATCGACGACAGCCCGATCACCCGACCACCGTCGCCGATGCTGCCGTTGCCGATCAGTCCTTCGGTAAGTCTTTGTGGCGCGAGCAGGTTGACCGCAAGCACCGCGTTCCAACGTGCGTCATCCATGTTGGCCAGCAGCTTGTCGCGGGTGATGCCGGCGTTGTTGACCAAGATGTCGGCCCGGCCGTTGTAGTGATCGCGCAGATGCTCGGTGATCCGGTCGACGGCGTCGTCTGCGGTGACGTCGAGGGTCAGGGCCGTCCCACCGATGCGGCTGGCGGTCTCGGCCAGGGCCTCGGCTGCGGCCTCCACGTCGATGACAACGACTCGGGCCCCGTCACGGGCGAACACTTCTGCGATCGTCGCACCGATACCCCGTGCGGCACCGGTCACGATGCCCACTTTGCCGTCCAGCGGCCGGTCCCAGTCGGCCGGCGGAGTCGAGTCGGCCGCGCTCACGTAGAACACCTGGCCGTCCACGTACGCCGATTTGGCCGACAGGATGAACCGCAGGGTGGATTCCGCGCCGGTAGCGGCTGGTTTGGCGTCAGGCGACAGATAGACCAGCGCGACCGTGGCACCCCGGCGCAGCTCCTTGCCCAGCGAGCGGGTGAATCCTTCCAGCGCGCGCTGCGCGATCCGCTCGCCCACGCTCCCGGCCCGGTCGGGAGTCGTTCCGACGACGACGATGCGGCCGGAGGGGCCGACGTTGCGCAACAGCGGAGTGAAGAAGTCGTGCAGCGCCGTCAACCCGGCCGGCGTGGTGATACCGGTGGCGTCGAAAACCAGCCCGCCGAACGAATCGGCCCAGCGACCGCCCAGATTGGCGCCCACCACGTCGTAATCCTTGTCCAGCGCCGCACGCAGCGGCTCGACAACCCGGCCCTCACCGCCGATCAGCAGCGATCCGGCCAGCGGCGGGTCACCGACCCGGTAACGCCGCAGTTTCTCGGGCTGTGGAACGCCGAGTTGCTTGGCGAGAAACGAGCCAGGCCCGGAGTTGACGACTTGGGAGAATAGATCAGGTGAAACCTTCGGGGCCACTGAGTTGCCTTCCATATCGAGCGTGTCATCTGTCGACTAGCGTATCGAGTACCGAACTTACTCCAGAGTAAGAACAGTAGGTAGTATGACCCCTAACCGTGGATAACCCCCAACTGACGGAGATAAGCGTGACTTCTGCAAGTTCCCCGGCGAAGACCCACTCCATGCGCCGCGTCGCTGTGCTCGGTGGCAATCGGATCCCGTTCGCGCGCTCGGACCGCGCCTACGCCGAAGCGTCCAACCAGGACATGTTCACCGCCGCTCTGGGTGGGCTGGTCGACCGGTTCGGCCTTGCCGGCGAGCGTTTGGGCGCGGTGATCGGCGGCGCGGTGCTCAAGCACAGCCGCGACTTCAACCTGATGCGCGAATGCGTGCTCGGCTCCGCGCTGTCGTCCTACACCCCGGCGTTCGACCTGCAGCAGGCCTGCGGGACCGGCCTGCAGGCGGCGATTGCCGCGGCTGACGGCATCGCCTCCGGCCGCTACGAGGTCGCCGCCGCCGGCGGGGTGGACACCACCTCGGATGCGCCGATTGGCTTGGGCGACAACCTGCGTCGCACGTTGCTGGAACTGCGCCGGTCAAAGTCCAACGTCCAGCGGCTGAAGCTGGTCGGCAAGCTTCCGGCCAGCCTCGGGGTGGAGATTCCGGTGAACAGCGAGCCGCGCACCGGGCTGTCGATGGGTGAGCACGCCGCCATCACCGCCAAGCAGATGGGGATCAAGCGCGTCGACCAGGACGAGCTGGCCGCCGCCAGCCACCGCAACATGGCGGCGGCCTACGACCGCGGCTTCTTCGACGACCTGGTGACACCGTTCCTGGGTCTCTACCGGGACGACAACCTACGGCCGGATTCGTCGGTGGAGAAGCTGGCCAAGCTGAAGCCGGTGTTCGGGGCGAAGGCCGGCGACGCCACCATGACGGCCGGCAACTCGACACCGCTGACTGACGGCGCTTCGGTGGCGTTGCTGGCCAGCGAGGATTGGGCCGCCGAGCACTCGCTGACGCCGTTGGCTTACTTCGTCGACGCCGAGACGGCGTCGGTGGATTACGTCACCGGCGCCGATGGCCTGCTGATGGCGCCGACCTACGCGGTGCCACGCCTGCTGGCGCGCAATGGGCTCAGCCTGCAGGACTTCGACTTCTACGAGATCCATGAAGCGTTCGCCTCGGTGGTGCTGGCGCACCTGCAGGCCTGGGAGTCCGAGGAGTACTGCAAGGAGCGGCTGGGCCTGGACTCCGCGTTGGGGTCCATCGACCGGGCCAAGCTCAACGTGAACGGCTCGTCGCTGGCCGCGGGTCACCCGTTCGCGGCCACCGGCGGGCGGATCCTCGCGCAGCTGGCCAAGCAGCTCTCCGAGGCCAGGGCGAAGCAAGGGGCGACAGACAAGCCGTTGCGGGGGCTGATCTCGATCTGTGCCGCCGGCGGCCAGGGCGTTGCCGCCATTCTGGAAGCCTGATCCAACCATCCGGACGCCCGATCCGGATATGGCTCAGGTATGGGTCCGCGCCGTTTAGTAACGAGACCCCTCGGGTAGCCGATGGCTCGGATAGCTCCGTGTTGTCGTCCGACCCCCCGACCCGATGGCAATGCGGAGCGTCCTTGAGCCGGGGCCGCCGACGGAATGAGGGGATCCGCGGCGGCCCCTCCAACTCGTCAGCGTCACACCAAAGCAAAAGCCCCCGTCTCGCACTGAGAACGGGGGCTTTTGCTAGTGCCTGAGATCAGAAGGCGGCTTCGTCGAGCTCCATGATGTCGTTGTCGATCGTCTCCAGCACCTGGCGGGTGCTGGTCAACAACGGCAGGAAGCTCTTGGCGAAGAACGACGCCACCGCGATCTTGCCTTCGTAGAAGGCCCGGTCGGCATCGCTGACACCGGCGTCGAGCGCCTCCAGCGCCACCGCGGCCTGACGCTGCAGCAGCCAGCCGATCACCAGGTCGCCGACGCTCATCAGGAAGCGCACCGAACCCAGTCCCACCTTGTAGATGCTGGAAATGTCTTCCTGCGCGGCCATCAAGTAGCCGGTCAGCGTCGCTGCCATCGCCTGCACATCGGCCAGGGCGGTGGCCAGCAGCGCACGCTCGGCCTTCAGCCGGCCGTTGCCGGACTCGCTCTTGACGAATTCCTCGATCTGCCCCGACACGTGGGCCAGCGCCACACCCTTGTCGCGGACGATCTTCCGGAAGAAGAAGTCCTGCGCCTGGATGGCCGTGGTGCCCTCGTAGAGCGAGTCGATCTTGGCGTCGCGGATGTACTGCTCGATCGGGTAGTCCTGCAAAAAGCCCGACCCTCCGAAGGTCTGCAGGCTCTCGGTGAGCTTGGCGTAGGCCTGCTCGGAGCCGACACCCTTGACCACCGGCAGCATCAAGTCGTTGACCTTGACCGCCAAATCGGCGTCCACATCGTGCACGGCCTTGGCCACCGCCGGGTCCTGGTAGGTCGCGGTGTAGGTGTACAGCGCACGCAGACCCTCGGCGTAGGACTTCTGGGTCATCAGGCTGCGACGCACGTCCGGGTGGTGGGTGATGGTCACCCGCGGCGCGGTCTTGTCGGTCATCTGGGTCAGGTCGGCGCCCTGCACCCGGTTCTTCGCGTAGTCCAGGGCGTTGAGGTAGCCGGTGGACAGCGTCGCGATGGCCTTGGTGCCGACCATCATGCGGGCCTGCTCAATCACCTCGAACATCTGCGCGATGCCGTTGTGCACCTCGCCGACCAGCCAGCCCTTGGCGGGGACGCCGTGCTGGCCGAAGGTCAGCTCGCAGGTCGCCGAGGCCTTCAGGCCCATTTTGTGCTCGACGTTGGTGACGAAGACGCCGTTGCGCTCGCCCAGCTCGCCGGTCTCGAAGTCGAACAACACCT
>NZ_JBKQTQ010000236.1:0-18443 GCF_052143115.1 Mycobacterium sp.
CGGCAGTGGCCGAATCCATCGAGACCGCAGACGGTTTCGCCCAGGTCTTTCCCGAGCATAAGTACCACATCATCGACGTACTGCAGAAGCGTGGCCACATCGCCGGGATGACGGGCGACGGGGTCAACGACGCCCCCGCCCTGAAAAAAGCCGACTGCGGCATCGCCGTATCGGGCGCCACCGACGCCGCCCGCGCAGCCGCCGACATTGTGCTGCTGGCTCCCGGCCTCTCGGTGATCATCGAGGCGATCAAACAGAGCCGTAAGATCTTTCAGCGAATGAACAGCTACGCGATATACCGCATCACCGAAACGCTGCGGGTGCTGCTATTCATGACCGTCGCCATCCTGGTCTTCAACTTCTACCCGCTCACCGCCATCATGATCGTAATGCTCGCGCTGCTCAACGACGGTGCAATCCTGTCCATCGCCTACGACAACGTCCGCTACAAGAACGAGCCCGAAGCGTGGAACATGCGCCTGGTGCTCGGTATCTCCACGGTCCTGGGGGTGGTCGGACCGATCGCCGCGTTCGGCTTGTTCTATCTCGGCGACCGTGTGTTCGACCTTGGCCACCCGCGCCTGCAGACCCTGATGTATCTCATGCTGTCCGTCGCGGGCCACCTGACCATTTTCTTGACCCGAACCCGCAGACAGTTCTGGTCCGTCCGTCCCGCCCGCATTTTGTTGATCGCTGTCCTGGGCACCCAGGCCATCGCCACCGTCATTGCCGTTTATGGGCTATTCATGACCCCGCTGGGCTGGGGGTGGGCAGCGGCGGTGTGGGTATACGCCCTCGCCTGGTTCCTTATCAGCGACCGCATCAAACTTCTGGCCTACCGCATCCTCGATCCCGAAAAGAAGTCTCGCATGGCGGCGCCGGCCCTGGATCCAGATGACCTGGGCAGCATGGGATTTCCGGCCGCATCGATTGGACCCAATAGCGCTCGCTACTCGAGGACCAAAGACCCACGATTGACTCAGACACGAACGGGAGGCGACATGTGACATGTCGCCCAGTTGCCCCGGCAAATGATCCATCCGGCCGGTCACCAGCGACTTCCAAACGGGACTACGTCTCGTATCCACCACACAGATTGCCCAGAACAGCTGACGGACCCCGAGAAGTGGATCGACAAACCGCCACAATCCCCTGCAACGTCGGATATTAGGGCACGCGCTTCATGGACAGGGCGCGGTGCGTGGGGGTTGGATCGCGTCGGCCGATTCATCGTCCCGATTCCAAAAGTCTTCCCGATTCCAAAAGGGGGCGCCGACGAATGCCGAGCTAGATTGCCAAGCTCGCGGAAACTCAATGAAACATCATGTGCCGCAGCGAAACTTCATGTGCCGGAGTTGGTCGATCGAACCTCTGAGAAGCGCGTCGTCGACAACCGCCGTCACCTCCAACTTGTCGAGAGTAATCGCACCTTGTGGTTGTCGAAAAGTGCGATATCCGCGGCATTGCACCCGGTGGCCATGCGCGCCAGAGTCTGCCCCTACGCCGGCAACGGGACGAAATCACTCTGCAACCCGACCACCTAAGGCGGAGACCGAATGGTAATTTGACGAGCCCAACCTGCCGTCATCGCGCCTCGGTTCAGTAGCTGCCAGTAAATCTGTGATTGACCGGTGGCGTTGGCGGGAGAATCCTCAAGGTGATCGCCGGGGCGATCACTCGAAGGGAGGACGTAGTCGACCTATCACGACGATCCGGGAGAGCAATGAGTTCGGAACATGCAATAGAACAGGTGCCGCTGTCGGAGATCCGCGAAGGTGACATGCTCCAAGACCCCCGGTCTGGAAGATGGATCAAAGTCACGCAAACGGCCGACAGCAAAATGCGCGACACTGACATGTGCTCAGATGGGGAGACGCCGGTAATCGAGGAGTACCGCGTCTACTACGGCGACGGAGGTGAAGAGGTCGATTCCCGGTTCGTTACGGGCCTCGTCAGTCGTCAAGTGCGAGAGTAGTCGCGAGCGCCCATTGCGGGCCGCGCGTCACAGCACGACGGAATGCCGCGCCTGTCGCAAGGCGGGCCGACTGGACCTCCGCTGCAAGCATTTCCGCTTCCGCGACCGTGCCTTCCTCGCCGGAGTGCGGTTGGGCAGCCATGTGCGATTACCGTCGGCACGATTGTGTGCTGAAGATTGATCTTGGTGGACTCCTAGGCCTTCGTGGCTTCCGGTTGGGCTCAACCCCAAAAACGGCTCCTCTTCAATCGCTTTTCATCGCCCTTTACGTCGGTCCACATGCCCGGCGCATAGCTGCATGGCTGATCGGCGCCAGCGCGGACGACCTCGAGCGTGCCGTCGTTCTGCTTGATGTACGCGTCACCGAACCGCATATAACTGTCGGTTGCGCCGTCTTGGAGTCTCACGGTAACTGTCATGGTTCAAACCTCCGGGTGCGCCGGCATAATGCCGGCAGGGATCGTGAGTGATTAGCCCATCTTTGATGAATCGGTGAATACGACGTGCACACGAATCGGGGAAGACCGTGTGATCACGAAATGCGGACCATCGTTGGTCCGTCCTCAGCGCACCTTCTCGGGAATCGAATTCAGTGCGTGCAGAACATGTTCCGCCAGTTCGCTTGCCGCCTTGTCTCCCAGCTTGGAATGAGACCTGATGGTGTCCCTGACCAGTTCGAGACGTTGGACGTAGGGCGAGCGGAACGTCGTTGGTGAAGTCATCAAATTTTCCTTTTCAGTCGAGCATGTTCGCTCGCAACCGAGCTGCCCGATATCTACAACGTTACGCCACTTCTCATCGCTGGGGGTGAGTCCATCGAGCACAGCGCCAGCGCATACACGGAGGCAAGGTGGAGTCGGTCATTGCCGCGCAATCGATAAACGTCGTGCGTGCTGCAACGTCGAGATCACCGCGATAGTCGCCTCAGCGCCCTGGTTATTGTCCACCCCGTCGGCCTGCAGTCCCTCGTATCCGCCACCTGTATCCGGGTCCCACATCGGCTCTCCCGCGTCGTTGTCGCCCATGAACCAGGCGGCTGCGGCCCTGACGCCGGCGAGCCAGATCGGGTTGGTGTCGACGGCGGCGGCGCGCGCGCACGCATCGGCGAGTGTGGACACTTCGATGGGCTGCTGGTCAAAACCGGGCCTCGCGTCTTGGGCCCCTCTGCCCGCAGCGGGGGTCGGCGACAGATGCCCGTCTGCCGTTTCGAACGCGATTAGCCACGCCAACAGATCCAGTCCGTGCTGCCGCAGCGGCGCGTCGGCGAGCGCGGCACCCGCAGCGATCATGGCTTCCGGCAGGACGGCGTTCGCGTACGTCAGTCGCGACTCGGGCCACGGCCACGTCGGGTCGTAGCTCCGAGCGGGTACCGAGGTGGCGTAGTCGGTGAGCAGCGCCCGAGCCGCGCGGTGCTCTGGGTCAAAGGCGAGGAGTTCGGCAGCGCCGAGCGCCGCGAACGCCATCGCCCGTGGCCATGCCGACCGCTCCTGGGCGGCACGCTCGAACTGCATGATGGCCGACTGGCGGGCCCAGGAGACATTGCTGTGCGCGGCCGCGGTCCCCAGACCCCAGATGCACAGCCCCCAGGCGTCCTCTAGGGCTGGCTCGTCGACCCAGCTGCCCATGCTGTCCATCTCATTACGGCATGCGCCGGTAAGGGCTTGCGCGTCGTTCAAGAATCGCAACGCGACTCCGGCCAGACCGTTCAGTGTTCGGTCGGGCCCATGGTCCCGAGTGGCGACAACGAGCACCCGCGCCACATCGTCCGTGCCGTAACCATGCTCCGGCAGCGGCTCGGCGAGCCGCGCGTGCCCAAAAGTGCCACGACGGTCGGTCAGCCGTAGCAGATGATCGAATACCGGCGCCGCGAACGTCGTGGTCATACGAGTGCCAGACGTCGCGTGAGGACTCGCACGACGCAGACGCCGACGCCGTTGGCGTCCAACCCGTTGGCCAAAGCCGCGCTGAACGTCGGCAGCCTGCACAGTGGCGGTGCATACGTACATCGGATCCCAAAGCTCGGAGACCCGAAAAACCCCTGGCCCACAACAGGAACCGCTGATGGTCGAAATATAGGCAAAGTGCTCAAGGTGATCCCAACTGCTTTCTCACCTGCGTGTCCAGCTCAAGCGGCTGCACCGCGCGGTCAGCGGCAGACGGCTGACTCATCCCGGACTAGCTGGGCTCCCAACTGATTTGACGATACACCCACAATGGCGTCGGCGCGACGAGATGGCTGTGAACGTCGCGTCGTCGCCGGACGATCCGATCAACCCCGCGTCGTGGGGTAGAGTCCGGGGATCGGGACCAACCAGGCCCCATGATGAAGGGGCCAGTGATGGCTGATAAGTCTCCTCGGCAAGCCATGAGCAAGAAGTCAGGAAAGTCACTGAAGGAGAAACGCGCCGACAAGCACACCAAGGCCGCCCGCCGCGCCGCGTCGACCGATGCATTATTTCACGACAAGAAGCGCTGAAGCACAATGACTTTCGTCGCACACCCTAGACGACATCAAAACCGCGGCGAGTGACCGGACACCTCAATTTCCGCAGATTCGTAGTTTCAGCGGGATGCGACGATGCGTCCGTAGTCAGCACACCGCCAGGGTTTGACAGGAACGAAATCGCTGCGCTTGCCGTCGTAGCGATGTGCGACGGCCCGATGATCGAATTGAGTTGTGGTCCTGGATGTTTGGTCACCTGCTTGATTCGGCCGAGGTGTTCCGGCATTGGGTGTCGACCGATCGGCCAAAGCGATCCGACTGGCGGGCCCGGTGTGGAGCTCCGGCGCTCCTCGGTGACGTATTCCAGCTGCTGCTCGGAATAGGCTGTTGGCAAACAGTTTTGCTGATCGACGGCAAGGTCGGCCTGGGCGTGGACTGCGCCGCAGTGCTCGCAGGCCAGCTAGGTTGAGAATGGGCGATGTCCGCCTGATCGGCGAGCGGGTGATCGCTGGCATGGCCTTGTCGTGAGCGTGGATGCGGCCAGCCTCAACAGGCGTTTCTTGTCAGCTGGCTACTGCTCACCGACGAAGCGGTCGCGTTTGCCGTTTGACGGGTGGACCCGCAAGGTACGCTCCCGGAATGACGGTAAGACCGGCGCCCCGCCTGCCCGGACCGACCATGGCGGCGCGGGCCAGATGGTTGCTACGAGCCCGCCCAGGCGACTACATGCTGGCGCTGAGCATGGCGACGGCTTCGCTGCCCGTGGTGGGCAAGCATCTCGAACCGCTGGGCGGCGTGACCGCGATGGGCGTCTGGGGCTACCGGCACATACCGGGATTCTTGTCCACATCAGCGAAGTCCTGGCTCACTCCGGGCATCGGTGAGATCCGCAAGGCCGAGCGCGGCCAGACCCAAGCGGTGTCCGACGCTGCACTGCGCGGCGTCGTATCGGGCAAAGACCTCGACATCGAATGGCCGCCCCCGGAGCGGACGCCACCGTTCTGGAAGGCGCGGCAACACCGTCGGTACCTGCGTCGCACCTCGGTGCGGTACGGCAGCCACCCGGTGCAACTGCTCGACGTCTGGCGGCGGAGGGACCTGCCGGTCAGGCCGGCACCCGTGATGATCTTCGTACCCGGCGGCGCCTGGGTGCACGGTGGTCGCACTCTGCAGGGCTATGCGTTGATGTCGCATCTGGCCGAACTGGGTTGGGTGTGTCTGTCGGTGCAATACCGGGTTTCGCCGCACCACCGCTGGCCAAGCCACATCACCGACGTCAAAACCGCGATCGCGTGGGCGCGCGCCAACGTCGACAAGTTCGGTGGCGACCGCAATTTCATTGCGGTGGCAGGTTGTTCGGCAGGCGGGCACCTGTCCGCGCTGGCCGGCCTCACCGGCAACGACCCCGAAATGCAGACCGAGCTGCCGCCTGGCTCGGACACCTCGGTGGATGCTGTGGTGGGGATTTACGGCCGTTACGACTGGGAGGACCGCTCGACCGTCGAGCGGGACCGCTTCGTCGATTTTCTGGAACGGGTGGTCGTCAAGCGCAGGATCGACCGTCATCCCGAGGTGTTCCGCCAAGCCTCGCCGATGGGCCGGGTACATTCGGATGCCCCGCCATTCCTGGTGATTCACGGCAGTAACGATTCGGTGATCCCGGTGGAACAGGCGCGCAGCTTTGTCGAGCGGCTGAGGTCGGTGTCGCGCTCGGTAGTGAGTTACATGGAGTTGCCCGGCGCCGGACACGGCTTTGATCTGACCGATGGGGCCCGCACCGGTGCGATGGCGACCGCAGTCGGGCTGTTCCTCAACCAGGTCCACCGCAACCGGATGATCGCGGCCAAAGAGGTTATTTAGCAGCCGGCCGACTGTATGGTCGCCCCGTGGGGTTAAAAAACCGCGGAGTGTGCAGGTGAAAAGGCTGAGCGGCTGGGATGCGGTGTTGCTCTACAGCGAGACACCGAACGTGCACATGCATACCCTCAAAGTCGCTGTGATCGAGTTGGATCGCGACCATCGCGACTTCGACGTCGACGCGTTCCGCCGGGTCATTGGCGGTCGGTTGTACAAGCTGGAGCCGTTTCGCTTTCAGCTCGTTGACATCCCGCTCAAGCTGCATCACCCGATGTGGCGGGAAAATTGCGATGTCGACCTGACCTACCACGTGCGGCCGTGGCAAGTGCGCGCCCCGGGCGGTCGTCGCGAGCTCGATGAGGCCATCGGAGAAATCGCCAGCACGCCGCTGGACCGTGATCACCCGTTGTGGGAGATGTACTTCGTTGAGGGGCTGGCCGATGACCGGATTGCGGTGGTCGGCAAGATCCACCACGCGCTGGCCGACGGGGTGGCCGCGGCGAATCTGCTGGCGCGCGGCATGGATCTGGCGCCCGGCCCGCAGTCCGGCCGGACCCGGTTCGCGGCCGACCCCGCTCCGTCCACCGGCGAATTGGTTCGGTCGGCGTTCGCTGATCACCTGCGCCACATCGGGCGGATCCCGCGGACCGTCGGCTACACCGCGCAAGGGATTAACCGGGTGCGCCGCAGCACGCGCAAGCTGTCACCAGAGCTGACCCGGCCTTTCACCCCGCCGCCGACATTCATGAATCACATGCTCACCCCCGAGCGCAGATTCGCCACCGCGACCTTGGCGCTGGCCGATATCAAGGAGACCGGCAAGGCGCTCGGCGTCACGATCAACGACATGGTGCTGGCGCTGTCCGCGGGCGCGTTGCGCAAATTGCTGCTGCGCTATGACGGTAAGGCCGATCACCCCCTGCTGGCCTCGGTGCCGGTGAGCTTCGACTTCTCGCCCGACCGAATCTCGGGGAATTACTTCACCGGGATGCTGGTGGCGTTACCGTCCGACCTCGACGACCCGCTGGAACGGGTGCGGCGCACCCACGACAACGCTGTCGACGCCAAGGAGAGCCACCAGCTGCTCGGGCCGGAACTGGTCAGCCGGTGGGCGGCCTACTTTCCGCCGGGGCCGTCGGAGTCGATATTCCGCTGGCTGGCCACCCGCGACGGCCAGAACAAGGTGCTCAACCTGCCGATCTCCAACGTTCCAGGTCCGCGGGAACACGGGCGGGTCGGCGGCGCACTGGTCACCGAGATCTATTCGGTGGGACCGTTGACTACCGGCAGCGGCCTGAACATCACGGTGTGGAGTTATGTCGACCAGCTCAACGTCTCGGTGCTTTCCGACGGCGCCACGGTCGACGACCCGCACGAGTTAACCGATGCCATCATCGATGAGTTCATCGAAATCCGCCGCGCTGCAGGGGTTTCCGAAAAGTTGACGGTCATCGAGACCGCGATGGCGCAGGCCTAGCCGTCCAGACGGGACAGCAGGTCACGACGGACGATCTTGCCGGTGCTGCTGCGCGGCAGCTCGTCGAGTACGACGATCTCCCGAGGCACCTTGTAATTGGCCAGGTTGTCCCGGACATGCTGCTTGAGGCGGTCGCCGGTGGCCTTCGAAGGGTCAGCAGACGGCGTCAGCACGACGAAGGCCGCCAGCCGTTGGCCGTAGCCTTCATCGTCGACTCCGAACACCGCGGCTTCGGCGACGTCGGGATGAGTCGTCAAGGCCTTTTCGACCTCTATCGGATAGACGTTTTCACCGCCGGAGACGATCATCTCGTCGTCGCGCCCGACCACATACAGCCGCCCGGCCTCATCCAGGCGGCCCACATCACCCGATGCCATGAAGCCTTCGTGGAAGTCTTTGCCCGCGCCGGAGGTGTAACCGTCGAAGCGGTTGGAGTTGCGGACGAAGATCTGACCGACCTCACCGGTAGGCAACGGGCGACGCTCGGTGTCGAGGATGCGAATCTCGGTGCCGCTGGCAGGTTTACCCGCGGTGTCCGGCGCGGCCCGCAGGTCGGTGGGCGTCGCGGTGGCGATCATGCCGGCCTCGGTGGCGTTGTAGTTGTTGTAGATGATGTCGCCGAACTCGTCCATGAACCGGGTGACGACGTCGGGACGCATGCGAGACCCCGAAGCGGTGGCGAACCGCAGCGAACGACCACTGTAGCGATGGCGGACCTCGTCGGGCAGGTCCATGATCCGGTCGAACATCACCGGCACCACGCACAGGCCGCTCGCCTGGTGGCGGTCGATGAGCTCGAGGGTGGCCTCCGGGTCGAACTTGCGCCGCGTCGCCACCGTGCAGCCCAGCGACGCGGCGAAAACCAGCTGCGAAAAGCCCCACGCGTGAAACATCGGCGCCACCACCACCACCGTCGTCTCCTCGGTGTGCCACGGTACCCGGTCGAGGATCGCTTGGAGTTCGGTCGCACCACCGCCGGAGTGCTTGGCGCCCTTGGGGTTACCGGTGGTTCCCGACGTCAGCAGAATCAGTTTGCCCTTGCGGTCTGCCTTTGCGGGCCGCCGGCCGGTGTGAGCGGCGATCAGCTTCTCGACGGTGGTCTCGTGGGTCTCAGGGTGGTCTGTCCACGCGACGATCCGGGTGGTGTTGGGTTTGTCGACCAGCGCACGGTTCACCGAGTCGGTGAACTCTTCGTCGTAGATCACCGCGTCCGCGCCTTCGCGATTGACCACGTCGGCCAGCGCCGGGCCGGCGAACGAGGTGTTCAGCAGTAGCACGTCGGCGCCGATTCGGTTGGCCGCCAACAACGCCTCGACGAAGCCGCGGTGGTTGCGGCACATGATGGCAACGACTTCCGGTGTGCCGCCGGGCAAGCCCTGCAGCCCAAAAGCCAACGCGTCGCCGCGCTGGTCGAGCTGACGGTAGGTCAGTGTCCCGAGTTCGTCGATCAGCGCCGGACGGTTCGGGCAACGTTGCGCTGACATCGCGAATCCGCTTGTGACGGAAAGGCCTTCGCGGCGCACCACCGCGGCGATGCGTAGATACTTGTCAGGTCTCAGCGGTGCGATGATTCCCGCGTGGACCATGGTGGCCAGCAGGCCGAGCGGTGCCATCGGCGCTACTAGCCGATGACCGGAAGGCGACGCTCTTTTGCCAACGTGTCGAGCGCCTTCTGCATGACGCGGCGGACGTGGGCATCGACCGCGTCGATGTCGGGCTCCTCGCCGAACTCGCCCACCACGTCGATCGGCTCCAGTACCTGCATCACGATCTTGGTCGGCAGCGGCACGTTGACCGGAACCACCGCAGACAGACCGAACGGGAAGCCCACCGAGATCGGCAGGATCTTCACCCGCATCAGCTTGTCCAACCGCAGCGCCTTGGCCAATCCCGTGCCGCGGGACAGGTAGAGCTGGCTCTCCTGACCGCCGATGGCGACGGCGGGCACGATCGGAACGCCGGCGTTCAGCGCAGCCCGGACGTATCCGGCGCGGCCGTCGAAATCAATGATGTTCTCCGCCAGCGTCGGTCGGTAAACGTCGTAATCGCCGCCCGGAAACACTACGACCACACCGCCGGATCGCAGTGCCTCGTCGGCATTTTCGTGGTTGGCGCGAATGAAGCCGGTGCGGACGAAGAACTCGGCGGTCGGGCCGGTGAAGATGACGTCGTGGCTCAGCGTGTAGACGGGCCGGTCATACCCGAACTTCTCGTAGAAACCGGAGGCGAACACCGGAACGTCCATCGGGAACAACCCACCGGAGTGATTGGACACCACGAGCGCGCCGCCCGGTGGGAAGGAATCCAGCCCGCGCACCTCCGCGCGGTGGTAACCCTTGATCAGCGGACGGATCCACCCCATCACGCGTTCGGTGAGCCCGGGATCCCACTTGGAAATCTCGGTAGGTTCGATGTCGATTGCGGCCAACGCATTCCCCTGGGATCTCAGCGCGGATTTGGGCTGTGATGTCGGCTGTGATCGTAACCCAGCGTCTCCGACATGCTCTCCTCGCCGACCGTTCGGGGCCGCTCGATACCATCTCCTCGACACCCGTCAATGAACTTAAATAGGAGCGCGACACCGCTGTGAACACTGTGAGCACTGAAGAAGCCGCCAACAGCGAACCCGAGGTCCTCGTCGAGCAGCGGGACCGGATCCTGATCATCACCATCAACAGGCCGAAGGCCAAGAATGCGGTCAACGCCGCCGTGGCCAGAGGTCTAGCCGATGCTGTGGACCGGCTTGACGAAGACCAGGGCCTGTCGGTGGGCATCTTGACCGGCGCGGGTGGCTCGTTCTGTGCCGGAATGGATCTCAAAGCGTTTGCCCGCGGCGAGGTTCCCGTCGTCGAGGGCCGGGGCATGGGCTTTACCGAGCGTCCACCGGTCAAGCCGCTGATCGCCGCCGTCGAAGGCTACGCGCTGGCCGGCGGCACCGAGCTGGCGCTGGCCACCGACCTGATCGTGGCATCCAGGGACGCGGCATTCGGCATTCCCGAGGTCAAACGCGGCCTGGTCGCCGGGGGCGGGGGACTGCTGCGGCTGCCGGAGCGCATCCCGGCTGCCATCGCGATGGAGTTGGCGCTGACCGGGGAAAATTTCACCGCCGAGCGAGCGCATGCGCTGGGGATGGTCAATGTGTTGGCCGAGCCCGGGGGCGCGCTGGATGCGGCGATCGCCTTGGCCGAGAAGATCACCGCCAACGGGCCGCTCGCGGTGGCCGCCACCAAGCAGATCATCGTCGAGTCGCGCGGCTGGAGTCCTGAGACCAGGTTCGCCGAGCAGAACAAGATCCTGATGCCGGTGTTCTCGTCCAACGACGCCAAGGAAGGCGCCATCGCGTTCGCCGAGAAGCGTCCCGCCCGCTGGACCGGCACCTGACCGCGATCACCGGAATGCCGCGGCACCGGGCCGCCCCCGATCGGCAGATAGTTGCATGATCTAAACTAAGCCCAGGCGGGGCATGACACTTCTCACGGCCTTTGTAACGGGTGTAACGACAGAAAGTTCGAGGATGAGCATTTCGTTACTTCTTGAGATGGCCGTGTCGAGCAATCCCGACCGCACGGCCATCGTCTCGGGGGACACCCGGCTGACGACGCAGCAGCTCAGCGATCTCGCCGACGGCGGCGCAGGCGTCATCGCGCAATCGAACGCTAAACACGTCGTCTACGTCGGCACCGGCGGTGTGATGCTGCCGCTGCTGATCTTCGCGTCGGCGCGGGCCGGGCTGGCGTTCACACCGATCAACTACCGCCTCTCCGCTGAAGCCATCCAAGCGCTGATCCGGCGGCTGCCCGAACCGTTGGTGATCGTCGACAGCCGGTACCGCGACATGCTGGGCGACGCCGGTCAGCACGTCATCGATTCCGACGAGTTTTGTGCGCAGGCCGGTGAGGCGGCCCCATCTGAAAACCCAGCGGAGTTTCCCGACCCGGACGCGGTCGCGATCGTGCTGTTCACCTCGGGCACCACGTCGCAGCCAAAGGCCGTCGAACTCACGCACAACAACCTGACCAGCTACGTCACCGGAACGGTCGAATTCGAGTCGGCCGAGCCGACCGACGCGGCGCTGATCTGCGTGCCGCCTTATCACATCGCGGGGGTCGGCGCGGCGCTGTCGAACCTGTACGCCGGTCGCAAAATGGTCTACCTGCCCGCGTTCGACGCGCAGGAATGGGTGCGGCTGATCAACGCCGAGCACGTCACCACCGCAACCGTGGTGCCCACCATGCTCGACCGCATCGTCACCGTGCTGGAGGACGGCGACCATCAACTGCCGTCGCTGCGCAACTTGGCCTACGGCGGCTCGAAAGTCGTTCTGCCGCTGGTCCGCCGGGCCCTTGAGCTGCTGCCGGACGTCGGGTTCGTCAACGCCTACGGTCTGACCGAGACGAGTTCCACGATCACCGTGCTCACCCCGGGGGATCACCGCCAGGCGCAGGCTGCTTCGGATCCCGCGGTCGTCAAGCGGTTGGGTTCGGTCGGGCAACCGGTGCCCGGCATCGAGGTCCAGATCCGTGACGAGAACGGCACCGTGCTCGGGCCGGGGGAGACCGGTGAGTTGTTCGTTCGAGGTGACCAGGTCTCCGGCCGCTACACGGGGATCGGCTCGGTGCTCGACGCCGACGGGTGGTTCCCGACCAGAGACATCGCCACCCTCGACGGAGCTGGCTACCTGTTCATCGGGGGGCGCAGCGATGACACCATCATCCGGGGCGGTGAGAACATCGCGCCCGCCGAGCTGGAGGACGTGCTGATCGAGCACGCCCATGTGCATGACGTCGCCGTGGTCGGCGTCGACGATCCGCAGTGGGGGCAGGCGATCGTCGCGGTGGTGGTGCCGGCGGCCGGCGCCGACCCCGATCCCGAGGAGCTGCGTGAGCACGTCCGCAAGAGCTTGCGGGGTTCGCGCACCCCCGACCGAGTAGTCTTTCGCGACGAGCTGCCCACCAATGCAACCGGCAAGGTGCTCCGCCGCGAAATTGTCGACGAGCTTCGTGCCGCTCCGGCCGAGCAGTAAGGAACCAAACATCATGATCAAGAACGGAACCCGTCTGGCCAGCCAGGTGTGCGACACCCAGGTCATCGTCGTCCGAAGCGCGGACAGCCTCGACGATTTGCGCTGTGGCGGCGCACCGATGGTGGCGTTGGACGCCGAGCGTTCCGGTGAACTGGATCCGGCCTTCGCCGACGGCAACGTGATGGGGAAGCGGTACGTGGACGAGACGGGGGCCGAGGTACTGGTTACCAAGGCGGGTGCTGGAACCCTGGCTGTCGGCGAGACCGCGCTCAGCCTCAAGGAAGCCAAACCGCTGCCCGCCAGCGACTAGTTTTCGCGGCGCTCCGATAGCCCGTTGCGGCGGACGAATTCCCGTGCTTTAACCAGGAATTCGAGCTGATCGTGGACCTTTCGCAGGGGGTCGGCACTGCGTGTGGAGCGGCAAAGCACGACGGCGCCCTCCAGTGCGGCGATCGACATTACCGCCAGCGAGTCGGCATCCGACTCGAGGAAGCCGTCGGCGACAAACGCGCGCGTCAGCGCCGTGCGCCAGTGGGCGAAAATCCGTCCAGCCTCGGCGGCCAACCGGACTTCGTCATCGGCGCAGCCGATCGCCGCGGCCACCACGGGACAGCCGGCGTTGAAATCGCTGTCAGCCAGCGCGCGTTCCCAGAATTTGACGAACTGCCGCAACAGCACTTTCGCGCCCCGCCCGGCGGCGTCGTCGATGTCGGCGGTGATCGCATCCCCGGCATACCGGAGCGCCTCGGCGACGATCTGATTGCGGCCGTCGGGAAAGTGGTAGTAGACCGAGCCACGGGGTGCGCCGCTGCGGGTGAGCACCTCGTCGATGGTCACGCCCGCGGTGCCGCGTTCACGCATCACCTCGGCGGCGCTGATCAGCATATTTATTCGGGTATTCCCGCGCTTGCTGCGGGCAGGCGTCGGCCGCGTTGTCAGCGACATGGTCGTGCTTTCCTTACCGTCCGGCCGTCACGCAGCGTGCGGGTGGCGGAGATGCGGAATTCGCCAGTGCATGGCACGTCGATCGAACCGTACGGACCGCAACGACTTGCGGCGAAGGTCGGGAATCTCCCGGGTGAACTGGTAGCCGGCGAGATTGAGCTCAACGATCAACATGATCTTCTCCTGGGCTATCTGGTCCCGTCGTGCGCCGGATCAACCAACCCACGATTATGCTATGAAGCATATAAGACAGGAGTAAGGTAAGCAAATCAACGGCTGTGTGATAGGCAGCAATCCCTGCAAGTGCCTCATTTCGACCTGTCAAGGGTTTGGTGGGACGGGAGTGTAACGCGCCTGGAATTATGCTCTATTGCATAATTGTGGCCGCTGCGCTTGACTGTGCCGATGGCCAACACCCCGCCCGACAACGCGCCGGTCCTGCCGGCCCTCGACACCGTGACTTTGGAGCGGGACGGACACGTCTTGCTGATCGGCCTGAACCGGCCGCATAAACGGAATGCTTTCAATCAGGCGATGCTCACCGACCTGGCTCGCGCCTACGGGCTGCTCGAGTCGGACGCGTCGGTGCGCGTCGGTGTGCTCTTCGCGCACGGGGATCACTTCACCGGCGGTCTGGACCTTGTCGATGTCGGTCCCAATATCGCCTCCGGCGACCTGCCCCTGCCGGCCGATGGACGGGACCCGTGGCGTCTGGACGGTTCCTGGACCACGCCGCTGATCGCGGTGGCGCATGGCTGGTGCATGACCCTGGGCATCGAGCTGCTGCTGGCCGCCGATGTCCGCATCGCGGCGACGGGCACCCGGTTCGCGCAGCTCGAGGTGCAGCGCGGCATCTATCCCTTCGGTGGCGCGACCTTGCGACTGCCTCGCGAGGCCGGATGGGGCAACGCCATGCGCTGGCTGCTCACCGGCGACGAGTTCGACGCCGCCGAGGCGCACCGGATCGGTCTGGTCCAAGAGGTGGCCGATGACGCCGCGGCCGCGTTGACGGTGGCCCGCGAGATCGCCCACACCATCGCCGGGCGCGCGGCACCGCTGGCCGTGCGCGCCACGCTGGCGTCAGCGCATCTGGCCCGCGATCGGGGCGACGCGGCCGCCATCGAGCGGCTACGCCCCGAAGTGGCTGCCCTGTTCGCCACCGCCGACGCCGCCGAGGGCGTGCAGTCTTTCATCGAACGCCGCCAAGCCCAATTCCAGGGGCGCTGAGAGAGTTAGGCTCGGCCCAGCGGATCGGGGAAGGCTTCAGCCATGGGCCACTACAAGAGCAATGTGCGCGACCTGGAATTCAACTTGTTCGAAACGCTGGGCTTGGAGCAGGTGCTGGCCGACGAAGCGTTCGGCGACCTGGACGGCGAATCGGTGCGGGAGATGCTTTCCGAGGCCGCCCGGTTGGCCGAGGGGCCGGTGGCCGAGTCGTTCGCCGACGGCGACCGCCACCCGCCGACGTTCGATCCCGACACGCATGTCGTCAGCCTGCCCGAACCGTTCAAGAAGTCGCTGAGTGCGTGGCGCGACGGCGAGTGGTTCCGGGTCGGGCTCGACGAGGACGTCGGCGGTGTGCCGGCGCCGTCGATGGTGCAGTGGGCAGTCAACGAATTGGTGCTCGGCGCCAACCCGCCGGTGTTCATGTTCTTGGCCGGGCCGTTTATGGCGAACATCCTCTACGGCATCGGCAATGAGCAGCAACGGCACTGGGCAGCGCTGGCGATCGACCGCAACTGGGGCGCAACCATGGTGCTCACCGAACCCGACGCCGGTTCCGACGTCGGCGCCGGCCGCACCAAAGCGATCGACCAGGGCGACGGCACCTGGCACATCGACGGCGTCAAGCGGTTCATCACCAACGGCGACACCGACGACCTGTTCGAGAACATCCTGCACCTGGCGCTGGCCCGGCCCGAGGGCGCCCAGCCGGGTACCAAGGGTCTGAGCCTCTTTCTGGTGCCCAAATTCCTGTTCGACCCCGAGACCGGCGAACCGGGCGAGCGCAACGGGGTATTCGTCACCGGGCTGGAACACAAGATGGGCCTCAAAGTTTCGGCGACCTGCGAACTGACGTTCGGCCAGCATGGAGTACCAGCGAAAGGATGGCTGGTCGGGGACAGCCACAACGGGATCGCGCAAATGTTCAAGATCATCGAGTATGCGCGAATGATGGTAGGCACCAAAGCCATTGCGACGTTGTCGACGGGCTACCTGAATGCGTTGGAGTACGCCAAGACTCGGGTCCAGGGAGCCGATCTCACCCAGATGACGGATAAGACCGCGCCGCGGGTCACCATCCTCCACCATCCCGATGTGCGCCGGGCGCTGATGACGCAGAAGTCCTACGCCGAAGGCCTGCGTGCGCTCTATCTCTACACCGCCGCCCACCAGGACGCGGCGGCGGCCGCCGTCGTGTCCGGCGCCGACCCGGAGTTGGCGGAGCGGGTGAACGATCTGCTGCTGCCGATCGTCAAGGGCGTCGGCGCCGAGCGGGCCTATCAAACGTTGACTGAATCGCTGCAAACGTTTGGCGGGTCCGGCTTCCTGCAGGATTACCCGATCGAGCAGTACATCCGCGACGCCAAGATCGACAGCCTCTACGAGGGCACCACCGCGATCCAGGCGCAGGACTTCTTCTTCCGCAAGATCGTCCGCGATCACGGTGTGGCGCTGCAACATCTGGTGACGCAGATCGAGGCATTCATCGAAAGCGCCGATGCCCGCCCCGAACTCGCGGACGCCCGTTCGCAGTTGACCACCGCACTCGACGACCTGCAAGCCTGGGTCAACACCATGACCGGGTATCTGGTGGAGTCGCAGCAAAGCGCCCGCGAACTCTACCGAGTGGGCTTGGAGTCGGTGCGCTTCCTGCTTGCGGTCGGTGATCTGCTGATCGGATGGCTGTTGCTTCGGCACGCTGAGATCGCGCTGGCAGCGCTCGATCGCGACCCGACAGCGGCCGACCGGGCGTTCTATAGCGGAAAAGTCGCTGCGGCAAACTTTTTCGTCAAGAACGTGCTCCCGCGGCTGGCCGCTGATCGCGGGATCGCGGCAAATGTCGATCTGGCGATCATGGACCTGCGCGAAGAGGCGTTCTAACCTCTTGGGCGGCCCATCGAATACACCACCACCCGGACTGGGCGCCGCTGGCAATCCCGGACACAGGCAACCGTCGATCCGCTTCTGTGCTGCTCCAACAATAAGGTTCATGTGCACCGGATCGGGTAGAACAACTCTTAGGAGGGCACCGTTGGCCAGTGACTTCGAGCAGTTCCTGACGATCCTGAATCTCGAGCGCGTCGACGAACTCACCTTCCTGGGATCGCACCCGACCAAGAACCCAGGCCGCACGTACGGCGGCCAGCTGATGGCGCAGGCGCTAATCGCCGGCAGCCAGGTGCTGACCCACAAGGTGCCGCCGGCTGCGCTCCATGTGCATTTCATCGCCGGCGGCGAGCCGAAGAAGGACATCCAATACCGGGTGGTCCGGCTGCGTGATGAGCGCCGGTTCGCTAATCAGCGGGTTGATGCGATGCAAGACGGCACATTGCTGTCCTCGGCGATGATCTCCTATGTATCCGGTGGCCCGGGTCTTGAGCACGGTGTTACGCCACCGAAGGTGTCAGATCCGCACACGTTGCCCTCGGTCGACGAGCTCCTGGATGGCTACGAAAACGTCGTCCCCGAGATCGTGAACGCGTTGCGACCGATCGAAGTGCGTTACGCCAACGACCCGGCCTGGGTGATGCGAGACAAAGGGGAGCGGCTCACCTACAACCGGATCTGGCTGCGCGCGAACGGCGAAATGCCCGACGACCCACTGCTACACACCGCCGCGATGGTGTACTCGTCGGACGCCGCGCCCCTTGATTCGATCATCACAACACATGGGTTGTCGTGGGGCTACGACCACGTCTTCGCCGCGTCGGTCAACCACTCAATCTGGTTTCACCGCCAGGTCCGTTTCGATGACTGGGTGCTGTACTCGACATCTTCCCCGGCGGCGGCCGATTCCCGCGGGCTAGGTACCGGCAACTTTTTCAACCGCGGCGGCCAATTGATAGCAACGGTGGTCCAGGAAGGAATCGTCATACACATGCCTGCGTGATTTCACGCGGATGACGGACCGTCGGTCGAAGTTGCCAAGGGGCGCCCGAATTAGTTTTTGCCAGTTGTCGATGTGCCGACGGGCATCAACGCTGCGGACGTGGCGCACCCTCTCGGACGCACGAGATCGTCCGGGAATCGACTCGGCTCATCCCGGGTTTACGATGTCAGCTGCGGCAAACGTCGCTAGCCGTCGTTTGCCCGAGCCAACCAGACTAGCCACGGTATGAGTGACCACAACCCCCCAAGCCTCGTCACCACCGGCCGATGGAGCCTGTGTCGGAGCCCGGCCGGCATCAGGGCATTTAGTCCCCGCTGCGCTGCGAGAGACTACCTTGACCCCAGCCACGGTCCACCGCCCGGCACCGCGACGAAGAGAAAAAGTAAAGGTCTCTAACACGGAGAGGGGACAGGGTGTCTATAGCGGCCGATGAGCTTGTCGCAGCACTACGTCTGGCAGCCAAAGAGAACGCCGAGTTGCGCCGGCAGAATCGCGAGCTCGTTGCATCGAAAAACGCTCCGGTGGCGGTGGTGGGGATGGGGTGTCGGTTTCCGGGTGGGGTGTGTTCGCCGGAGGGGTTGTGGGAGGTGGTGGCGGGGGGTCGGGATG
>NZ_JBKQTQ010000237.1:0-7375 GCF_052143115.1 Mycobacterium sp.
CGAGGATCCGGCCGGAGCGCTCTGGTCGAGGCACTCGATGGGGTAGGGCCGCAGGTAGTGCGCGCCCCCGCCGGCCCCGGGCTCGTCGTTCCAGGTGTGTCCCGAGGTCAGCACCACGTGGTCGACGGTGAGGGTGGTGCCGTTGTCGAGCAGCACCGCCTCGCGCCCCTGGAGGGCCGGCGAGATGTCGACGGCCGCCGCGTAGTGCCGGACGATCTCGAGGTTGGGCGGGGCGTAGGCCACCAGCGTGTCGTAGAACCAAACCAGGTACTCGCCCATCAACCGCCGGGGCAGGTAGTCGGTGGGCAGGATGGGGTCACCCCCGGCGCCGATGCGGCACTCGTAACCCACCCAGCGGTAGCCGCAGCCCACCGCCCACTGGTGCAGGCCCATGGCGTGGGGGAGGGCGTCCCCGTCGGGGGCGGCGTAGAGGGAGAGCTGACCGCAGGCGTTGTTGAGGATCAGGAAGTCGGGCTGCTCGGCGGCGTAAACCCCGCCTCCGAGCTGAGA
Source organism: Mycobacterium sp. (assembly GCF_052143115.1). Classification (GTDB taxonomy): domain Bacteria; phylum Actinomycetota; class Actinomycetes; order Mycobacteriales; family Mycobacteriaceae; genus Mycobacterium. Next base: position 511 of record NZ_JBKQTQ010000237.1, read on the forward strand.
GGGCTCTACCACGTGCACCCGCACCGGCGTCCCTACCCACCGGGCCCGGCTCACCGTCCGCTCCAGGACGCACAGACCCCACGAGCCGAGCCCCACGATGGCCATCTCGATCATCGGACGCCTCCCATACACGCCACCTCAGATCGGCGGCCGCTCGCTGATCTCTGCGTTCGAGCCCGTTTAGACCGGCTTTCCTCGATCGCGGCCGCGGTGAGTCGGCGGACCGCGTGTACCAGCTCGTCGACATCGTGGGTCGTGGTGGCAAAGGAGGTGACGAAACGGACGACACCTGGCTCCCAACGGCCGTGGTAAAAGCCGTAACCCTGGTCCAGAAGTCCGTCGATGACCTGCGGGGGCAGGCGGCAGAAAAGGATGTTCGCCTCTGGCGTGCCCGCAAGGCGAGTGCCGGGAATGGACTTCAGCCCCTCTTCGAGCCGCGCGGTCATGGCATTGGCGTGCCGGGCATTGCGCAGCCACAGATCGTCGGCGAGGTAGGCGTCGAGTTGGGCGGCGACGAAACGCATCTTGGCGGCGAGTTGTCCGGCTCGCTTAGCCCGGAAGCTGAGCTCGGTGGTCACGGAGCGGTCGAAGACGACGATCGCATCGGCGGTTATGCCCCCGTTCTTGATGGCGCCAAAGGACAGCATGTCCACGCCGGCGCGCCAGGTTAGCTCGGCGGGGTTGCAGCCCAATGCGGCGATGGCGTTGGCGAGGCGGGCGCCATCCAGGTGAACGCGCAGGCCCGCGTGCTTCGCAATGCCGGCCAGGTGTCCGATCTCGGCGGGGGTGTATACCGCGCCGGTCTCGGTTGCCTGGGTGAGGCTCAACACGGAGGGTTGCACGCTGTGCACGTCTCCGACCTTGCGGTGCACTGCGGCCTGCAGCTCGTCGGCGTCGATCTTGGCGTTTTCCCCATCCAAAGCAATGAGTTTGGCACCCCCTGTGAAGAACTCCGGTGCGCCGCACTCGTCGTTGTTGATATGGCTGTCGCGGTGGCATAACACGCTGCCCCACGGTGGGGTCAGCGCGGCCAAGCTCAATGCGTTCGCCGCCGAGCCGGTGGAAACCGGGAGCAGATCGACGTCGCAATCAAAGATCTCGCTGAAGCGGCGTCGTGCGCTCAAAGTCCAACTGTCGGTGCCATAGGGCGGTGCCTGCCCGGAGGCTGCCGCTGCAACAGCTGCGATGATCTCGGGTGCACCACCGGCGGTGTTGTCGCTGGTGAAGGAGCGACTTTCCACACGCGCGACTACCTCCATCGGGACAGCGCTCATGTGACGGCCCGCCCGCGGCGAGCAGGTCTCGGCCCATCCGCCACCACTGCGGGCCCATCCCGCTGAACACGAAGACCGGGGTGCTGCCGTCGACCACCACCCAGTCCTAAACCCGGCCAACGAAGCTTGCGGCCTGACATTTGCGACCTCCCCCTTTGGCAAAGCGCTATTGTCGTATGTTCTACACCTCTTCTCGCCCGATATCTAAGAAATCCATAGGTTTCTCTTCGGGAAAAATCAGCCGCTGCTTGCGACGCCCACAGGCCGACACCCCGGCTCCGCGCCGAGACGCTATGGGCCGTCGTCTTCGTCGTCGCGGACGAGCAGTTTTCGGGGTGCTGGAAGGTGTTGGTTCGGGGCTGGCCGTGGTCGAGGTGGGGTGGGGAAATCCATTCGGTGTCGCCGTTGACGCGTTTTGGTGACCACACAGGCAGAAATGCTGGCGTTGACGGCAAGACCTTCGAACCCGCATGCAGTTTCCGGACCATATCGTTAAAGGCCTCGGATCGAGCTCGTAATCGATGAACATGCAGGCAGCGGCGTTGGCCTACCGGCACGCACGGTCCTGCAGCAGTGCCGTCAGTGAAGATTTCAGGCATCGTGGAACCATCACCTCCCGTATACCTCGGGGACCAGGGTTCAGCTATAGTGCCGGCGTACGCACGAGTTAGTGCACTACCTGTTTTCTGCCCAGCATTCGCCCCTGACCGCCTGTTATGCGCGGGAGCCTATGGTCCTTTGAGCTGGTGTCAGCAGATTTGAGACAAGTAGAGTAGGGGGGGCGCGTACGTCGAGTATCGGGACGCGTAGACATGGTTAATAGCCAGTCTGTTCACGGGCTGGTTTCTTGACCATGAATCGATGGTTTTCAGCGCCGGGCCGCTGCAGATTTCCTCGGCACCGAGGTACAGACACCCAGGTCTGTCGAAGCTTTCGCGGGTTCTCTCAGTGGCGAGCAAGTGCTCACCGAAATGGAGCCAGCTGGCGCGGCATTGCGTTCTTGCAAGTGCGATTTCGCCTCAGGACTTCCACCTCGGGCCGCCACCCCAGTCCTCATCCTGGTGACCGCCACCACCGTCACCGTCGTCAGCTAAACCCACCACCGCGTCCTCAGCAGCCACCGCATCGAACCCGACCGCAACTACTGGCGCAACCAAAACAAAAACCCCGGCCGATGGCCGGGGAATCTATAACCGATGACGCGACTCATGTGTAACCCATGACTCGACTCATCACATACGCGCGCCCGAAGAGATTCGAACTCCCAACCTTCTGATGTATTCACTCCGTTCCGCAACGTCCACCAACGTTCGCTAACGTATTGCGGCGCAATAGGACTCGGGTATATCCCATCCGCTCAGCATTGCCACCGTCCGCCTGTATTCCCGGGCGTTTGTATCAGGAAAGTGGAGAGTCATCGACCTCCGCGTGACAACCGAGACTTCCCGCAAAAGGCGGAAGGCCCCGGCGACGGCAGGCACCGCCGCGGTGTGTGGCCCAACTACGAAGGAGTTGGACAATGCCGAGTGTCAATGAGGGGCGACGGGTCGGTGCTGCGATGGGACCGAAAGCCACGCTAAGCACAGGGGCGGCATTCACGCAGCCGAGAACCTTTCGGACACTCAGAAACTGCCAGTGCCAGCGTAAGGCCACCAGTCATTTGGGTTGTATTGCTGACCATTCGGCGGTTGGGCCGGCGGTGGTGGAGGCGGTGGCGGCTGTGGTGCATCGGTGGGTGGATCCGCTGGCGGCGGCGCCGGGAGGACAGCCGGCGTATTCGGCGTGCCGCCGAAACCGGGCGCCGCATACGCCGGGACGCTCACTGCGGCCGTGGGTATAGCGATAAGCACCCCCGCCACGGCGATGCTGCGGACGCCGGATGACATTGCCCAAGTCATTGATCACTCCCTTCACCGGGTTCCGAATAACGCCGATATTGCCACTTAATTGATCGATGCGACAGGTACTGGAGGCGCAGCGATGAACGGCATCGAACTGCACGACGTCCTGGCCGTCGTGCGCTGGCCGGCCACGGACCGGCTGCGCCTCCTCATGGATCGGGTTAAGCCAGCGGACCTGACCCCGCAGGAGATCGTGGCGCTCGTCGCCGTGTTCGAGTCGGCCGACCCCCGGTGAACGCACACACCGTACCGGTGCTCCAACTCATACACACCTGAAAAAACCGCAACCGATTCGGGCCGCCACCTTCTACGGTAGCGGGCCGACCTATTGTGGGGGCGGCGCTGGATCTGAACAGACAGAAGGGATGACAGATGGCCGAGCATGACCTCAAGATCGTCACAGTTGACCGACCAGACCAGGGCCTTAAGACCTACAGAGTCTTGAATGGCATCAGCTCGGTCAAATACCCGGTGGTGGTGCATTTCTCGCGGCCCGTCGATCAGTTCGAGCGCCGGCGGATAGAGCATGCAGGGATCTTGGTCGACGACAACAACCCTGCACGTGGCCTGATTAAGGACACGACGCTCGAGGAAGTTCGCTCCCAGCTGAACGTGTTCAATGGAAAGCTGGAGAAGGCCGCGGAGGACGCGAGCCGGGAATAGAGTCCCCGCTGAAGCCGAGGACCATCGCCTGATAATGCTCGTTGGCGAAATCAACGCGGAACTACGGCCGTAATGGCAGACACCACATTCGGATTAGCCGTCATCGGCGCGGTCACCGGGGTGGGACCGCCTCGGATGCGATGTCCAGTAGGGGTTACGAGGCGCTGCGCGCCGCCGCAGCAGCGGACCTAGCCCGGCTTAACTCGCTGATTCCAGCGGTTGGGGGTGTGCTGAATGCCTAGACAGCGGATGCGGCCGGGTGAACATGGCCGAATCACCGAGAGATCAAGCGGTGGAATGTTTTTCGCCTCCACCTATGTCCGCGACGCTGACGGCAAGCGGCGCCGGGTCGAGCGGTCCAGCGACAAGTCCATCGAGGACGCTCGTCGGCTATTGCAGCGGCACTTAGCCAAGCGTCGCGCACCGCTGTCGGGACAAGCCGTAACGGAGCGGACATCGCTGTCGGAGTTGTTCGAACTCTGGATGGAGACAAAGGAACTCGTCGATGGCGTCAGCGAGCAGACCGCACAGGCTTATCGGGACGTATGGAAGGTACACGGTGCCCAGCAGCTCGGCGCGCTGCGCGTAACGGAGGTGCCTACGAGCCACGCTGACGCCCGCCTGCAGCAGATGGAGTCACCAACGCAGGCCAAGCGGCTTCGGATGATCCTGTCGGGTATGTACGGGCTGGCTGTGCGCTATGACGTGCTGTCGGTGAATCCGATCAGGGAGGCCCGCACGGTCAAGACAGAACGGAAGCCGCCGAGAGCAGCCACACAGGCGGAGTTCGAGCGGGTGCGGGCCGCGGTGCGGTCCTACACCAACCGGAAGGCCCCCGGTCCGCGGCCCGGCCGGCTGCTGGCCGCCTTCGTCGAGATTCTGGCTGCGACAGGCGCGCGGCCGAACGAGGTGTTAGCGCTTCGATGGAGTGACGTCGACCTGTTGGCAGACCCGCCGACGGTGACAATCACCGGCACGCTGATCGACCACGGCCACATCGCTGGCAAACCGCTGCATCGGCAGGACGCCCGCAAGGGTGACGCTCCCCCGCACACTGTGCTGCTGCCCCGCTTCGGTGTCGAGGCGCTGACAGCGTTGGTGGCAGAGTCCGGCATGGACGGCCCGGTGTTCGCTAACCGCACCGGCGGCTGGATGAGCCTGTCCAACATGCGGCGGACGCTGCGCGCGGCACTCCCGGCCGATCTGTCGTGGGTGACTCCCCACTCACTTCGGCGGACGGTGGCCACCGTGGTCCGCGATGCCCGCGGGCCGGCGCAAGCGCAGCAGCAGCTGGCCCACGCGAAGCTGGCGACCACCGAGGCCCACTACCTACAGCGGCAGACCCGCGGCCCTGATGTGCGGGCTGTGCTGGACGAATACGCAGGTGGCGATTGTGGAGACTGAAAGTATCAGGAAAGTGTCAGATCACGGGCGTGTCGCCGACCTTCATGCTGACAGTCACACCAACTGCCAGCGGTTTCGGCGCGCCCGAAGAGATTCGAACTCCCAACCTTCTGATCCGTAGTCAGAAACAGCCTGCTGTCAACCTGTTTCAGGGTCTCCCGCCATGTCTAGAAAGCCCGTCTCACCTGCGCGAACCGTCTCGCGATGTCCCATCGTGACGCAGGGTGTGTAGCGCGAGTTGTGACGAAGTCGTGACAACTTAGGCATCTGGATCTATCGCCGACGACGTCTGGGTTATGAGCTAGCCAGTCCCGGTTTCCTGGAGTCTCGCGTGTCTCAAACGTACAGGTCGCGGGCCATCTCCCGTCCAATCTGTACCACTGCCTAGTATGCGATCTCGTCAGTTACGCCGCGTTTCGTTCACAAATCCATTCACAACACGCTCCGCGCCGCTGCGCCCCGTTCCGCGCATGCCCAACATCGAAGTCATCGAAGGCGAACTCAGATCGGCGGCTCCTACAGCGGATTTCGGAAACCTACAACTCCGTGGCCAGACGCCCGTGTAGGCCGCTAACCGCCCGCCCAAGCGTGGTAAGCCGGCTCGGCCAGTTCGGGATAGAGCTGCCTGATTTTGATGCTGCGTTCTTCGTATGGTTTGGCGAGATCACGGTACTGGGCGGCGTCTTCGAAGCCGATTCGGTGAGCCGCCTCAAGGTCCTGGCCGAAGTAGACGGCGTCGATGCCGGACCAGTAAACGGCGCTCATGCACATGGGGCACGGTTCGCTGCTGATGTACATCTCGTGGCCGATGAGCGGTCTGGGCCACTGGCCATCTTCGGCTGGCGCGGCCTTGGCGCAAGCTGCGCGGATAGCTTCGATTTCGGCGTGCGCGGTGGGATCGCCGGTGAGCAGGACGCGGTTCTGGCCGCAGGCGATGATCCGTCCATCTTTCGTGATCACGGCCCCAAACGGGCCACCCCACCCGGTAGTGACTGACTCCATGGCCAGTCGGCATGCCTCGGTCATGAGCTGCTTGGGCGTCATATTCATGCCGGTTTGCGGGCTTCGATGAGGACCCGGGTGGAGTGGGCGATGAAGGGGCCGTGGGATGTGATGTAGTCGTGCAGTTCGCGTAGCCGTTCGCGGTAGTCGTCGGTCGTGAAACCGGGCACTATCCAGATGACTTTGCGGAGGAAGTAGACAATGGCACCGATGTCGAAGAATTCGGCGCGTAGCCGTTCCATGCGTATGTCGATGATCTGTAGGCCGGCGGCTTTCGCCGCTGCGATCTGGGCGTCGGGATGGCGCTCCAGGCCTGCCTGTGGCTGCGGACCCATGAAGTATTCGACCAGTTCAGACAGTGTTGCGGGCCCGATGTGCTGGGCGAAGTAGATGCCGCCCGGCTGGAGGACGCGGGCGATTTCGGTCCACCACACGTTGTTGGGGTGGCGGCTGGTCACTAGGTCGAACGCGTCGTCGGCGAACGGCAGCGGTGACCTGTCGATGGTGTCCACCACCATGACACCGCGGGGATGCAGCAGTTTGGTGGCCAGTGCGGCATTGGGCGCGTAGGACTCGGTGGCCACCATCGTGGGCGGGAACTTTTCGGCGCCGGCCAGCGTG
>NZ_JBKQTQ010000238.1:0-17779 GCF_052143115.1 Mycobacterium sp.
CTTGCCGAACTGGGCGAAGATGTCGATCGGCTCCAGCACCTGAGTAACGATCTTAGTCGGCAACGGCAGATTGGCGGGGAAGAGCACAGTCAGGCCGAATGGGAAACCGATGGAAAGCGGCAGAATCTCCCCCCGAAAGCGCTTGAGAGCCAATCGCTTGGCCAGCCAAGTGCCGCGGGCCAGGAAAAGTTGGGTTTCCTGGCCGCCGATCGACACAACGGGCACGATCGGCACACCGGCTGCAATGGCGGTCTTGACATATCCGGTGCGGCCGTGGAAGTCGATAACGTTCTGGGTCACCGTCGGCCGGTAGGCGTCATAGTCGCCACCGGGAAACGTCAGCACGACCGCACCCGAGTGCAATGCCTTAGCAGCGTTGTCCCGGTTGGCATGGATAGCGCCGAGGCGGCCCAGGTATCCGCGGAACGGGGTAAAGAACACCACGTAGTGGGCGAGGGTGTAGACAGGGCGGTCGTATCCGAACTCGTTGTAGAAGGCAGGGGCGAAGATGAGCGGATCGGGCGTCAGCGCGCCGCCGGAGTGGTTGTGCACCACCAACGCGCCGCCGGCCGGCGGGAAGGATTGCAAGCCCCGCACCTCCGCCCGGAACCACCGCTTGACAATCGACCCGACCACTTTCGTGAACAGCTCACTGAAGGCGGGATCCCACTTGGCGATCTCCGAATTATCAATATCGCTGCCGCTCATGCCTTCCCCTGCAGTGTGTGCATTGTGTTTGGGTGCCACCATGACGCTGCCATTTGCCTCGGTGTGAACTCGGCAGTGCTCGCGCGCACTCTTACAGTAGCCAGAGTTGGAGGCTCGAGGATGCTTTGCACCGCCGACCTTCCGAGATTGCCGGTACCCCATTGAACGACTTTGGATGTCATGCTCGTTCTCCGATCAGATCGCGGCCAATCACAACGGGTCAATCGGCGGTCAGGACCCGCACGAGTCCTTGGCGGTCGACTTTGCCGGTGGGAAGCATGGGCAGATCGGCCTCCGCGACAAGGCGAACGACCGTGGGAACCTTGAACGACGACAGGTTGCGGCGAGCGTGGGCGACGACGCTCTCGACCGACAATTGCGCACCGTTGGCGGGCACGACAGCGGCCCCGACTACCTGCCCGCGAACCTGGTGCGGTAGGGCGACCACAAAGCTATGCAGGACTTCAGGGATCGAATCCAACACGGATTCGACCTCAGCCGGCGACACGTTGGATCCCGCGGTCTTGATGAGAGTGCTTGCGCGGCCGGTGAAGTGCAGGTGGCCGGCATCGTCGAACCACCCCCGATCCCCGGTGGCATACCAGCCGTCGGGGCCGAACACCTCGTGGCGTTCCTGTTTGTAGATACCGCTCATCACGATCTGACCGCGAACGTGTATCTCGCCCTCTTGGCCGTCGGGCGCCTCGGTGCCGGAGGCGGGTTCGACGATCCGGTGCTGCACCAATCCCGGTAGCGGAATCCCGAATGAGCCACGCAGTTCCGGTGGTAGCGGGGTGTCGGGCACCTCGACCATCGTGTGCGGGCCGCCGGTCTCGGTCATGCCCAGCAGGTTGGGTGCGAGGTCAGGCTCGCGTGGCCGCCGGTCGGGTGGCAACGCCTCGAGCATGGTGCCGCCCCGTACGCTTGATAGGTCGCGGTTGGCGAAGTCGGGATGGTCGGCCATGGCCCGGCTTGCCTGCGACCAGCATGAGATGAACGTCGCCCGTTCCCGCTCCAACAGTGCCAGCGTGCTACCCGCTTCGAATACATCCTGCGCGAGGATAGCCGCGCCGGCCGAAAGCGCCTGCAGCACAACCATCGTCAGGCCGCCCACCCAGAAGAACGGCATCGGCGAATAGATGCGGTCGGTCGAGGTGACGCCGCGATGGCGCGCCAGAATGTAGGCGTGGCGTACCAAGCTCCCGTGCGAGTGCACGACGGATTTCGGCAGCGCCGTCGTCCCGGATGTGCTGACCACGACGAGGTCATCCGCGGGTACAACCTCGCCTTCGGCCGAATACGTAAGCGATGCAGCCGATTCCGTGTGCCGCGGCCACGGTGAGGCCCAGGCGCGCTCAGACCCCGGCCAGACGTGGATCCGGCGCAGATAGGGCGCTGCCGGCTCGGCAATCACGGCCCCCCCGTCGGTGAGGCCTGGCAGCGCGTCCTGCATGCGTTCGACGAGGTCGCGGTCGGCGATGGATCGGCCCATGAGTACTGTCTGCACGTCGGTGTGCCGCAACAGCCGCGCGAGTTCTGCACCGGGTGCGAAAGTCGACAGGGGAACGGTGAGTGCGCCGATTCGTGCGGCCGCGAGCCAGGAGATGAGCCACTGGGCGCAGTTGGCGAACAAGATCCCGACCCGGGTCCCTTTGCCGACACCGGAGGCCAGCAACGCGTCGGCCAACTCCATTGACGCGGTGTCGGCTTCGCCGAACGTCAGTCGCTCGTCGTCAGTGACGAGGAACTCGCCGTCGGCTTCGGCGCGCCTGATTCGCAGGAGCTCGGGGATGCTGGCCGGCATACCGTTCGGTGTCGAATCGTCCACTGCCGCAAGGACTCCGGCCATCAGCCGACGTGGACGGGGATGTGGGAGTAGCCGGCGACGTTGGACATGGTGACCCGGCGCAGGCCGTCGGTGTCGACCTCGAAGCGCGGCCAGTGCTGCTGCAGGTGCTGGAAGGCAACGCGGCTTTCGAGTCGCGCGAGCCAAGACCCGAGGCAGCTGTGCGCGCCGTAGCCGAATGCCAGCGTGGTGGCCCCGCCGCGCCGGATGTCGAACGCGTCGGGCTGCTGGTAGGCCCGCGGGTCACGGGTCGCGGCTCCGGTGACCAACAACGTGGGGGAGCCCGCCGGAATCGTCCCGCCGTCGAGGGTGACGTCGCGGGTGGCGAAACGCCCCTGATACTGGGATGGCGGATTAAGCCGCAACATCTCCTCGATCGCGCCGGGAATCAGTGTGGGATCAGCGAGCACCAACTCCCACTGGTCGGGGTTGCGGTGAAAGGCCATCACTCCGTTGCCCACCAACTTGGTGACGGTCTCACTACCGGCCGCGGCCAGAAGCACCGCGAACGTGGCGATGTCGTCGTCGCTGAGCCGGTGCGTCACCCCCGCCTCATCCTCGTAGGTGGCTGTGACCAGTCTGCTGATGATCAGGTCGTCGGGGTTACGGCGTTTCTCATGGGCGAGCTCCAGGAAGTACTCGCCCATCGCCATCGAATCGGCCACGCCACTTTCCGTGGCGAACGGGTTGTTTTCCTCCCGGTGCAGGAATCCGTCGGTCCACAACCGGATCTGCTGTCGTTCGCCGGCTGGGACGCCGAGCATCGAGGAGATGATCTCCACGGGGAACAGGACGGCGAAGTCGGCCACCACATCGAAGTTTTTCCTATCCTTCAGCGCGTCGATATAGGAGGTCACGACCTCCACCACGAGCGGCTCCAGATTGGCGATCGCTGCCTTGGTGAACACCTGCCGCACCAGTTTGCGCAGTCGCTCATGCTCCGGGGGGTCCATGATGATCAACATGTTGGTGCTGAACCGATGCCGCATCGACAGCGCATCCAAGGTCACCCCGTAGGCGCTGCTGAACGTCTCCCAATCCCGGTGCGCGGCAACAACATCCTCGTGGCGGGTCAGGGCGTAGAAGTCCCAGCGCTCGCTGTAGTAGACCGGCGCCTCATCGCGCATCCACCGGTAGGTCTCATACGGATCGTCGAAGAAGACATCCGAGTACGGGTTGAACTCCGCCGGGGCGCCGTCTTCACGCGTTCTCGTTGCGTGCGGCGCGCTCCGATCCGTTGACATCTCAGGCGTCCACCCGCATCGCGTTCGACAGCGTTCCGCCCATTACTATGGCGATTTCGTCGTCGCCCAGTTCGCGACGGCGATCCGCGTAGCTGAGCGGTTCGGCCAGGCCCTCGGGATGTGGGTAGTCCGAGCCGAAGAAGATGTGGTCGATCGGCACCAGTTTCGCGAGCTCGACCACATTCTCTTCCCAAAACGGGTTGAAATAGACGCAGCGCCGGATCGCTTCCAGCGGGTCCTCGCTATAGAGCTGGGGCATTTTCTTGTGCGTATCGCTGAGATTATTGAAAAGCCTTGGCAACCATGTTGTTCCGTTCTCCACCATAGCGATACGCAGCTCTGGGAAGCGGGTGAGCAAACCGTGGCAGGCCAGCGCCGCGACGGCGTCCTCCGCCGGGTTGCGCGCAAGACTGTAGTACGAGCGGAATGGAGTGGGCTGGAAGGGACGGAACTCGCCGCCGCCTTCCCAGTCGTTGGCGTAGCGAGAGTAGCCGCTGTCTGAGGCGTGCATGACGACCAGCACGCCAGTATCGCTGACCCGCTTCCAGAACGGGTCGAACTCTGGAAGGGCGAACGAGCGCGGACCGTGCAGTCCGGGAACCGGGGCCGGCCGAATCAAGACCGCGCGGGCACCCCGTTCGAGCACCCAGTTCAGTTCTTCGATCGCCTTCTCGACGATCGGCAGGGTGATGATCGGAGTGGTGAAGATCCGGTCCTTGAAGTTGAAAGACCATGTCTCGTCCAGCCACTGGTTCAACGCGTGGATGATCGTGTGCGTCGCTTCGGGGTGATCCCGGAACCGCTCCTCGACCAGGCTGGCCAGCGTCGGGTACATCATCGACTTGTCGATGCCCTGTTCATCGAGCAGCGCCAGCCGGGGTCCCGGCTCACGCATCGCGGGGGTTGCCTCGATCGCCTTGCCCAGGATCTCCCGGTGGCTCTTGCCTTCCGGGTTGCCGTTGTGGAAGTAGTCCTCTTGGGCGCCCGGCGCGGCGACCTTATCGAAGGTCGGGTTGGGGATGTAATCGCTGATCTGGCCGAGGGTGGCGATCTTCGTGCGGCCGTCGACCTCGACGTATCGGATCGCACCGCGGTACTCGGATGGAAGGAATTTGGTCAACGCATCGCGAGTCTCATACATATGGTTGTCGCCGTCGAAGACCGGAAAACCCAGCTTCTGTGTCATCGTCGAACTCCTCGGTCGGCCGTGCCTATTGCGCTCGACAGTAACATCGAGTGCGTAAGAAGAGAACAATGCGCTACTTTTTTGCATGTACCAACTCCGCCAGGAGTAATGTGCTCGGTACGGCAGTCCCGCTCTTGCCGTCGAGCCCTCGGACACGGGAGGAATCTGGTGTGGACCTGCGGTTGAGCGAAGAGCAACGTGCGGTCCGCGAGACTTTCGCAGCGCTCTTCCGGAAGGAGGCGACGCCACAGCGCGTCCGGGCGGCGGAGTCGTCGGGCTTGGACAAGGACCTGTGGCGGCGCTTCAGCGAGACGGAAGCGCTCGGGATCGGCGTGGCGTCGGATTGCGGCGGCGTGGGCGGGGGTCTGCTCGAGCTGGCGCTAGTAGCGGAGGAGGCGGGCCGCCGCCTCGCCCCGATACCGATCGCCGAGACCGCGGCCGCGGCGCGACTGCTGGGCCGGCTTGGGGAAAAGGAGCTGATCGGCCCGGTGCTGACCGGCTCGTCTATCGTGTCGCTGGCCACCGGACCTGGACCGGTCGAGAAGCAACTGCTCGTCGACGGAGCGATCGCGGATGCGATTCTCGCCGTCGAGGGGGGTTCTCTGCTTTATGCGATACGGCCGGCCGGGCTGGCCCGAACCCCACGGCCCAACTTCGGCGGGTTGGCGTTGGCCCGATGGCCCGAAGGCTGCGAGCGCCGCTGCCTGGCCGAGGGCGATTCGGCCCGGACGATGTTCGCCACAGCCCTTGATGAGGTCCGCGTGCTGCGGGCGGCGGCACTGATCGGACTGGCCGCCGAGGCCGTGCGCATCGGCTCTGATTACGCGAAGGTGCGTCACGCGTTCGGGCAGCCCATCGCGATGTATCAGGCCGTCGCTCACCCCTTCGCCGACGCTGTCGCGGCGTTGGACGGGGCACAACTGTTGATCCAAAAGGCCTGTTGGGCGATGGATTCGGGGCAAGCTGACGGGCCGGCGTTGGCCTCGATGGCGTTCGTATTCGCCGCCGAGACCGCATATGAGGCAGCCGGACACAGCCTTCACGTCCACGGCGGGTACGGCTTCATGGAGGAGTACGACATCCAGCTCTACTACCGACGCGCCAAAGCGTGGGCGGTCGCATTCGCCGATCCGCGGCGCGAACTGCTCACCCTTGCTGACAGGCGCTTCGGCCCGGTGAGCACAGGAAGTCACTGAGCCATGGACTTCAGCGAACCCGCGAGCTGGGCCCGAATCCGCAGCGCAGCAGAAGAATTCGTCGCACGGTATGTCACCCGCGCGGTGATCGAAAACGAGCGACGCACCGGAGACGGTGCCGACCGGGAGCTGACGCGAAAGCTGGGGGAGCGCGGATGGATCGCCCCGGCCTGGCCGGTGGTGCAGGGTGGGGCCGGACTCGATCAATTCGAGACCGCTGTGCTGTTGGATACGCTGCGCCGGGGAGGCGTTCCTACGATCGGGCCCGGGACGACGATGCTGCCCGCCAACGCGATCAGGGCCGCGGGCTCAGCAGAGCTGAAGGCCAGGATTTTGCCGAGCGTTGCGGCTGGCGAGATTCTTATCTGCCTCGGCTACACCGAACCCGCGGGCGGATCTGATGTCTTCGCCTGCGCGACCCGCTCCGAGCGAGACGGTGAAGATTGGATCGTCAACGGCCAGAAGATCTTCACCACCTTCGCGCATCTCGCCGACTACTGCTTTCTGCTCACCCGCTCGGCGCCGGGGTCCGCCGGCACCCGGGGCCTGACGATGCTGCTGGTACCGCTGGATTCAGCCGGTATCGAAATCCGGCCGGTGCACACCATGGGCCATGAACGCACCAACATCGTGTTCTACAACGACGTGCGGGTCGACGACGCCAACAGGGTTGGCGAAGCGCACCAGGGCTTTTCGGTGATGCTGGCCGCGTTGGAGGCCGAGCAGAACGTCGCGCCCGCCTCACGGACGGGATTGGTGGCAGCCGATGCGCTCGAATTCGCCCGCACGCATCGGGGAACGGACGGCACCGCGCTCATCAACGATCCCCTGGTGCGCGAGCGCCTGGCCCATGTGGCGATGCAGGCCGAGGTAGCCGATCTGCTCGCCTTGCGGGTGGCGTTCCTGGACGCCGAAGGCGACAAGCCGGGCCCGGTGTCGGCGCTGTTCGGTCCTGAAAGCTATGTGCGGGCGTCCGCCGCCGCCGCCGATATCGCCGGAACCGCGGGCATGCTGGATTGGACTGACCCAGAGGCTCCCGTTGACGGCGCGCTGGATGCCCATTACCGCAGCGCAGTCGCAACGACGATTTACGGCGGTTCCAGCGAAGTGCTGCGCAGCCTGATCGTCGAGAACAGGTTAGGGCTACCCCGCAGCCGTCCACGCCGCTGACACGTCAGCGGAATTGGCGGGCCAACCAATCCGCACTGTCGCGCGCGGCGCATTTGGCCACTGCGCAGTCGGCGAACATATCGAACCCGTGAATCGCGCCGGCGTAGACGTGAAGCTCCGTCGGCACGCCGGCCCGGCACAGGCGAGCGGCAAAATCGATCGACTCGTCTCGAAGGCAGTCCGCCGTGCCCACGCTGATGAAGGTCGGCGGTAGGCCCGCCAGATCGGCGGCCCTGGCGGGAACCGCGTCCGGCGGCACGTCGTCTGTTCCGTAGCGCTCGCCCAGATAGCTGCGCCAGCCGAATGCGTTGGACTCCCGACTCCACATTGGAAGGCCGTCGAGCGCGCTCGACGGCGTGGTCATCCGGTCATCGAGCATCGGGTATTCGAGGTATGCGAATCCCAGACCATCGAGCCTCTGGTCCCGCCAACGCAGCCCGAGAGCGGCGGCCAGTAACCCGCCGGCGCTGCGTCCACCGACCCCGATACGGCGCGGGTCCAACCGCAGATCGGCCGCGTGATCAACGATGTACCTCAGTCCGCTGTCGCAGTCGTCTAGTGGCAGCGGATAGGGCGCTTCCGGTGCCAACCGGTATTCGACGCTGACGCAGGCGCAGGACAGCGAGCGGCACCACTCGTTGAGGCGGGCGTTATCCATAAAGCGGTTTCCGATCACCGTCCCGCCGCCATGCATCCAGTACAGGGTCGGCAGGTCACCGGCAGCGCCGCGGGGACGCAGCAGGGTCAGCGCGACCCCCCCGTCGGGATGGGTTGTGAGGTCGACGCACTCGATGTCGGGTGCCGGCACGGGCGGGAACGGGGCGTTCTGACGCATCATCGGCACGGTCTCGGTGGAGAAGACGAAATCGGGCAGATCGCGGACGGCTTCGCGAATTTCGGGGTCGAGTGCTTCTCGACGCAGCATGACCATCAACCGCCTCCCAGCACATGCGGTTACTTCACCGCGGCGTCAGCATAGTATGCCCGTTGCATCTGGCGCAGGTAGCGTTCTACTGTTGAGATGCGATGCCTCTCAGAAAGAGATCACATGCTTCCCGAAGACGCACGAATCATCTCGGTCGACGACCATGTCATCGAGCACCCGCGGGTTTGGCTTGACCGGCTGCCCTCAAAGTACGAAGACGTGGCGCCACGCATCGTCAAGCTCCCTGACGGAAACGACACCTGGCTCTACGAGGGCAAGCAATCCGGCAACTTCGCTCTCAACGCGGTGGCGGGTAAGCATCCGCGCGATTTCGGGATGGATCCGCGCAGCTACGACGACATGCTGCCCGGCTGCCACCACATCGCCGACCGCATCAAGGACATGGACATCGAGGGCACCTGGGCCCAACTGTGCTTTCCGAACTTCGGCGGATTCGCCGGCAGCACGTTCTACGCCGCCGAGGACAAGGACTTCGCGAAGCTGTGCATCAGCGCCTACAACGACTTCATCCTCGATGAGTGGTGTGCCTATGCTCCCGAGCGCCAGATCCCGTTGATCATGGTCCCATTCTGGGACATCGACGCGTCGGTGGCCGAGATCGAACGCACCGCCGCCAAGGGTGCGAAGTCGGTTTCGTTTATCGAGGCGCCGCACAAACTAGGCTTGCCGTCGTTCCACACCGACCATTGGGATCCCATCCTGCGCATCTGCGAGGAAGCCGAACTTCCGCTGTCGATGCACTTCGGCTCCGGCGGCATGCCGCAGGGGCTCGCGCCGGACGGCGATATGTTCATCAGCATCGCGCTTTTCGGGGTGAACTCGATGATGGCAACCGTCGACCTGTTGATGTCCGACGTGTTCTACAAGTTTCCCAAGCTCAAAGTAGCGCTTTCTGAGGGCGGCATCGGCTGGATGCCGTATCTACTGGAACGCATCGACTACTCCTGGGGCCGACACAAGTACTGGTGCAACATCAACGCCGACAAGCTTCCCTCCGAGCTATTCCGGGAGCACATTTACGGCTGTTTCATCTCCGACCAGTCGGGTATCGAGCAACGGCACCGGATCGGCATCGACAACATCATGTTCGAAAGCGACTATCCGCACTCGGACTCCAACTGGCCGCACACCCGCAAGTTGCTTGCAGAGCACCTCGTCGATGTGCCCGACGATGAGGCCCGAAAGATCGTCGAGCTCAATGCCCGCACGCTGTACCGCTTTTGGAACTGAGGCAAACATTGACCGAGACACGATGAGTGCGAATGGATCCGATTTCATGTTCGACCCGTTCAAGCCCGGACCACGAGATCAGCTGCCGCAGGTACTCGCCGAATTGCGGGAGCGATTTCCCGTCTACCACACCAGCTCTGACATCTGGGTGGTGTCGCGGTTCGACGATGTCAAGGCGGTCCAGTCGAATCCGCAGCAGTTCTCGTCGCGACCCAACCCCTACGAGGGATCCGCGCCGCCCGATGAAGAGATGAAACCCGAGGTGGTCGAGCGATTGCTCGCGCTGGCCGCGGGCATCCCGGTGGACATGGCCGAGATGGCTTCCGCGAAGACCATCGCCGCGGCCGACCCGCCCCAACACACCCGGATGCGCCGCATCGTCAGCAGGGGATTCACGCCGCCGCGCATCAAGGAGATGGCGACTGCGATTGAGGAGATCGTCCTGCGCTGTTTGGCCGGAATCGAGGACCAACCCGCCTTCGACGTGGTGGAGCGCTTCGCCGTTCCGCTGCCTGTCGAAATGATCTGCCACATCCTCGGCATCGACGGCAACCACTACAGCCAGGCCAAGCGCTGGTCGGACGCGTTCGCCGCTGCAGCGGGTGGGGTGTTCAGCAGCCCCGCCGAGCGCAACGAATTGATGTTGGCAACGATCAAAGAGTTCAGCACGTATTTCGTTCCACTCATCGAGGAACGTCGCGCAGAACCCAAGGGCGACTTGGTCAGTGCCATGGTGGCGGCGATCGACAACGAGTCGCTAAGCAATGTCGAAACACTGATGGTCGCAATCACCATCATGGTCGCCGGCAACGAGACGACGACGAATCTGATCGGCAACACCGTGGTCGAGCTCCTCTCTTGCCCGGACCAGCTCAAGTTGTTGCTCGACGATCCCGGACTGCTGCCCAATGCGGTGGACGAAGCCAATCGATTGACCTCCCCGATCCAATTCGCCTTCCGTGAGGCGACCGAAGACAACGAGATCGCCGGCACCCCAATCCCCAAGGGCGCAATTATCGCGTTGCATATGGCTGCGGCCAACCGAGATCCGCGCCGATTCGATGATCCCGACCGCTTCCTGATCACCCGGCCCCCTGGCAAGAACTTGGCATTCGGGCACGGCATCCACTTCTGTTTGGGTGCGCACCTCGCCGGTCAGGAGGTGCGCGCCGCGGTCGGCGGGTTACTTCCGTACCTCGACCGGCTCGAGATAGCCGGAACGCTGAAACGCAACCCGACGGCGCTGCTGAACGGTTGGCAAAAGGTCGAGCTCGCGTGGGTTTAGGGACATGGGCGTGGCCTACATGAGCGATAACGAATTCTCCAGGCCCGCATCATGGTTGCCTTGAACCAGCTTGTCTTGCTGGAGGACCGCGGCGCGGTCCGGGTGCTGACGATGAACCGTCCCGAGGCGCGAAACGCGTTGAACACCGACTTGATCAGCGCCTTGCACGCTGCTTTGATCGACGCCGATCGCGATATGTCCGTGCGTGCAGTCGTGCTGACAGGCGCGGATCCGGCGTTCTGTGCCGGACTGGATCTCAAGCAGGTGCAGCGCGATGGGGCGGCCTATTTCGAACGGCTTCACGCCGAGAACTGCATCACCAAGGTCGCCCAGTTGAGCAAGCCGGTCCTCGGAGCGATAAACGGGGCGGCGATTACCGGCGGCATGGAGATGGCACTCGGGTGCGACTTTCTCGTGGCGTCCGATCAAGCCGTCTTCGCCGACACCCATGCCCGGGTGGGAATCCTGCCCGGTGCAGGCATGACTGCGCGGCTGCCCGGCATTATCGGAGCCGGTATGGCCCGAAGGCTGTCGATGACCAGTGAGGTCATCGATGCCTCTCGAGCGGAGACGATGGGTCTGGTCACAGAGGTCGTTGCACACACGCAGCTGCTGAATCGGATTGTCGAGTTGGCAACGCAAATCTGTGAAGTATCGCCACCAGTCATGCAGGGGCTCAAAGCGATGTACGTGACTGGAGCTGCCGCGATCATCAACCCCGCCCTGGCGGCCGAGCAGACTATCGCCACCACCGTTGCCAGGCATACCGACGACTTGGGCGAGCGCTATCGACAAGTCGCAGAACGTAACCGACGCCAGATCCGTCGGCCAAGCTGAGGTCGAGCCGCTTTCGTAGCTCTGATGCCATCAACATCCCTTCGGTGTATCCGCGAGTCGCGTCACGTCGGCGCGAAAAATCGTGAGCAGGTGCTCGACCTCTTTGATGTCATCCTGACGCCCACTCCGCGGTCAGCGCCTCGATCGTCGTGATCGTGGCCAACATCGCCATCGTGTGCGTGATTGCTAAGTCGGCGTAGACGGGGGGAGTGCCGCCGACGGCGTCGCGGGGCACGACCACCCGATACCCCATCTGGGACATGTGGCCGGCGGTGAAGGGTAGCGCGAGATTCAGTGACACACCGGCAAGGACGACGGTGCGCACTCCGAGGCTGGCCAGTACTGGCAGCAATTCGGTGTCGAGAGTCGGATACAACCCATGATGGCGGGCGACAACGAGGTCGTCGGGCCCCAGCAATTCCGGGATGACCTGGGTGGGTGCACTGCCGGGCGTCCACCCCTCGGTGGCCGGCCCAAGAGCGCGCCAGATCCGTGCCGAGCCGACATGGTCGCTTCCGAGCAGGCCCTCGAAGGTGGCGTGGATAACCACGACCCCACTGCTTCGTGCTGCGGTCAGCACCCGACCGATGTTGCCTACCAAATCTCGGGTGTCGGCACCAAGCGCCGGGAGCACCGAGTTGGGTCCCATCACGCCGTTCTGGCACTCCACACAAACCACCGCGGTGGTGGACGATTCTGCGATCCGTCGGGACGTGGACGACATCGGGTTCCTTTCCGTCACACTCTTGTTGACGCACTTCGATGCACGGTCGCGCCTAAGGCCGATATGAAGCCGGCGGCATATTTGACGACGCGTCCCCGTGCACCACAGCCCAGCTTGCGCCGAAGTGCTCGGGTTCTTCGAGTTCTCGTCACTGTATGGCGATGTCCCACAGGGCTTGCGTCGCAATGCCGGCAGCGCCCAGCCGGTAGGCATGCTCGGTCGTGCTACCGAACTCGTCGATCCAGGCCTGCGCGCGCAAGGTCGCGAGCCAGAGTGGGTGTTCCGCGGTGACGCCGATGGCGCCGTGTAGCTGATGGGCGATCGTAGTCACCGGATCAACCACCTGCCCGAGCACGACCTTTGCGACCGTGACGGCGTGGCGGGTCTGCGGAGCGGCGAAACCGTATTCGTCGGCTGCGGCGACAGCCACTGTCGTTACCGCGCGTGCGCGTTCGATGTCACCGGCCATGTTGGCCAGGGCATGTTGCACCGCCTGGAAGGCGCTCAATGGACGCCCGAACTGCGATCGTTCCCGGGTGTGAGCAACGGTGAGTTCGGCGGCGGCGTCTAGGGCGCCGATCGTCTGGCAGCAGCGCGCCCATGCACCGCGACAGGACAACTCGTCGGCGATCGGCGTGGGCAGCGCGATCAACTGATCGGTCGAGATGGCGAATTCGACTGTCCCGCAGGGTTCGCCGGCCAGATTGTGACTGGCCTCGATCTCGGGTTCATGCATGATCCCCACGTGCAGCGCGTCCGAGGTGCGCACTGCCAGAACGACGGCGGCCGCCTGCTGCGCCCACGGCACCCGGGCCGCTGTTCCGGCGATTGTGCCGTTCGACATGGCGCCCCGCGCGATCGCGACCGTCAACGGCCCCGGTGGCGCCTCGGACCCCGCTTCGCCCGCGAGCCAGCACGCCATCAGGTCGGTCTCGGCGATCGGTACCGCCCCGGCATGGCGCGCCAGCCCGCGGAGAACCACCGCGGCGTCGGCGGGGGTCGCCCCGAGGTCGGGTGTGCTGGTCAGCCGGTCCAGGCCGGTCTCGGCCAGTGCGCGCCAGAGGGCGTCGTCGAAGTGGTCGGGGTGGCCCCGGTGGCCGATGCGCGCATCGAAGGACCGGCGACCGATGTCGTCGACGAGCTGACGCAGCTCGGTTGAGTCATCGTTGGTTGGTGCATTGTCGAGCACCCCACCGGAGAGCCACGTACTCAACGCAATCCCATCCCTCGCGCGACTATGCCCCGCAGTACCTCGTTCGTGCCGCCGCGCAGCGTGAACATCGGCTTGTGCAACCGGCCGGCGTCGAGCATGGCGCGAAGCCGCGGTTCCAGAGGAAGGCCGTCGACAAGACCGGCGACCGCCTCCACCGACTCCTGCTCGAAGCGGGTACCGAGATCCTTGACCAGCGCCGCCCGGTTGGTCTGGTCGACACCATCGGACAGGGAGCGTGCGACCGAGATCGACAGCTGGCGAAGGGAAATCAGGCGCGCCAGCAGGTGACCGACATCGGCCACGGTGCGGCGGTCCGGCGGCGATGGGGATTCCGACAGTGCGCACAGGCACTCCCCGATGAGAGGGGCGGTGGACAGGATCCGCTCGGGACCGCTGCGCTCGAATGACAACTCGGCCGTCACTTGAAGCCAGCCGTTCCCTATCTCGCCGAGCACGTCGGCATCGGGGACGAACACGCCCTCGAATACGACCTCACTGAAATGATGGTCGCCGTCCATCGAGACGATCGGCTCGATGCGTACCCCTTGCGCATCGGTCGGCACGATGAACTGGCTGAAGCCGGAGTGCCGCTGCTGTGACTCGACCGGACTGGATCGAGCCAGCACCACTATCTGGTGGGCGCGGTGTGCGCCGCTGCTCCAGATCTTCCTGCCGGTGAGTATCCAGCCGCCGTCGACGCGGTTGGCCTTGGTCGAAGCTGCGGCGAGGTCGGAGCCGGCCTGCGGCTCGCTCATCCCGATCGCCGAGAACAAGCGTCCTTTCGCGATCCGCGGCAGAATCCGTTGTCGCTGTTCGTCAGTGCCGTAGATCATCACTGCGGGCGCAACTTGGCGGTCGGCCACCCAGTGCGCAGCCACCGGAGCGCCGTGGGTGAGCAGCTCTTCGGTCACGACGTAGCGCTGGAGGTGGCTGCGTCCCTGTCCGCCGTAGACGGTAGGGATGGTCAAACCCAGGAAGCCGGCGTCGCCGAGTCTGGCGCTGAAGGCCTCGTCCCATCGCGACAACCATGCGTCGACCGTCGGCTGCCAGCCGAACTCAGCGCGGTCGTTGCGCAAGAAGTCCCGAACCGACGCCCGTAGTGCCGTCAGTTCGGGTTCGCTGAGGGTCAGTTTCTCGAACACGCTCAAGGGGTCGACGGTAACGCCGGCAGCAGCACGGGGCAGATAGAAGTCCTGTGTCAGGTCCGCGGTCCTTTCGTCATTCCTGATGCAGTGCGGCCCGTGCTTGCCCAGAATGCTATAACTATATACCTTATTAAGGATACCGAATAGCATGCGAGCGAGGGCTGACGGCTGTGAGTGAGATCCAATCTGTGGGCACCTACTTGCCCCCATGGCGTCAGCACGACCGGCGAGTGCCGGGTCCGGATGAAGACGCTCTCACCATGGCGGTGGCAGCGGGGCGCGCCGCCGATCCAAACGCCTCCGCGCATCGTGTCGTGATCGTGTCGCGGGACTTCCCGTTACTGGAGGGCGGTAACGGTGCGGTCCTGCTGGCCGGCCTATCGCTGCCTGCCGATGTACAGGTCACCGAGGTGCTTGGTGGTGCTCCGGCGGTGCTGGACCAGCTTGTTGCCGGCGACGCGGGCACGCTTGTCATCGCCGCCGACGACTCTGACAACGCCGCAGGTGCGGCGGCCGCTCTGCTGGGAGATGGCGGTGCCGCCATCACGTCCGTCGCCCGGCAGAATCGCAGTCTGCCCACCTTGGTTCGTGGCCAGGACGGCGCCCGCCACACCTATGCCGATCCGCGGTTGCAACGCGAGGTCGGTGTGAAATCGACGCTGGCCCGCCTCAATCTCGCCGACTCACGAGTCGTTGCGGTGGTTGCTGGTGTGACTCTCAAGGAACTCGGGTTGGGCTTCGATACCGTTGCCGCTCACGAAGACCCGAGCGCTTCAGCCGCCGGAGTGATCCGGCTAATCGCGGCTGCGTTGGAAAGTCGCTCCGACGGACTGATTCTCGCGATCGAGCAGTCGATGGTGACCGTCGCGCACCTGACGAACACCGTGATCGCGCCCGTGGTGAGGCGTGACGAGACGCTCGTGGGTGAACTGCCCAAAACCAACACCGCCGAGGGCACTGGGATTCCCATCTCGTTGGCCGCCTACGCTCGCGCATTTGAACCCAAATTGCGCTGGGAGGCAGCAATATTCGACGAGAGACCGGGCATCGACTCGGCGCCGGTGTTCCCACCGCGCGCGCGGGTCGATTCGGCCGGCGCACTGGCCACCGAGTACCGGTTGGAGCCGTTGCCCCGCACCGGAACCATCTACACGCAGACCACGATCCGTATTCCGGTTCCGGATCTGCCGAGCCCGTACTCTTTGGCGGTTGTCCAACTCGATGACAGCCCGGTACGTGTGCTGCTGAAGGTGACCGGCGCCGTCGCCGGCGAGTCGAGTATCGGCCAGGCAGGTTCGGTCGTCCTTCGCAGGATCGCCACCCGTGCGGGCATCCCCGACTACGGATACGCGTTCTGGCCGGGCCGCGAATCGCAAGGTGCATCGCTGTGAGGCGGGTGGCGATGGTCGGCGCGGGCATGACGCCTTTCGCCGAACACTTTGCGCTGGGTATCAAGGATCTGATCCCGATGGCCTACGCCGATTGTGTGTCACACGTCGACAACGGCATCGACAAGTCTGACATTGAGGCGGCCTGGTTCGGCGAGCTGTCGACCACCGACGGTTTCCCATCGGGGATTCTGGCGGACACCCTCGATCTCACCGACATCCCAGTGACCCGCGTCGAGAACGCCTGCGCCACCGGTAATGACGCTATCCGCAACGGCACCTTGGCGATCGCATCCGGTTTCTACGATGTGGTGCTCGTGGCGGGTGCGGACAAGGTGCGTGAGACGGCCTCGAACACCACGTTCTGGGAATGGGCGGGCATGACCCGCGATACGGCGTGGGACTATCCACTGGGCCTGGTGGCGCCGGCCAACTTCGCCTTGCACGTCGCACGCTATTTGCACGAATCGCCGGCCACCAAGGAGCACATGGCCATGGTTGCGGTCAAGAATCACTTCCATGCGGTGTCGAACCCGAAAGCCCAGCTGCGCTACGAGATCACCGTCGAGCAGGCGCTGGCCGCTCCGATGGTGGTGGATCCGTTCGGGCTCTACGATTGCACGCCGCAGAGTGACGGCGCGGCCGCGGTGATCCTGGTAGCCGAGGACGTCGTCGACCACTACACCGATCGGCCGGTGTGGGTTCGTGGCGTCGGGCTGGGTATGGACCGGGTGATGCACCAGCACAAGCCGGACATGACCTCGTTTCCGCCGACGGTGCGGGCGGCCAAAGCAGCGATGGCTATGGCGGGGACAACCCCGCGCGATGTGAACGTCGCCGAAGTCCACGACTGCTTCACTGGGGTGGAGTTGATCAGCTATGAGGATCTCGGCTTCGCTAATCGGTTCGAGGCCTACAAGATCGTCGAAGGTCGAGAACACTACGTCGGAGGTTCGATCCCGATAAATCCGAGCGGTGGGCTCAAGGCCAAGGGACATCCACCGGGCGCGACCGGCGTCGCGCAGTGCTACGAACTGTTCAACCAGCTGCGGGGTGAGGCCGAGAATCAGGTCGACGGCGCGCGAATAGCATTGGCGCACAACGTCGGTGGACCCACTGCTGTCTCGGCCGTGACGATCCTCTCTAACGACAAAGGCTAGGAACTCAGAAATGACCAGTTCGTCTGCCCTCTCCACGTTGTCCGGCTACGAAGACTTCGCCCCGTGGCTGCTGGTCGAGAAGGCCGGCGCTGTACACGTCGTGAGCATCAACCGCCCCGACGCCCTCAATGCCGTCGACGAGGAATTGCACCATGCCTTCGCCGGCATCTGGCAGGCGCTGGAGGCCGACGATGACGTCCGGGCGGTCGTCACCACCGGCGTGGGCAAGGCGTTCTCGGCCGGCGGCGACATGGTCATGTTCGGCCGTCTGATCGACGACCCGGAGGCGCGAGCATTCCAGATCGCCGAGGCGCGAACGGTTTTCCAGGCGGTCATCAATTTCGGCAAGCCACTGGTGTCGGCGGTCAACGGGGCCGCGGTCGGCCTCGGGTGCTCCATCGCATTGTTGTCCGATCTGCTGGTGATGGGCGAAAGCAGCTATCTCGCCGATCCCCATGTGCCGGTGGGGCTGGTCGCCGGCGACGGCGGAGCCGCCATGCT
>NZ_JBKQTQ010000239.1:0-10241 GCF_052143115.1 Mycobacterium sp.
AGCTGGTGCAGTGGACCTTCGAAAACGGTCTTTTCGCTGGTTGTCATCCCAAAAAGATAGTCCGCGGCCGATGCGAAGAGATTGTTTCAAGTGACAGCGTTAAGCACTTCGCACAGGGGTCACGAACAATGCCGGTCCGAGACCACTGCGGTAGACGGCTGGTCCAGCATCAAGTTCGCGGCCTTTTTGTCGCCGGAAGACAACGATCCGCCGCAACTTGGTTGGTTGACGACGTCGCCGCACCGACCTAATGCCGATACCTTTTCATCACGAACGCAACGCAGCATTCCAGACCACCAGCTAATCCCGAATTAGCAAGTGCGACAACACATTACAACCGAGCCCTTTGCGGAGAAATGTAGGTAAGGCCATGTTGCTGCCATTCATCATCTTCCTGATGATCCTGTCCCCCGTCCTCATCCCGGCCGCCGTCACCATTGTGAACGTTGTGTAGGGGAACCACCGGCCGGCCACCACAGCCAGCTTGGCGTCTCGTCGCCTCGTTCCCGCCGCCGCCTGACGTCTGTCATCCCAGCGCGGGCCGCACCTATCGGTGCGGCCCCGGCTGACGACCAACCTCCCGATTAGTGTCGTATGGCCAGTTCGTCGGGGACTTATGCTCCATGGCGGCGCTAGGCGGGGCGGCTAGCGTCATCCAGACAGCGCTAACCGGTATCAATCGGGGAGGGCGACGAAATGACAAGTGTTAAAACCGATCTGGGAATTGTCGTCGGCGTGGAAGAGTCGCCCGGCGCCAACACGGTGCGCTGGGCTGCACATGAAGCAGCACTGCGCAAGATACCGCTCACGCTGGTCCGTGTCGGGCTGATGCCTGCGTCCGGCCCCTCTGCACGGGTTTGGACCACTGCTCCGACACTGGACGAACTGCGTGAACAGCATGCGGATGAAGGGCAGCAAATACTTTCGAAGGCGATCAAGATCATCGAGGACGGCGCTGACAGTGGCGACCTCCCTGCTATCAATAGCAAACTGCTCTATTCGGCGCGTGCGCCGACGCTTGGTGACCTTTCAAAAAAGGCTCAGATGGTGGTGGTCGGCCGTCGCCCGCGCGCTGCTTCGGACGGGAGCCTAAGCGATTCGGTCGCCACCGGTTTAGTGCACCTGGCCCACTGCCCAGTCGCCGGTGATCCACGATGCGGATTCGGGATCATTGCCATCGCCGCATCTGCCGGTGCTGGTCGGGATCGACGGCTCAGGCGGGTCGCAGTTGGGCACTGAAATCGCTTTCGGGGAGGCCTCCCTGCGACGCGTGGAACTGGTGGCGCTGCACGCCTGGAGCGACGGCGATACGTCGACGATGCCCACCATGGAATGGCCCGCGGTGCAATCCAGGGCGCACCAAGTCCTCGCAGATGGACTGGCTGGCTGGCAGGACTGCTATCCCGACGTCACGGTTCAGCGCATTGTCGTGCACAACGACCCGGCGCGTCACCTTCTCGAAAAGTCCTGCTCGGCAAAGCTGCTCGTCGTTGGCGGCCACGGCCGCGGCGGCAGCCCTGGCATGCTGCTCGGGTCGGTCACAACGGCCGTGATAGAGGCAGCCGACATTCCGGTGATCGTGGCCCGCTAGGGCTGCGCTCCGCCGGCACGCAAGTGCCCCAGGTCGTGATGACAAGCGTGGTCGATCAAGTATCTTTCGACTCTTGCACCCCCGTTTATGCTGGAGCAACGTCGGATGCGTCGGCCCACCATTCGAAACGAAAGCGGCTTGCATGATCCCTTACTCCGATGGCATTCAGGCCCGCCGGTTCCCGTGGGTCAATGTCGCGCTGATCGCCGCCAACTTCGCGGTCTTCGTGTTCTACGAATTGCCGCACCCCGAGGCGGCGATCAACCAGGCCTCGTTTTATCCATGCAATGTCGACAACGCCTGCCACATGGGTTACCCGTGGGGTGTCAGCTGGATCACGGCGATGTTCCTGCATGCCGGCTGGGATCACATCCTCGGCAACATGTGGTTTCTGGCGATCTTCGGCAAGAACGTCGAGGACGCGTTCGGAAAGCTCGGTTACCTGGTCTTCTACTTCGCCGGCGGATTCGCGGCAATGTTTTTGCAGACCGCGATGACCCTGCTCTTCGGCAGCGCATCCGACGGGCAGATACCGACCCTCGGCGCCAGCGGCGCGATCGCCGCCGTGCTCGGCGCCTACTTCGTGCTCCATCCCAACTCGAGCATCCTTACGCTCGTGGGGTGGTTCCCGGTCAGAATCCCGGCATGGCTATATCTCGGCGGCTGGTTTCTCTACCAATTCTTCGAGGGAAACTCCGCACTGGTCGCAGCGAAGAACGGTGGCAGTGGCGTCGCGTTCTTCGCGCACGTCGGAGGGTTCGTGTTCGGGGCGCTCGTCACAGGACTATTGGTGAGCACCGGGCAGGTCACGGCGCGGAGGCCGCAATGGGACGAAACTTAGGTCCATTGATCGTGATGGCGGGCATCGTCATCGCGGCGTTGGGCATCCTGGTGTGGGCCGGTGGATTCTCGTGGTTCGGCCGCCTTCCCGGTGATATCCGGGTCGAACGCGACAACGTGCGCGTCTACATCCCGGTGGTCTCGATGCTTTTGGTCTCGGTCGCGGCCAGCCTACTGCTGTCCATCGCGGCGTAACTTTTCCGGCGATGATGCCGAGGGCACGAGCGCTTATCACCCCCACGATGTCGGCCGACGGCTCGGCTCAGGAACGGTCAGTGGTGGCGGCGTCAACCCGTCTCGGGCCCGCCAAAGAACATCAGCCGGAACTTCCCCATCCGAATCTCGTCGCCGTTGGTCAGCACAGCCGAATGGATCGGCTCCCGTTGACGTACGTGCCGTTGAGGCTGCCCACATCGACGACCCGGAATTCACCTCTTTCGCAGCGGATTTCGGTATGGCGACGGCTGACGGTTATGTCGTCGAGGACGATGTTGCTGTCGAGATGGCGCCCTGCTGCTGTGACCGGCTGATCCAACCGAAATCGGTAACCGGCGTTGGGTCCGCGCCTAACAACGAGCACGGCGGAGCCGGTCGGCACCCGCTCAAGTCCGGACACGCTGTCCTTGGCACCGGCTAGTGCCGAACCGTTGCGGAATTCAGCGCCCAAGGCCGAGACAGCGTGCGCGATGACGTCATGAGACGTCTGGTCGTCGCCAGTGTGGTTCACTTGCTGTTCCTAGTCGACTGTTCTGGGGGTGTTGCACTGATCTTGGTTTCTGCCAATTTGCGTTTCGTGTCGGTTGCACGGGAACAGCCCGGCTCCTGGCCGATGACCTGAGGCTCACGCAAGCTGTTAAGCAAGTTCGTCATGCGGTAGCGCCGTAATTGCCCGCTCCATCGCCGCCGCGTAGCAGGTTGCGATCAGCATGGCCAGCCGATTCTCGATCCAGCGTCTCACGGTTATCTCCTTGTCTCATAGTGGTTGTCGCACCCCATCATTAGGTCCGCCATCGTTCTGTTGTGAAGCAATCACGGTGCCTTTTTGGTTCCTTGAGCGATGATTGCGTTATCCGTTGGTTGACCATGTGCTTTTACTCCAGGTAATCAGTTGGGATGCGAACCGGGTGCCCAATTCACCCCTGTGCGAGGTAATTCCATTGTTGAGCGAGCCGCTGACGCCGTCGATGTGACTGGTGACAGCGATCGGCAGCGACGGTTGTCTGCAGTGAAGCTTCTCCTGCGCCGCCAGCGCGTAAGTTTTCAGAAGCCCCGCGGGACCTTCCCCCGGTTAGCTTGGAGACTTTGGTGTGTCCGCGCTTTCGTGGAGTCGGATTATTGGATTTCTTGTGCCACGTGATGTGAAGGAGTGGCATGGGACGACGCGGGGGCCTGTGACCTCCTGCTGATCACTGTGCCCCCAACTCTCATAACAGTGGACTTGCGACACGGCTACAGACCTCGTGGACCAGTTCGTGGGGCCCGGCCAGAGCTGTTGCGTCTGAACATTGTTCGCGAACGCAGCGTTAGGTCGGTCAAGGTGAGCCGCATGGTGTGTAGGGCGCAGTGAAGCTGGGACTTTACGACGGGCTCCGTGACATTCAGATCGGCAGCGATTTGGCCCGTCGTCCATCCCAGATAATGGGCCTTTCGAATCAGCTCACGATGCGACGGGTGCAACTGATTCCAGGCTTCGCTCAGCAGTTCAGGATCGAACAGCTTGTTCTCCATCTCGTCGGCTCAGGTCCCGTCGATGCGCGCGAGCCGATCAGCGTCAGCGTCTGCGGTCACGAGTCGGAGAGGCTTTCACAACGATGTTTGCGCTAGGGGGCCGGGTCGGCGACGCACCGACCTTGCGTGCGTCAGGGCACCACGATGGCACGGCCGCGCACGTTCCCGCACTGCAGGTCGCGGTAGGCCTGCGCTGCGTTGTCGAGCGAGTAGGTGGTCGACTCGACGTGCACCAGCCCTCGGGCCGCCAAGTCGATCAGCTCGGCCAGCTCAATACGGGATCCCCAGTATGTTGTCTGGATACTGACCTCGTACGGCTGCGAGAAGAACGACAGTGGCACGGTGCCGCCGGCGAGGCCGACTATCGTCACGTCGGCGAGCGTGCGTGCGGCGGTGCGGGCGAGTTCGATCGTCGCGTCGGTTCCGACAAAGTCCAAAAGCACGTCGGCGCCGTGGCCCTGGGTGAGGTCCTTGACGGCGTCGGCCGCCTGATCGTCCGATGTGACGACATGGTCGGCACCCACCTTTGTTGCAAGCTCCAGCGCCTCCTGCCGATTGTCGACGGCGATCACCTTGGCCGCCGTCGTCGCCTTCACCAGCTGGACCGCGATGTGCCCGAGTCCACCAACACCAACCACCACGACGGTCGACGTCGGCGCCATCTTCAACCATGACCGGCGGATCGCATGGTACGGCGTTAGGCCAGCGTCGGTGAGCGCTGCCGCAGTAGTCGGGTCAAGCCCATCGGGCAGGCGCAGAAGCAGCCGCTCGGCGGGCACCAGCAGGTACTCGGCCATTCCGCCGTCGAGACCAAGCCCACAGCCGCCGTTTACGACCGGTGCCTCGGCCTGATTCTCGCAGTAGTTCTCGAAGCCCTGCCGGCACCGGCTGCACTTGCCGCATCCCCAGGCGCCGTAGACCACAACGGCATCGCCCTTCGAGACGGTGGTGACGCCGTAGCCGACCGAGTCAACCCATCCGGCGTTCTCGTGGCCAAGCGTGAATGGTAACTTCCACGGCCACATGCCCGGCTCGAAGTCGTGCATCAGGTGCAGGTCGGAGTGACACGCCCCCGCGCCTCCGATCTTGACGACAACCTCGCCCGGCCCAGGCGTCGGCTTCGGCACCTCGACCAGCTCCGGATCGGTCTTCCAATCAATTAATTGCAGAGCCTTCATAGCGCACCTTTCTCGTGCCCAGTGATCATGCGGACGTCGACACCCGAGCTTTTGCATGAAGTTCGGCGCAGCGGTCGAGCAGGTAGTCGACTTCGCTCATCCAGCCGCAGATACTGGCGTAATCACCGTCGCGGCGGGCGCGTTTAACCTCCTGGTAGGCATCGAAGATCCGCCGCTCGAGCGCGTGATCAGGCGACCTGATCGGCCCGCCGCTGCGCGGGGATGAGAAGACCATGTGGTCACCGCCTCTCGTTATCGGAGATATTCGAGAGCTTGCGCTCGGATCGGCTTCTGCCGTCCGAGGAGCTCCTACGATCACTTCCGGGACTATCCGCCCCACTCTGCTAATCGTCGGTCCTCCCTACTCGGCCGTCATTGTTTCGGGTGACACGATCTTCGAGCAGAGATTAGTGACGGCGCCAACCGCAACGGTGAGGACCAGCCCAAGTCGATCCTGCCTTCGCCGTAACGCAGCCGGATGGCCGATGCCGGCTTCTCAGCCGCCAACCATGCTGACCGGCAATACATTCCGGGGTTTCCACCGCAGCTGCCATGACGTTCCATCGGCAAGCATTGTGCGAAGTTTCGACGCGCCGAGCTCGAGCGGTTCACACTGCGGTTGTCGGTGCATTGGTGAGCGCGGCAAGCACGAGATCACCTGCGCCGATAGAGCGTTTGGCGCGCAATTCGAGTCGTGCCGCGATGATGTTGCGGCGCCACACGATCGCTACATCAGTCGGCGGTGCACTTCGAAGGCCAGACACAGTTCGGCTAAATCACGCGGCCGGGTCAGGGAACGGCCGGTGCGCTGCTCGATGCGGTGCATCCGGTAGCGAACGGTATTGGGGTGACAGAACAGCATCTCCCCAACGGTGCGCATCGACCCGTCGTGGTCCCGCCACGCCTGAAACGTCTCAAACAGCAGCTCGCGCTCTTCATCGGAGAGATCGGAAAAACACTCCATGACGGGGCTTGCGAGTTCGACCATGACTTCGGGCGCGCTGACCGCGGCGGTAGCCAGGATCGAGCCGTCAAACACCGACACCGGCGAGCCCGGGTCGGCCCGGCCCCCCAGCGTTACCCGAGCCTGACGTAGCCCGCGGGCGGTGTCGCGCAGATCGTCGAAGCGCGCGCTGACACCCACCCGGGCGGTGGCCACCCGCGAAACCAGCGCCAGCGCCGCAGCCAGTTGGCGGTCGGTGTTGACGTGCACGATCCCGACTTGCACGTCGCGCAGCCCCTGCCACGCGGAGGACACATCCAGGCTGCGTAGCTTCGCCTCGATATCCGGCAAGGCGTCCACCCCGAACCGGGCAATATCTGCGGCGATCACCACGAACGGACCGGTACTCTGCAGCCGAAGATAGTCGGCGGCCTCCCACAGGCTGCACCGCTCGAACAGCCGGCCATGCATCAACGCGTCGATCAGCATGAACCGCTGGGTTTCGTCGTCCACGACCCGGCGAGTCTGCTCCTGTCGGTAACCCGCGGCCATTGCGTTGGTGAATAGGTCCTGAGCGGTCAGCAACTTGGCGGTCAGCGTACGCAGCGCATCGCCATTCATGCCGGGCCGGGTCGCCGCCTCGACGGCTACGGCCTCCCACACCCGCCGAAAGCCGACCCGATAAGCCTCCATCACCGACGACAGCGGCACCCCGTCCCGCGCCCGCTCGATCCCCAGCTGGGTGGCCGCGGTCACGTTGAAATCGCCACCGGCGGCGATCGCCCCGAAGATCGCTCGCATGTTGGCCGCACAGCCCGCGGCCACCACGTCGAACGGCACCGCCGCGGTCGGCCCGTAGAGCCGCACCTCGCGGGTGATTGCACGAGCAACCAGGATCGACACTTCATCGGTTCGCCGGTACATCGCGTCTGCGACGTCAGCGACATGTTGGAGGGCAATGCCGCTTTTCATGGAGGGCATATTAGGTGCCGGCCGGCCCCCGGCGGTTGTTCACGCGAGACGAAGACGGCGGCCATTGTTGTTGTCGGGAGTGGCGAGGAGCAACGGCGTGGCAGCGCCCTGGCGCTAGCCGGGGTCCGGTGTCCGCGGCCGTTGCACGGGACCGCGACTCATTCAGCGCCCTCCAATTTCGTCAGCTCATCGTCAAACCATGCGCTCACATACCGGATCTCGTCCTTGACGTTGATGGCCCTCTCCGGCTGCAGTCCCAATCGCGCGACGACCTCTTGAGCCACATGACGTGAATGATCGGATAGCTCCTCCGCTCCGCACTGACACCGATGACCAGTCGCGGTGGTGAAATCGTTTACGCGGTGACGTTCGATGATCTCGCGTATGCAGTCGATGAGATCAGTCATTGTCTTAATGCCATTCGCCTTCCACGCTTTCGACACGTCGGCTCCGCCCATAACCGCTTCGCCGACTGGTCTAGCGTAGGACTCGTCACGCTCGCCGTCACTGTCGTCGAGAACAATGTCGACGCTTGTCGCTGAGGCGGATTGCGCCTTAGCGTCGCTGAACGATCAGTTCTCGTCGGACACGTCGGGCAAATCGATTAGATGAGCCGGCGATGGACCTCGAACGCCAAACATAGTTCTGCGACATCCCTTGGGCGCGAGAGCGATCGTCCGGTCCGTTTCTCGATCCGGCGCAACCGGTAGCGCACGGTGTTGGGGTGACAACACAGCCGTTCAGCGGCGGCGCCCACCGAGGCGTCGGTGTCCTGCCACACCCGAAACGTATCGAAAAGGATCTCGCGCTCCTGGTCGGGAAGGTCGCCAAAAGAGCTCAAAGCAGTGCCGGTCGTTTTGACCATCACGTCTGGGGCGGCGAGTGCGGCAGTGGCCAAGATGGTTCCGTCGAACACCGCGACGCGGGAGGCGTGGTCGGGCCGGCTCCGCAACGTCACCTTGGCAAAGTGCAAAGCCTGCGGCGTCTCGCGCAGATCGTTGAATCGCGCGCTCACTCCGACACGGTCGACTGCCGTCCGAGACAACAAAGCGACAACTTTGTCGAGTTGCTGGTCGGACGCGACGTGCACAATCCCGACCTGCCAATCGGGCAGGAGCCGCCACGCTGAATACACGTCGAGACTGCGCAACTTCGATCCGACGGCCAGCAGCGGCTCGGTGCCACCGGAGCGAACCTCGGCGGCAATGACCACAAAGGGACCGTCCTTTGGCAGCCGAAGATAGCCGGCGACCTCGGCCAAGCTGCAGTCGTCGACGACTCGGCCCTCAAGCAGCGAGTCGATCAACAACGGGCGCCGCGAGGTGTCATCGAACATTTGACGTTTCTGCTCGTCGCGATATCCGGCCACTACGGCAGTGCCGATCAATTCGGCGAAGCCGCTGATGCGAACCTCGGTGTCGGCCGGCATAGGCCCGGGTTCAACCGAACCCACGGCCGCCAGGCCCCACACGCGTCCATCGACGATGACCGGCACGCCCACCGTCGCGCGCACGCCCGTATCGCGGACTTTTGCAGCGAGCGAACCGGCGCTGTTCTCATAGCTGTCCATCCTCGCGGGCCGCCCTGTGCGTTGCACTATCCCTGCCAGGGTGTTGCCGTCGATCGGGGTTCGAATGCCCACGGGCCACTTCGCCAGCGGCGCTGCAGGATGGTCAGCTGCGGCCACCTTCGCAATTTCGCCGCTCGACTCGTAGCGCCATAATCCGGCGGTCTGCGCGGACACACAGCGGCGCATTTCGTTGACCACCGCGTCGAACACCTCCGACGGTTCGACCCCGCGGGCCACCAGAGCGGAGAGTCGACGCAATGCCGCCTGCTCATCGGCGAGCCGGCGATACTCCGCGTATAGCCGGGCGTTATCCGGTGACAAATCGAGTTGCCCGGCCGCAAGTTCGCCGTCGGTTAGAAGTTCGTCCATGGCTCGTCCCTAGGGATTATCGATATTGGTGTCAGCCCTAGCGAACAAGCCAAGCCGTAGTCACGGGACAGTCTGGTCAGCTGCCAAAGCTCGCCCCTCCATTTGTCGTACATCGCCAAACGCGATGCGCCGACGAGGCGCTATCACCACCATCGCCGGGAACCAGTGCTGCCGTCTATGTCACTCGACACACGATCGAGGGCCTACAGATGTGCCTGATCACAACCGGCCATGCGCGACGGAGTTTGGACACGGTCCACACCCACCACTCGCTGGTCTGGACGTTACGCGGACGGAGTCGCCGGCGACATCGGGCGACTGGCCTTCGAGGTCGAGCGGCGGCTGCCTTAGGCGACGCGCCCGTACGTCTGCAGGCCTACGTCGATTAGCCGGGGGTCAAGGCCTTCAGCCGATGGCGAACCTGGAACGCGCTGATGACATCCACGATGCCGATAACGATCAGCCAGATACCGGCGACCAGGGTCAGGATCGCGATCGAATCGAGCGGGTAGATGATCAGTACACCACCACCGATAACGATGATCACGCCGGAGAACACCTGCCAGCCGCGCGCGGGTAGGTGGTCGAAGGACAACGCCGCGGCGAGCAGGGTCACCCCGCGGAACACCCAGCTGATGCCGATCCACAGGGCCAAAAGCAGGATCGACTCGAGTCTGTCGCGGAAGCAGAAGAACCCCAACACCAGCGACACCACGCCGGTGAGGAACGACAGCACTCTCATTGCGGCGCCGGCGTGCGAGCCGAAAGCGGCCAACACATACCCAACCCCGGATACCACCAGGTAGATGCCGAACAAGACACCCGCCACCACCAGTGACGGGCCCGGCCAGGCCAGCACGATGACACCGAGTGCCGCGCCCAGGATGCCGATCAGGAGCAGCAACTGCCACGTGTTACGCGCCAGCTGGTGCAGTGGACCTTCGAAAACGGTCTTTTCGCTGGTTGTCATCCCAAAAAGATAGTCCGCGGCCGATGCGAAGAGATTGTTTCAAGTGACAGCGTTAAGCACTTCGCACAGGGGTCACGAAC
>NZ_JBKQTQ010000240.1:0-7120 GCF_052143115.1 Mycobacterium sp.
GCCATGGAATCCTAAGCGCCGTAAGGACTCGCGAGATCAGGTTGACGGCGCGGTAGCCGATCACCGCGGCGATGATCAGGGCCACCGTGGGATCGAGCCAGTACCAGTCGCCGGTAATCATGATGACGGCGCCACTGGCGGCGAGGCCGGCGGCAGCCGCCGCGTTGGTGGCAGTATTGAGCGACACAGCCCTGAGGTTCAGGTCCTCCCCGCTATCACGGGCGTTGCGGTCTGCCCCCACGATGACCGTGCAGAGCAGCATGACTACCGCGGCGACCGTGCTGACAATCAGCACGGGTGCGCCGCGTACCTCGGCGGTGCCTGATGCTAGTCGCCGGATCGCGGCCGCGACGACGCCGATGTTGAGGGCCAGCAGCGATCCGGCGTTGACCAATGCCGCAATGTGGGTCGGGTTTGGGTGTCTGCTCAGGTGATCGCTAACCGCTCGATGCGAGAGTCGGATGGCGAATAACGACACGCCGATCGCGGCGCCGTCGCCGAGGTAGTCGACCCCGGCAGCCAACAACCCCAGCGAGTGCGCGGCTAGCCCAACGATCACCAGGGCCACGATGAGCAGCAGGTCGAGCAGCAACACCAGCGTCAGCCGCCGATCCTTTGACATCTTGTTGATGATAGAACCAGCAGGGAAGTCGACGGCGACGAAGCCCTGATTCGACGAGAACGGGTTAGAATGTTCTTCGCTAGTCCGGTGCTGCTGCCACCTGCTCGAGACGTTCGTGGCGGTTTGGATACTCGTTAGCGGCTGACAATTGCCCAAAATCAGCCCGCAACCTCCCCAAGCCAGGCAAGAATCACCCGCAACGCCAGCCCCAGATTGCCAATCTGGCAGTGGTTCTGGGCACTCTCGGCGCGAGTGAATACGCGCGCGGTCACGGATCGGGCGTTCGTCAGCGTCTGGATCTGCGCGCCGAGCTGCCCTAGGGGCACGTAATGATCCTCGGCGCCCGCCATCAGCAACACGTCCTGGGTGATCCGCGGTGACACGTCGTCGGTACGCATCCCGCGCACCGCCGACAGCGTCTTGGCCGGGGTGTCGACTCCGAACACCCATTCGGCGTTTCCGATGCCCCAGTCGGCGAACATGTTTCGGTTGCGGGCCTGGTTTATCAATGCATCGACCACCGCAGCGGGCAACCGGTGGGCATTACCAATGAGCGCCTTTTGCGGCGCGGCCAGCCGGTAGGCGAAGCACGCGGTGAAGTTGGTGAGGATGTCGTCGGCGATGACCCGGCTGACCCGCGGCTCGAAAGCGGCGGCGCGCATCACCCTACTGCAAGCCCAGCGGTGAACTTGCTCAGAAAACGGCGGCATCTATGCGGCTGCGGTTGACAGCGAGCCGCGACGAGATCCGGGAGTGGATACGGGCGCTGCCGGGGCCAGCGGCGGTCACTTCTTCTTGACGAGGCCCGACTGCGCGAGCGCGTCGTCGACGAACCGCTGCACCGGGCGCGACCGCAAGAATCCGGTATGCCCGCCCCGGTACCACACGATCTCGGGCCTGCCCCAGTGTTCCCACAGCCGCATGACCTGATCGCGCGGGTGCACGACCTGGTCGGCGATCCCGGCGTAGATGAAACGACCCCGCATCGGCACGCGCGGTGTCAGTGACAGGGGTGAGACCATCCGACCGAGGGGTTTTGCCCGTGCCACCGTGTGATGGCGCGGATCGTCGCGACCGAGGCTGGCGTGGCGTCCGAGCACCTCGATGATATTGGCGACCGGGACGCCGAGGATCGCGCAGGTGAGGCCGTCCTCCAGGCTGGCGACCAGCGACGCGATGTAGCCGCCGAGGGACATGCTGTTCAGGCCGATCGGTGAGTCGGGTTCCTGCGCGCGTATCCAGGACAGCAGACGCCGGATATCCCACACCGCCTGAGCCGCAGCATGGACGTCGTCGAGCACATCCTCGCCCGGGAATGCCGCACCCTTGGGCAGGCCGCGCGCACGTGGGCCGTGCATCGGAAGGACGGGGAGGACCACATTGAGGCCGAGGTTCTCGTGCAGATGCCAGGCACGGAACAGCCTGAGATCTAGCGCGCCCCTGCCCATCACCGCGCCGTGTACACAGACCAGCCAGGGTCGCGGCTCGCGGTGTCGCAGCAGCAGCGCATACTCCCGGTTGTTGGCGGTGTAGCCCAGCCACCGCTCGCGGCCCGGTTCGCCCGGGCGGGGTTGGTACCCGCTGTCGAAGACCATGCGTTGGTAGGAGCGTCGGCGTGTCCTCACCGGCCGGACTGTTGGGTCCGTCAGAGGTGGCGGGGCTTCGAAAAACCCCTCCGGCTTGTCCAGCCGCCCGTGCTGTCCGTAGAACTCGATCGCTGCGCTGATTTCGGCGTCGATCCGTAGGAACGCATGCGGGTCGCTGACGGGCCGGAACATCCGGAAGCCGAGAAGGACAATCTCGTCGCGGAACACCTGCGTGGCAAGCGCGAGAGTGGGTCGCGCAACCGGAAGCTCATCTGGCTGATGGTCGCGATAGTCGCGCCAGGACTGGGCGAAGTAACGGCCGGTCCTTCGGAACGGCCTGACGAGGTTACCCAGTAGACCGTAACGGCCGGTCCTCCGGAACGGCCTGACGACGTTGCCCAGTGGACCGGGTCGTCGTGTGCCCGCGTGGTCGCCGTCGGGTCCTGCTGACATACGACGACGCTAGTCGCTTCCGAGTGCAACGGGTGAAAACAGGACTAGCCGCCCCCACATCAGCCTGCGGCCGCACCGGCGCTCGCGCCCGTGCCATCCGCCGCACGTGTAGTTTCTGGTGAAATGTCGGGCGATTGCCGGACACGCCGGGAATACTTGCCTGCAGCTTCGACAAAAATCGGGTCGGCCACCGCGACAGTTTGTTGTGGCAGTGGGGCCCCGGCAGCGCGCAAATACAGGTGATGTAGGCGACGAGTAACGGGAGGCCGTAGATGCGGACCGTCTACCATGAGCAGTTAGCTGCACTCGCCACACAGCTGGGCGAGATGTGTGGGCTGGCGGGCGTGGCGATGAAGCGCGCAACTCAAGCCCTGCTGCAGGCCGATCTTTATCTGGCGGAGAAGGTGATCACCGACCACGAGCAGATCGTGGCGATGAGCACCCGCGCCGAAGAGGACGCCTTCGCGCTGCTGGCGCTGCAGCAGCCGGTGGCCAGTGAACTGCGCGCCATCTTCAGCTCCATTCAGATCGCCGCCGACGTGGACCGCATGGGCGCGTTGGCCGTGCATGTGGCCAAGATCGCCCGGCGGCGCCACCCACAGCATGCGCTGCCCGAGGACGTCAGCGGCTACTTCTCTGAAATGGGCAGGGCGGCAGTCGAATTGGGCAACAGCGCACAGCAAGTGCTGCTGTCCCGCGATCCGGACAAGGCAGCTCGCATTCGGGAGCAAGACGACGAGATGGATGCGCTGCATCGCCAGCTGTTCACCGTGCTGATGGATCACGATGGCTGGAAGCACGGGGTCACCGCCGCCGTCAATGTCGCGCTGCTGGGCCGTTTCTACGAGCGCTTCGCCGACCACGCCGTCGAGGTAGGCAGGCGGGTCGTCTTTCAGGTGACCGGCGCGCTACCCGCCGAGGAAGAAATCTCGACGTACTGAACGACTGAACAACGACATCGAGCTATTCAAATGCTCGGCGGTGGTCATTCCACCGCCGAAAGGATGAAGTCCCCGGCGGCCGCCACTGCATCGGGTGTCTACGGGGTACCAAAAATGTCAAAGCGAGCCGAATTGGCCTCCGCCTGCGGTGCCCTCCACGCCTGGCGCGTGGTTGGTGGACCTCAGCCACTGCCAGCGATCTGGGGTAAGCACCCAGCAGCTTCCATCCCCGTCTTTGTCGACGACGAGTACGCCGCTCGGATAGATCGTGTACTGAGCGACGTCACCGCCCGCTGCACCTCCCGGGAGCGTTCCCGGGTGATCGCCGTGCGCGCCCGAGTCAGATCACGAAGCTGCCGGATCGGCTCCGGTGGCACGAACGAGGCGCGCACCAGACCGTGCGCGCCAAGTTGGGCCAGCCAGGTCGCGTCGGCGACGTCGGTCTTGCGGCCGGGGAGGTTTTTCACGTGCCGCGCATTGACCAGCAGCACATCGAATCCCGCGTCTTCCAATAGGTAGTAGAACGGCTTCCAGTAGTCGCTCGTGGCCTCCATCACCACACACGTGATCCGTTCGGCGATGAGATGGTCACGCAGCGCCAGGATCTGACTCGTCGTCGAGCCCCAGGTCGTGACCGTCTCAACGGTTTTGCGCCGGCCAGCACCAGCGACCCGCACGCACACCTTGGCGTCCCTCTTCGAAATATCCAGCCCGGCGCAGCGGGCGTGAACGACTTCCACGGCGCTTGTCTCTCCTTCCCACACAGCCAAATTGGGTGTCCGTCGTGGGGAGGGCAGGAGATTCAAAAGTCTGACGCTCGGGCTCGATGGCACCGATCCACGGTTCCCGCGGAAGCCCTCCGCCACCATGCTGACCTACAGGCTCACCGGCACCACTGAGGCAATCGGGATCAACCACGACGAACCCGACCAGTCTCCGCCCCAGCCAGCCCCGCAGACAACAGCGACCAGCGCCCAATCTTCGCGCACCGCGGTGCGCCCACGACGGCGCCGCGCTGCTGACCAGCAGTCAAGGCATCACTCGTCGTCGGCGTCTGGGTCGCGCAGCGGACGGTGCGTCCCGCCGAGGTCGGGCAGGTGGAAGCTGTAGTGCCCGTCGATGCCGATGTGGGCGCGGAGGTCCCCAGCCGTCCCAACCCAGGCTTCGTCACTTGTCGAAACCGGGGGTAGGCCCCTTCCTCTGGGGCCCGAAATTGTGGTTCTTGTGTGTGTGTGGGGGGGCACCGCCGCCCTGATGGCTTGGTCGAGCCCGGCGAGCACAACACAGCACCCCTGACCTCGGCGACATCCAGGCGAATCTCCCGCGTCTGAGAGTTGTCGGAAAGGTGTCCTGAGGGGAAACTGGTCTCACCCCAGACGTGTTGCGGAGGTGTCCCGTGTGCTCCCAGGTTCCTTCCACCACTGGGTGGGTCCCTGGCGAGCCCGTGCCGGGAGAGGTGGTCGTGTACTTCGCGGACGATCCCCGCCAGCTCTACCAACTCCGCCAGTGGCTCCCCGTGTTCGAGCTGCTCGATCGGGCTCATC
This sequence comes from Mycobacterium sp., assembly GCF_052143115.1. Classification (GTDB taxonomy): domain Bacteria; phylum Actinomycetota; class Actinomycetes; order Mycobacteriales; family Mycobacteriaceae; genus Mycobacterium. The sequence continues at coordinate 5,147 of NZ_JBKQTQ010000240.1, forward strand.
CGGTCCTGGTGGTGACGCGCCACCCGCAGACGTACGCCGAGGTGGGCCGGCTCACTCGGCTGCGCCGCGTGTGCGTGCCGAATCTGGCGGAGCTCGTCCAGCTGTACGGCGACGGCGACCTCAAGGCCGCGATCTACGTCAACAACTCCGTGCTGAACTTCCACTCGCTGGCCGCCACCCGGATGATCCATATCCATGTGAACCACGGCGAGAGCGACAAGGTCTGCATGGCGAGCAACCAGGCTAAGGCGTACGACCGCGTCCTGGTGGCAGGCGAGGCCGCGCTGCGGCGCTATCGGGAGGCGCTGATCGAGTTCGACGTGCGCAGGTTCGTTCTGGTCGGCCGCCCGCAGCTCGACCTCCGCCCCGAGCCCGTCCTGCCCCCGACGGCACGGCGCACCGTTCTCTACGCCCCCACCTGGGAGGGCGAGGACGCCGCGAACAACTTCACCTCGGTCGACGTCCACGGCCCGGCCATCGCGGCCGCCGCGCTCGCGCTGCCAGACGTCCGCGTGGTCTACAAGCCGCACCCGCGGGTGGCGAGCAGTACGGACCCCGGCATGGCGGCGGCGCACCGGCGGATCGTCGGGCTGGTGGAGGAAGCCGCGCGCCGCGAGCCCGCCGCGGGCCACCGGGTCCTGATCGACGCCGACATCCTGGCTGTCTTCCGCGGTTGCAGCGTGCTGATCACGGACGTCTCCTCGGTCGGCCTGGACTTCCTCTATCTGCACGTCGACAAGCCGCTGTTCGTCGCCGACCGCTGCAACGACCGTGCCGGGCTGAACGCCGAGGCTCCGGTGAGCCGCTGCGCCGACGTCGTGGACGCCGCCACGGTCGGTTCGCTCACCGGCACGCTCGCCGAGCGGCTGGCGCGGGACGCGTACCGCGCCGAGCGGGAGGCCATGCGCCGCTACTACTTCGGCGACCCGGCGCCCAGGGAGAGCACCAAGCGCTTCCTGGAGGCCGTCGAGGAAGCCTTGGCCGCGCGGCAAACGTGGGACCGGGCGGCCCCTGGCCCCGTAGGCACAAGCCCCGTAAGGCACACGACACGCCGTTCCACCACGGACCCACAACGAGAGGGGTCGGCATGAGGGAGATCCAGATCATCATCCTGGCCGCAGGACTCGGCACGCGGCTCGGCCTGCCGCTGCCCAAGCCGCTCGCCCCTCTCGCCGACGGCAGGAGCATCCTCCGCCACCAGCTGGACAACCTCCGCCAGACCTTCGCCGACGCCGCCCGGATCGCTGTGGTGGTCGGCTTCCGGTACGACCTGATCATGGGGGCCGCGCCGGAGGTCCAGTTCGTCTACAACGAGCGGTATGACGAAACTAACACCGCGCGGAGCCTGCTGAAGGCCCTGCGCACCTCGCATTCCGGGGGCGTTCTGTGGCTCAATGGCGATGTGGTGTTCGACCCTCGCCTGCTGGAGCGGGCCCAGGCGCTGATCGAAAGTGATCTCACGTTCGCCTGCGTGAACACCGCTGCCGTCGGCGAGGAGGAGGTCAAGTACCGCACCGATGCCGACGGGTACCTGACAGAGCTCTCCAAGTCCGTCATCGACGGGCGCGGTGAGGCAGTGGGAATCAACTACGTGGCGTCCGCCGACAAGGCGGCGCTGATCGAGCACCTCGAGCGCTGCACCGACCAGGACTTCTTCGAACGCGGCATGGAATCCGCGATCAAGGAGGGCCGGCTGCGTGTTCAGGCGTTGGACATCTCGGATTGCTTCGTCGTTGAGGTGGACTTCGTCGATGACCTCGAGCGTGCGAACACGGAGGTGAGCAGGACCGTCACGCCCGCCGCGTGACCCGGCCCCCGGGAGCGACCCGGGGAGGGGTGCGGCACCAGGCCGTGACGGCGCATTATGAACGGCAGCAACGTCTTCCCGAACGGCTCCGAGCGGGTCTTCGGCCCCTCGTCCGCGATCCTCGGCCACCGGGGCTGCGGCCGAGGAACCGTCGACGGGCTCCTGGA
>NZ_JBKQTQ010000241.1:0-13439 GCF_052143115.1 Mycobacterium sp.
ACGTGATGGCAGACTGTGATGCCGTGACTACCAGCCCGATTCAGACTGCCACTGCCACACTGCACACCAACCGCGGCGACATCAAGATCGCGCTGTTCGGAAACCACGCTCCCAAGACCGTCGCCAACTTCGTCGGCCTGGCCCAAGGCACCAAGGACTATTCGACCGAGAACGCCTCGGGCGGTAGCTCGGGCCCGTTCTACGACGGCGCAATCTTTCACCGGGTGATCAGCGGCTTCATGATCCAGGGCGGCGACCCGACCGGGACCGGCCGCGGCGGCCCTGGCTACAAATTCGCCGACGAATTCCACCCCGAGTTGCAGTTCGACAAGCCCTACCTGTTGGCGATGGCCAATGCGGGCCCGGGAACCAACGGGTCACAATTTTTCATCACGGTCGGTGAGACGCCCCACCTGAACCGGCGGCACACCATCTTCGGTGAGGTCGTCGACACCGATTCGCAGAAAGTCGTCGACACCATCGCCACCACCGGCACCGATCACGGCGACCGGCCAACCGAACCGGTGGTCATCGAGTCGATCACGATTTCCTGAATTCCCCGCCCTGCGGGCGGATCAGGAACCGGCGTAACCCGCGGTGGTCAGCGCGTCGAGCACGTCCAGCGGATCGGTGCCGAGGTCCCAGCGCGATAAGATCAGCAGCCGGCCGTCCACCGCGTCGATTTCCAGCAACCGGATTTTTCGTCCAATCCGCCGGAATTCGGTGATCCGGATGATCTTGATGTCGGTGCGGCGTAATAGCTGCGTCCGCCACCATCCGCGTACCTGAAGACCGTCAGAGGTAATTGCCAGCTTCGGACGCGCGCGCCACGCCGCGCTTGCAAACAAGATCAGACCGACTGCGGAAATACCGAGCAGTAACCGGCCGGGCGCGTCTGTGACGACGGTCACACATGCGATAGCCATCACGACACCGGCGGTACCGCAAGCTGCGATTCCGGGTGAAGACGGCGACCACTGTGTTTGCTGCAAGGTGTTCCTAGGCGGGCCTACCACCATCGATGGGGTTATCCACAAGCGCTATACACAATGGGGATGAATCACACGCGTGTGATCCGGTGGGTCCGACGTTGCCAGGCCAGTAACCGCGCAGACCCAAAATGAATTCATTACAGCGGCTACTGCGGCTACCGCCAGCGCATTGTGAGCAACAAGCCGCTGATCATGAAAGCAAACGCGACGGCGTAGTTCCACGGGCCGAGGTTGGCCATCCAACTCAGCAGCGAGGGTGCATCGGGGCCGGTGGCAGCTAGCTGGAACACCATCAGCCAGATCAGGCCGATCAGCATCAGGCCGACGAACAACGCAACGAACCACACGCTGGACGGCCCGGCCTTGACCTTGACCGGCGTACGGCTCACCCCGCTGACGGTGAAGTCGCTTTTCTTGCGGACCTTGGACTTGGGCATCGGTACCTCGGAGATACTGGTATTCACGGCAGGTGCACCGACGAGCCTAACGCACCCACCAGCAGCGAACGGAGAGCCGATGGCCAAACGGGTCGCCCGGCTCCTCGCCGCGCGTGGCGCCAGGTCGCGCGGGGACGAATCGCGCCCGTCGCCGTGGCGGGTCGGCGTTCCGCTGGTCTGCCTGCTGGCCGGGTTGCTGCTCGGTGCTACCCACGGCGTATCTCGTGGCGGCGAGATCCGCCGCAGTGACGCGCCGCGGCTGGTGGACCTGGTCCGCCAGGAACAGTCCGACGTCGACCGGTTGAACGCCGAACGGGATTCACTGGCCAACACGATCGATTCGACGCACGGCCGATCGTCGGACACCGCGCTGGCGGCCATGCTGCGCCGGTCCGCCGAGCTGGCCGGTGACGCCGGTCTGGACCCGGTGCACGGGCCGGGCCTGATCGTGACCCTCAACGACGCGCAGCGGGACACCAACGGCCGCTTCCCGCGCGACGCGTCCCCGGATGACCTCGTCGTGCACCAACAGGACATCCAGGCCGTACTCAACGCGATGTGGAGCGTCGGCGCGGAGGCGATCCAGATGCAGGACCAGCGCATCATCGCCACCTCGGCGCCCCGCTGTGTCGGGAACACGTTGCTTCTCAACGGGCGGACCTATAGCCCGCCTTACACGATCACCGCCATCGGTGACGCGTCGGCCATGCAGGCCGCTTTGGCCGCCGCTCCACTGGTAACCCTCTATAAGCAATATGTGGTGCGGTTCGGGCTCGGCTATACCGAGCAGGTCACGACGGATATCCGGGTCCCCGGGTACAGCGAGCCGGTCCGGATGCACTTCGCCCAGCCCGCCGGCCCGGTCAGTTACTGATCGGCAAGCCGGTAGGGCCGCCCGGTAGCCTGGCACGATGCGGATCTTGGTCGTCGACAACTACGACAGTTTCGTCTTCAACCTGGTGCAGTACCTTGGCCAGCTGGGCGTCGAGGCACAGGTATGGCGCAACGACGACGCCCGGTTGTCCGACCACGCCGCGGTCGCCGCCGAAGTCGACGGGATCCTGCTCAGCCCTGGGCCCGGTACACCGGAACGGGCGGGCGCCTCGATCGACTTGGTGCGCGCCTGCGCGGTGGCCCGCACTCCGCTACTGGGTGTGTGCCTGGGGCACCAGGCCATCGGTGTCGCGTTCGGCGCCACCGTGGATCGGGCTCCGGAGTTGCTGCACGGCAAGACCAGTAGCGTCTTCCACACGAATACTGGTGTGCTGCAGGGACTTCCAGATCCATTCACGGCGACCCGGTACCACTCGCTGACCATCTTGCCGCAAACCCTGCCCGCCGAGCTGGAGGTGAACGCTCGCACCCGTAGTGGCGTGATCATGGGCGTGCGGCACACGGACCTGCCCATCCACGGGGTCCAGTTCCATCCGGAATCGATCCTCACCGAAGGCGGCCATCGAATGCTGGCCAACTGGCTGGCCTACTGCGGCCAGCTCTGGGACGACGCGTTGGTGCGGCGCCTGGAAAACGAAGTCGTGAGCAGTTTGGCGACAGTGCGGCGCCACGACGACGACCCGAGGTCATCCGGACGGGCGCTGTCGGCTATTGACCGAACTTCAGCGTGATCGGGCCGTCCTTGTTCACGCCCTGACCGGCGGACGGGCTCTGGTACACCACCCGGTTGTGCTGAGAACCGCCCGCGTCGACGTCGGCGCCCTTGACCAGCACGCCCGTCCATCCGAGCGCGCGCAGCTGCGGCTCGGCGTCGGTCCAGTACAGGCCCGACAAATCCGGCATGATGAACTGGTTGCCCTTGGACACCTGCATCTCGATCACCGAATCGAGCGGAACAGTCTCTCCCGCAGGCGGATTGGTCCCGATCACATCGCCGGCCGGGCGGGGGCTGTCGACGGCGGCCTGGCTGAATTTTGTGAATCCGTAGACGGTGAGGTTCTTCTGTGCGAGGTCGGCGGTCTGCCCCGCGACGTCGGGAACCTGCTTGGTCGACGGACCCGTGCCGACGATGACCGAGATCTCGTTGGTGATCGCCGACGTCTGGTTGGCCGGCGGATTGGTCCCGATGACCTTGTCTTTCATCTCCGGCGTGGAGGGCGATTGGACCTCCTTGAAGCGACCGAACCCGGCCGATTTCAGTTTCTTCACCGCGGCCGAGTAGCTCAGCGACGACACGTCCGGCACCTCGCGTTGCTCGGGGCCGGTGGACACGTCGACCGTGACCAGGTCGCCGGCCCCCACTTTGGCGTTGGCGGCCGGGTCGGTGCCGATGACGTGGTCGGGCTCGACGGTTGAATCGGGCTTCTGCTGGGTGCGCGTCTTGAAGCCGTGATTTTGCAGCGCGGCGATCGCGTCGGCGGACGCCTGGCCTCGCACGTCGGGCACCTGCACGTCGCGCGTGCCGCCGCCGAAGGTGTTGATCAGGATGGTGACAATGACGGTCAGCACCGCCAGCGCCGCGACCGCGACGACCCAGCGGCTCACCGAACCGGGGCTGCGTTCCCGAGTGAAGTCGAGTTCCTGGCGGGGCAGCGGATCGGTCTGCGGCCCGCCCGAGTCGCTGGGATGGGTCGACGCCATCAGCGATGAGCGCTCGGCGTCGGTCAGAACCTTGGGGGCCTCGGGCGGCTCGCCGTTGTGTACCCGGACCAGGTCGGCGCGCATCTCCGCGGCGGTCTGATAGCGGTTCTCGGGATTTTTGGCCAGCGCCTTGAGCACGACGGCGTCGAGGTCGGCGGAGATTCCCTCATGCCGCTGCGACGGCGGGACGGGATCCTCGCGGACATGCTGGTAGGCCACCGCGACCGGTGAGTCACCGACGAAAGGTGGTTCGCTGGTGAGCATTTCGTAGAGTACGCAGCCCAGCGAGTAGACATCGGAGCGGGCGTCGACCGAATCGCCACGAGCCTGCTCGGGAGAAAGGTATTGCGCGGTGCCGATCACCGCCGCGGTCTGGGTGACGCTGTTCCCGCCGTCGGCGAGCGCCCGCGCGATACCGAAGTCCATCACCTTCACCGCGTTGGTGGTGCTGATCATGATGTTCGCCGGCTTGACGTCGCGGTGGATGATGCCGTGCTGGTGGGAAAAGTTCAGCGCCTGACACGCGTCGGCGATGATCTCGATGGCCCGCTTGGGTGGCAGTGGTCCTTCGGTGTGGACGATGTCACGCAGAGTGACGCCGTTGACGTACTCCATCACGATGTAGGGCAGCGGGCCGGCGGCGGTTTCGGCCTCGCCGGTGTCGTAGACCGCGACGATCGCCGGGTGGTTCAGTGCGGCGGCGTTTTGCGCCTCTCGCCGGAAGCGCAGGTAAAAGCTGGGGTCGCGGGCCAGGTCGGCGCGCAACACCTTGACCGCCACATCGCGGTGTAACCGGACATCCCGGGCCAAATGAACCTCGGACATGCCACCGAAGCCGAGGATTTCGCCCAGTTCGTAGCGGTCGGACAAGTGTTGCGGGGTCGTCATTCTGGTGTCTCGTGTCGGGGCGGCAACGCGCGGTAGTGGATCAGCGCGGCCGCCCGTCTGTGTGTGGGCAGCTTGCATTGCCGTCCAGCATTACCTGTCACCCCTCGATCCGTCCAATTTGTCGGATGCGCCGGCGATGGACTCGGCTTGCTGGGCGGCTGCCCCGTGTCGGTCACGGTGGGTGCCGACGGTTGCTGCTGAGAGTTGTTGTCGTGCGAGTTGACGACGATGAGGACCGCGATGATGATCGCGAGCGCGCCCAGGACCCCGGCGGCCCACAGCAGCGCCCGTTGACCGGACGAGAAGGTGCGCCGTGGCGGCTGCGTGCGGTGACCGCCGGTGCTCGGCCGGGCGCGACGGGCGGTGGGAGCCCGGCCGGTCGCGGTGGCGGCGGCCCGCGCCTGTGCGCCCGACGGAATGGCGGCCGGAGTGGCCCGGCCGGCGGGTGCCCCCTGGTTGGGTCGAGGCGGCCTGCGGCCGGCGCGGACGGCGGCTACGGCGTCGGCGAACGGTCCCCCGCTGCGGTAACGCATGCCGGGGTTTTTGACCAGCGTTATCTCGATGAGCTCGCGCACGTTGGGCGGCAGGTCGGGCGGCAGCGGCGGGGGCGGCTCTTTGATGTGCTTCATCGCCACCGTCAACGCGCCGTCACCAGTGAACGGGCGCTTACCCGAAACCGCTTCGTAGCCAACCACTCCCAGCGAGTAGACATCGCTGGCCGGAGACGCATCGTGGCCGAGTGCCTGCTCCGGGGCAATGTACTGGGCGGTGCCCATCACCATGCCGGTCTGGGTCACCGGAGCGGCGTCGACGGCCTTGGCGATACCGAAGTCGGTGATCTTCACCTGACCGGTGGGCGTGATCAGAATGTTGCCGGGCTTGACGTCGCGATGCACCAGGCCGGCAGCGTGCGCGACTTGCAGCGCACGCCCGGTCTGCTCGAGCATGTCCAGCGTGTGCCGCAGCGAGAGGCGGCCGGTGCGCTTGAGCACCGAGTTGAGCGGCTCGCCGTTGACCAACTCCATCACCAGGTAGGCGGTGCGACCCTCGCCGTCCATCTGCGTTTCCCCGTAGTCGTGCACGCTGGCGATCCCGGGATGATTGAGCATCGCCGTGGTACGTGCCTCGAACCGAAACCGCTCGATGAACTCAGGGTCGGAGGAGAACTCGCTCTTGAGCACCTTGACCGCGACACGCCGCCCCAGCCGGCTGTCCACCGCCTCCCACACTTGGCCCATCCCGCCGGTGGCGATGAGGCGCTGCAGCCGGTACCGGCCAGACAGCGTCACACCTACTCGCGGGCTCATGGTCCTCCCTGCAGCGCGGCCTCGATCACGGCCCGTCCGATCGGTGCGGCGAGCGCACCGCCGGTTGCGGACAAGCGGTCAGCGCCGTCCTCCACCAGCACCGCAACCGCCACCTTCGGGGTCTGTGCGGGCGCGAAGGCGATATACCACGCGTGGGGTGGCGTGTGGCGCGGGTCGGTGCCGTGCTCTGCGGTGCCCGTCTTGGATGCGATCTGCACGCCGGGGATCGCCCCTTTCTGCTCTGTGACGTTCTCGGCGCCGACCATCAACTCCGTTAGCTTAGCTGCGACCTGTGGGGAGACTGCACGGCGCCGTTGATGCGGCGCGGTGGTGCCGATGTTAGCCAGGTCGGGCCCTTGCAGGTTGTCGACCAGGTAGGGCTGCATGGTTACGCCGGCATTGGCGATGGTAGCGGCAACCAGCGCATTCTCCAGCGGGGTCACCGCGACGTCCTTTTGGCCGATGCTCGACATTCCCAACGCGGCGGCGTCCGCGATCGGGCCCGCGGTGGACTCGGCGACCTGCAGAGGAATGGGGTCGGGGACGTCGTCGAGGCCGAACGACTGGGCGGTGCTGCGCAGCGCGTCGGTGCCGGTGAGCAGGCCCAACTGGACGAACGCGGTGTTACACGACCGGGCGAACGCCTCACGCAGCGAGACGGTTTCGGCGTTGATGCAGGCGCCGCCGCCGTAGTTTTCCAGGGTGGCGGTGCTGCCCGGCAATGGAATCGTCGCCGCGGCGGTGAGCTGTTCGTCTTCGGTGGCGCCGTTCTGCAGCGCGGCCGCGGTGGTGATCACCTTGAATGTCGAACCGGGTGGATAGGTCTCGGAGATGGCGCGGTTGGTCATCGGCGAATGCGGGTCGTCGCGAAGTTGCTGCCAGGTTTGCGACTGCTGTTCGGGGTCATGCGACGCGAGCAGGTTTTGGTCGTAGGACGGCGTAGACACCAGCGCCAGGATTTTGCCGGTTGACGGCTCCAGCGCGACAACCGCTCCCCGGCAGGGTCCGTTGCAGCCCTGCTGCATGGCGTCCCAACCGGCTTGCTGGATCCGCGGGTTGATGGTGGTATCGACGTTGCCGCCGCGCGGATCGCGGCCGGTGAAGAAGTCGGCCAGCCGGCGACCGAACAACCGTTGGTCGGATCCGTTCAGCAGGGGATCCTCGGCCCGTTCCAGCCCGGTGCTGGAATAGCGCAACGAATAGAATCCGGTGACCGGGGCGTAGACCGCGGCGTTGGGATAGACCCGCAGGAATCGGAAGCGGCTCTCGGTGGCCACCGAATACGCCAGTAGCTGGCCGCTCGCGGTGATTTGGCCGCGCTGGCGCGAATACTCGTCGAGCAGCACCCGCTGGTTGCGCGGATCGGCCCGTAACCCGTCGGCGGTGAACACCTGAGTGAGGGTGGCGTTGAACAGCAACAGCACGATCAGCGCCATCACGGTCACCGAGATCCGGCGCAACGAGGTGTTCATACCCGCTCGATCACCTCGGTGCTGGCACCGGCGATCGGCGACGTATTACGCGGCCGGGTGCGGAACGGGCGCCGGGCCGAATGCGAGATGCGCACCAGGATGGCCAGCAGCACATAGTTGGCCAACAGCGACGAGCCCCCGTAGGACATCCAGGGCGTGGTCAGCCCGGTCAGCGGAATGAGGTTGGTCACCCCGCCGACGACGATGAACAGCTGCACGGCGAGCGCCGAGGCCAGGCCCGCGGCCAGCAGCTTGCCGAAACTGTCCCGCACCGCGATCGCGGTCCGCATGCCGCGGATGATCACGATCGTGTAGAGCATCAACAGGCCGGCCAACCCGACCAGCCCGAGTTCTTCGCCGAACGCGGCGACGATGAAATCGGTCGACGCGGCCGGCACGGTACCTGGCTGACCATTGCCGAGACCGGTGCCGAACACTCCGCCGGTAGCAAAGCTGAACAGTGACTGCACAATCTGATAGCCGGCACCATCCGGGTCGGCGAATGGGTCCAGCCAGGTCTGAACACGAACCCGAACATGGTCGAAAATGAAGTACGCCGCAACACTTCCCAGCGCGAACAGGGCCAAGCCGAGGACGACCCAACTGAACCGCTGGGTGGCAAGGTAAACGACCACTAGGAATGACGCATAAAGCAGCAGCGAAGTCCCCAGGTCTTTTTCGAAGACCATCACGCCGACCGAAGCCACCCAGGCCGCCAGCAGCGGAGCCAGGTCACGCGGCCGCGGTAGGTCCATGCCCAGGACATGCTTGCCGGCACTGGTGAACAGACCGCGTTTGGCTACCAGCACCGCTGAAAAGAAAATGAGCAGAAGGATTTTGGAGAATTCAGCCGGCTGAATCGAAAAGCCCGGCAACTTGATCCAGATCTTCGCGCCGTTCTGCTCAGATAATGACCGTGGCAGCAGTGCCGGAATCGCGAGTATGATCAGTCCGGTCAGCCCACAGATGTAGCCGTAGCGGGCCAGTCGGCGATGGTCCTTCAACCAGATCACCACGAAAGCAAAAGCCCCCACCCCCACCAGGGTCCACAGAATTTGCGGGTTTGCGCGGGCATTGGCCCCCGAGAGACGCTCGTCCAGGTCAAGCCGGTGAATCATCACCAGGCCCAGACCGTTGAGCAGCGCCACTATAGGCAGCAGCAACGGATCCGCGTACGGCGCAAAGCGTCTGATGGCCAGGTGGGCGCATGCGAACACCGCCAAAAACCCTACGGCGTAATTGATCAGCTGCCAGTTCAAGCCGCGTTCCTGGTCGGCCTGCACGATCGCGAAAGCCGCCGTGGTGATCACGGCGGCGAAGCACAGCAGCAGCAGTTCGGCATTGCGCCGGTTCGGCAGCGGAGGTGTCACCGCGACGGGCGGCTGCGGCTGGGTGGTCATGTCGGCGCCCGGCAGTCGGTGCCCGGCTGCGGTGGTGGTGGGGCGAGCGCTGTGACAGTGGGAGCGGCCGATGTCGGCGACGGACTTGCCGCAGGTTGATCCGGGGTACTGGCGCCTGACTCCGGCGCCTGGGTCGTGGTGGGCGCGGTCGGTTGTGGCGTCGACGCAGGTGGCGACTGGGCGCGCGCGGGCGGGCAGAGCGGCAGCAGCGACTCGGTCGACAATCTGCGCAGCTGTGCATCGGCCTGGTCGAGCGTGCCTACCGGAAGCCCGGCGGCCACCTGCGCACGAGCCGACTCGGCCAGGTCGGACAGCTTCATCGGTTGGCAGTTACCGCCGGCCTGGCCGTAGCGGATCACCGACAGCTGGTTGCGGCTGTTCAGGCAGCCTTGCGAATAGGGCTGGTGCAGCGGCACTCCCAGGATGGACACCTGGATGCCTTGCATGATGGACACGGCGCCGCCGTATTCGGCGACATAGTAGTAATTGCGGATGATGGTTCGGCCGATGGCCAGCGCTGCGAGCACCAGCAAGACGATGAGCGCGGCGCCGATCGCGATCCGCCGTCGCGACCGCCGCGGCGGGGTGAAGGTATCGACTTGCGGCAGAACGCGTTTGACGGCATTCTTGCGCGGACTGATGGCCGAGGCGCGGCCTGCTGCGGTGTTGGGGCGGGTCAGGGTCAGTTGGTCGTCTTCGCCGGATACCGCGCCCGCGATGATCGGTTGGGTCGGGCCGTAGTCGTAGTCGACGACGTCGGCGACCACCACGGTGACGTTGTCGGGGCCGCCACCGCGCAGCGCCAATTCGATAAGGCGGTCGGCGCTATCGGTGACATCGGGAATCTGCAGGGCGTCGAGGATGGTTTCGTCGCTGACCGGGTCGGAGAGGCCGTCCGAGCACAGCAGGTAGCGATCACCGGTGCGTACTTCCCGCATGGTCAGGGTGGGCTCGACCTCATGACCGGTGAGCGCCCGCATGATCAACGAACGCTGCGGGTGGCTGTGTGCCTCTTCCCGGGTGATCCGCCCTTCGTCAACCAAGGTCTGGACGAACGTGTCGTCCTTGGTGATCTGGGTGAGCTCGCCGTCGCGCAGCAGATAGCCGCGCGAATCGCCAATGTGCGCCAACCCAAGACGGTTGCCCGCGAACAGGATTGCGGTGAGTGTAGTGCCCATCCCCTCGAGGTCGGGTTCCATCTCGACCTGTGCGGCGATGGCGGAGTTGCCGGAACGTATCGCCGCGTCGAGCTTGGCCAGCAGGTCGCCGCCGGGTTCGTCGTCGTCGAGGTGGGCCAATGCGGCAATTACCAACTGGGAAGCGACTTCTCCGGCGGCGTGCCCGCCCATGCCGTCGGCCAGTGCCAGCAACCGCGCGCCGGCGTACACCGAGTCTTCGTTGTTGGAGCGCACCAAGCCGACGTCGCTCCGGGCCGCATAACGCAAGACCAAAGTCACGGGCGCAGCTCAATTACTGTCTTGCCGATACGAACCGGCGTGCCAATGGGAACCCGTACCGCGGTCGTCACCTTTGCCCTGTCAAGGTATGTGCCGTTGGTCGATCCTAGATCTTCGACGTACCATTCCGTGCCGCGCTGGGAAAGCCGCGCGTGCCGCGTCGAGGCGTAGTCGTCGGTCAGTACCAGAGTGGAGTCGTCGGCGCGCCCGATCAGCACCGGTTGGCCGCTGAGGGTGATACGAGCACCGACCAACGCCCCCTCGGTCACGACCAGGTAGCGCGCGGCGGTTAAGCGCTGTCGCGACGGCAATAGTGTGCGCCGCAACGTCAAACCGCGCCGCACCATCACCGCGCCCGTCGGAGCGTAGATGTCAGTCCGCAGGATTCTCAGCACCGACCAGATGAACAGCCACAACAGCATCAAGAACCCGGCGCGCGTCAGCTGCAGCACTAGTCCCTGCATCTGGCGTCCCCTCCGTCCTGGCGCCGCACGCTTCGCGTGACCGGATATGGCAACGTCACGATACTTGGACGGCGGTCGATGCGGGGTGAAGCTGGGTAGCTCCGCTACCTACCGGCTCAATGGATGTGGACGACGATCTCAGAGTGGCCAAGCCGGATCACGTCGCCGTCGGCCAACTGCCATTCCTGCACAGGCGCGTTGTTGACGGTGGTGCCATTGGTGGAGTTGAGGTCCGACAGTAAGGCGACGTGGCCGTCCCAACGGATCTCCAGATGGCGGCGCGACACACCGGTGTCCGGCAGCCGGAACTGGGCGTCCTGGCCGCGGCCGATGATGTTGGCGCCTTCGCGCAACTGGTAGGTGCGTCCACTGCCGTCATCGAGCTGCAAAGTGACCGCGGTCCCGGAGGACGAGTAACCGCCCTGTCCATAGCCGCCGGCGTCGGCGGACTGGCCGTAGTCGTAGTCGCGCCCGGCCTGCTCGGGGTATCCACCGCCGTAGGTCTGGCCGGGGGCCTCGCCGTAACGGCCGTAGTCGGGCTGTTGGGCGTAGTCCTGTCGGCCGTACCCAGGGCCACCGGCGTAGCCCTGCTCGTAGCCGCCGCCCTGCTCGGGATAGGGTGATCGTTGGTCGGGTGCGCCGTAGCCACCCTCGTCGTGGCGGGCCGGTCCGCGGCCGTAGTCGGCGTACTCGCCGTATCCCTGGCCGCCGGGTTGGTCATAGCCGCCCTGGCGGTAGCCGGCGTCATAACCTTGGCCGCCGCCGTAACCGCCGGCCGGCCGCTGTTCGTGCTGCGGGTAGCCGCGCTGGTCGGGGTAGCCGCCTTGCTCCGGGTATCCCCCTGGCTCGGGGTAGCCGCGCTGGTCGGGGTACCCGCCTTGCTCCGGGTAGCCGCGTTGGTCGGGGTAGCGACCCTGTTCTTGGTAGCCGCCTTGCTCGGGGTAGCCGCGTTGGTCGGGGTAGCCGCCTTGCGCCGGGTAGCCACCCTGGTCGGGTGGCGCGGCCGGATAACCGGGCTGGTCGGGGTAGCCGCCCGGTTCCGGCGGATAGGCACCCCGGGGATCCTGACCACCGCGCGGGTCGTCTTGCGGATGCCCGTGGTGTTCGTCGTAGTAGTCGTCGGGCCGCCCCTGCCCCTGGCCGCCGCGGTAGCTCGAATTCTCAGTCATCGGTGGTACTCCTGGTTCTGCGCTGAACGCATGGTCTGATTGTGGCGGGGCGAGGTCGCTGGCCGTCGGGCGGGGCGCGACATCGGGGTTGACAGCACCGCGGGCGCGGAACTGGCCGGTATGTAGGTTCGCCGACTGCTCGAACCGGACGACCACGTCACCATATGTTTGCCACCCCTGTTCGCCGATGTATCCCGCCAACTGCTTAGCGAAAGCGTCCGAAGTGAGGTCCGGGTCGGCGCCCACTTTCTGGTAGTCGTGCATACCGAGGGTAATGATGTATTCGTTGGGAGCCAAAAGCCGATCGCCCTGAAGCGGGCGGATTCCGTCGACCGCCTCCCTGCGCAGCAGGGCTTCTACTTCTTGGGGGACGATCGATCCGCCGAACACCCGGGCGAAAGCATCACCGACGGTGACCTCAAGTCTGCGCTCGATGCGTTGAACTAGCCCCTTCTGGCTGCTGGTGTCCAAGCGCCCGCCTCAGTCCTGGTCTATCGCGGCCGCACGGCGGACGATCCTCCGGCGTGTCGCATCACGCGTGTCGTACTTCAGCATGGTATCGGGCCTGTGCAGCGCAGCGGCACTTGCAGAATTCTGAGAATCGCATCAAGCCAGGTCAAGCGTTGGGTTCGGCGGTGGCGAGCACCGCCGTCCGCCGTCAGCGTAGTTGGGGATGCCGGCCACTGCAGTGGTAGGCTCCACCGATTGTTCAGGGCGAGTGGCGGAATGGCAGACGCGCTGGCTTCAGGTGCCAGTGTCCTTCGGGACGTGGGGGTTCAAGTCCCCCTTCGCCCACTGGAATAGCTGTTGGTCACAGACTTAGATCTACTCGGTCTTTTGGCCGCGTCAAATCTCTCGTCAAGATCCCGCTTCGTCATCCGAGCCACCCACGAGCGTGGGGTTGGCGTGCCGTCCAGTCGGAGCTTGGCGACGACATCTCGTGAAGCGAAGTAAGTATACGACCGGTCGGACGGCTGGGGGCCTGCGGACAAGGCTGAAGAGATTGCCGCCGAGTTAAGGGCACGAGGACACACTGTCGAACCCTCTCGAGGAATAGTCAAGACTTGTGGATCAGCTGTCACGCGACTTGCAAAGAGCGTCAACGAAGTGCTGGAACTCGCGCGCAGATGTTGAACCGCCCCGGCATGTCCGGAGACTCCACTTCTTGGAAGGGTTGGAGTCATGTCAGGTGGTTCATCGAGGAGGTACCCGCCGGAGCTGCGTGAGCGGGCGGTGCGGATGGTCGCTGAGATCAGTG
>NZ_JBKQTQ010000242.1:0-6026 GCF_052143115.1 Mycobacterium sp.
CTGAGATTTGTCAGCGCCTCGACGGGATTCCATTGGCCATCGAACTGGCCGCCTCGCGGATGGCGTCGATGACCGCCAGTGAAATGCGTGATCGCCTTGATCACCGGTTCAGGCTGCTGGTCGGATCGCGACGCGGACTAGAACGCCACCACACGCTGCGCCACGCGATGGCCTGGTCCTACGACCTTCTCGACGACACCGAAAAGACGGTGCTGGACCGCTGTTCGGTCTTCGCGGGCGGATTTGACCTGCACAGCGCCTGCGCGGTAGGCGGATCAGATGACCTCGACGAGTACGCCATCCTCGAGGTACTCGACGCTCTTGTGCGCAAGTCGCTGCTGGTGGCCGACCGGTCGGCGGGGCGGACCCGGTTTTCGATGCTGGAGACCATCCGCCAGTTCGCCGAGGAACAACTGGTGGCCCGTGGCGAAGCGTCCGAGATTCGGGCCGCGCACTCGCGGTACTTCGCCGGACGGGAAGCCGACATCATGGCCCTGTGGGACAGCCCGCGCCAGCGCGAGGCCCACGAATGGTTCACCACTGAGCTGGCCAACCTACGTACCGCGTTTCGCTGGGCTGTCGACCACAAAGATCTCGATGTGGCTGCCACCATCGCAAGCTACGCGGGGTTTTTCGGCACGGGGGTCGAGAATTATGAGCCGATCGGCTGGGCCGAGGAACTCATCGAACCCGCGAGTGCGACCGATCATCCCAGGCTCGCATTCCTGTATGTGGTCGCGTCGCAGTGCTTCATGGCGGGGCGGGTCGACGATGCCGTCCGCTACTGCGACGACGGCCGGATCGTTCTCGGGAGGAGCGGCGCTGTGCTGCCGCATGGCAGCGAAGGTGTCCTTGGAAATGCGTACATGTATATCGGTCAGGCCGATCGGTGGACCGAGATATGCCGTGCCCAGCTGCAACGCCGCAATGACGCCCCGGTGATCACACGGGCAAGTCTGATTTTCGCGCTGACGTTCGCTGGTCGCGGCGAGGAGGCAAGGGTTGCCGCGAACGGTCTAATCGAGGCCGCCGAGGCCACACGCAACCCCCACGCGCTGTCGAACGCGCTGAACGCCTACGGATTCGCCCTTCGCGACACCGATCCTGACCGAGCACTGGACGCCCTTCGCCGGGGTCTGGTGATCGCCCAAGACAGCGGTAGCCGATGCAGCGAACTAGCGACGAGTCTGGCCAGCTTCGAAACCGGACTCGGTGACATTGCGTCCGCACTCGATCACGTCACTCTGGCAATCCGCAACTACCACGACTCGGGCAGCACCGCCTTGATGCACGGGCCGCTGGCGGTCGTCGCTGTTCTGTTCGACCGGCTCGGACGACGCGAACCGGCGGCCACCATCGCAGGCCTCGCGTTCGATCCCGTGACCGCAGTGTTTGTTCCCGAGATCAGATCCGCGATCACCCACCTCCGCGACATCCTCGGCGACCAGACCTACGAATCGCTCGCACGCAAGGGCGAGACCATGACCACCGCCGCCATGGTGACCTACGCATACGACCAAATCGACCAGGCCCGAGCCGAACTGAACGCTGTCTCGGAATAGACCTGAATAAGACACCGGTCGGGGCTATAGGCGGCCACGTCCGAGACCTTCGACCCACCGCCGCTTCCCACTGGGTCCGCTCGTCTCGAAAACGATAAGTCGGCCCCCACAGTGACAGGGAGAAATTTGGGCCCGGCCGGAGTTGCAGTGAGGTTGTGGTCTGTGCCGTGGAATCGTGTGCTGGGACGTAGGTCTATCCATCGAAGAGGTGAGCCCTATAGGCGGGCGCTAATGGGGTGAGCGGGGAGTCTCAACCCCTTAACTGGTGAGTTGCCCCATCAGTCCCATGCTGTCTTGCTCGATCCAGCCTCGGCGCAGTTTGCCGTCGGTGACCTCGTAGATGCTGATTCCGCTGTAGTCGATCGCTCGGCCCGTCGGTGGCAGGCCGAACAGCGTTCCGGTTTGGGTTCCCCGAATGCGCCACCGGCACACCGTGCGGTCGTCGGTGGCGAAGAGGTCTTCGACGACCACCTGCTCGTCCGGAACACCCTCGAAGTAAGTACTTCTGAACGCCCGATAGGCGTGGATGCCGAAGACCGGTTCGATACCGGCGGGGTGGAGCTCGAAGTCGGGGTGCAAGAATTCTTCGAGGTTGGATAGGTCGCGCTTGTCTTCCGCCGCGATCCAATTGCGATGAACTTGTGCGTTGTCGGCTGCCCCCATAGGGAGAAGGGTTTCATGGTGCAGAACGGCGGTCAACGACGGCGGCGTCGAACGAATGGGCTTCCCCTCGAATCGTGAAGGCTTTCCTTATGCTGCGGCCGGTTGGTCTGCAGCGAGTCTCTCGTATTGGATGGGCGACATCAATGCGGCGGCGGCGGCTGTTGTAGAAGACTTTGACGACGCCGACGGCGGCGGCCTGACCCGGCCGTCGGGAGCTTCAACCGAAGTCGCTGGGAACACCGCGACAACTTTGGAGATTCCGCACGGTGAGTCTCCGGCCTGACGGCTGACCGTACCCGGCCTGCGGCTTTGCTTGATTTTCCGTACCCCTCCAGCACACTCGGTCTAGGCTCCGCTCGGGATGGGCACTCGGCCAATCCCAATCGAAAGGAATGACCGAATGGCGATTCTGACTGCGGTAACGATCCAGCCGCGCTCAGCCGAGGTGTGGGACGACCTGCAGAAGCTGCTCAAGAAAATCAAGGACTTGGTCGCGAAGAAGGGCGGCGAGAACGTCACGGTGCTGGTCACTGTCATCGGCGGCGAGGCGACGAACCAGCTGGTGTTCCTCTCCAGCTCCGAGAGCTGGAGCAAGTACGGCCAGGTCCAGGAGGCGTTCTACGGCGACCCCAAGGCGCAGGCGCTGCTGCAGGAGGCCGGGAAGCTCGCGACCTGGCAGACGTTCGCCGCGCAGACGCTCGACCTCTGAGCCTCCCCAATTGAGAGGCCCCGCCGGGATCGGATTCAGAGAACGGCGGGGCTTCTCTCATTCTGGCCATAAGGGCTCGCAGCTGGGAAGCTTTCAAAGCAGTGTGACCACGGCACGGGGCCTGCGACTCGCGGAAGTTCGTGTCAACTACGCATGTATCCGGTGACCGGGCCGGATTCGCCGATGTACGAGGTAGGCGCGTGTCTGTGTGAGATTCTGCGGGGGTGTCCGCTGATCCGGAGGCTGCTCCTTCGGGGGTGGTGACGTTTTTGTTCACCGATGTCGAGGGCTCGACCCGTCGGTGGGAGGCCGACCCCGATGCGATGCGGTTGGCGCTGGCCGCGCATGACGAGGTGCTGCGCGGGGTGATTGAGGCGCACGGCGGCTGGTTGTTCAAGCACACCGGGGACGGTGTGTGTGCCGCGTTCGCATCACCAAGGGCAGCGGTCGATGCCGCCATAGCCGCGCAGCGCAAACTGGAGTTGCCGGTGCGGATGGGGCTGGCGACCGGCGAGGCAGAGCTGCGTGACGGCGACTACTTCGGAACGGTGCTGAATCGTGCCGCGCGGGTGATGATGTCGGGTCATGGCGGGCAGGTTCTGCTCGATGGCACCACCGCCGACCTTCTCAACGGGTTCGACCTCGTCGAATTGGGACCGAAACGCTTACGCGACTTGACGAAGCCCGTTGTCTTGTTCCAGGTACTCGCTGCCGACCTGCGCGCCGAGTTTCCTCCGCTGCGCACGCTCGACCGGGTGCCGGGGAATCTGCGACCACCGACGACCAGCCTCGTCGGACGCGAGACGGATTTGGCGGAATTGCTGACGGCGTCGAAGACGAGTCGCCTGGTCACGCTGACCGGCGTCGGCGGTGTTGGAAAGACCCGGCTGGCATTGGAGGCCGCCGCGCGGTTGGCGGACGAGTTCCCAGACGGCGCGTTTCTCATCGAGCTGGCCGCAGTCAACGATCCCGCTGCCGTCGCCAATGCCGTCGCGGCCGTCCTCGGTATCACCCAACAGGCCGGTCTGAGTGTTGCCGACAGCGTGGCGGCAGCGTTGGAGGATCGTGTGCGGCTGCTTGTCTTCGACAACTGCGAGCATGTGCTGGACGCCGCTGCCGACATGATCGATGCGATCCTGTCGCGGTCCTCGACGGTTGGCGTGCTGGCTACCAGCCGGGAAGGGCTCCGCTTGGCTGACGAGCAACTCTGGCCGGTTCCGTCGCTGGAGTACACCGGGATCGATTCCGCCGCAGCCACATTGTTCACCGAACGCGCCAAAGCGGTCGCACCCGCCATGTCGTTGAGCGCACCCGACGACGTGAATGTGGTGGTTGAGATCTGCCGACGGCTCGACGGTATCCCGCTGGCTATCGAGCTTGCCGCATCACGTATGCAGGCCATGACCGTCACCGAGGTACGCGACCGGCTCGACGATCGATTCCGGCTACTCGTTGGCTCGCGGCGAGGCCTCGAACGGCACCAAACCCTGCGGGCGACCGTGCAGTGGTCGTATGACCTGCTCGATGGGGCCGAAAAGTCTCTGCTGGCTTCATGCTCGGTATTCGCGGGCGGCTTCGACCTCGCGGCAGCCCGTGTGGTCGCCGGGTCTGCCGAGGAATTCGCCACTCTGGATCTGCTCGGCGCGCTGGTACGCAAATCGCTGCTGGTGGCTGACCGGTCAACCGGGCAGACCCGGTTTTCGATGTTGGAAACTGTCCGGCAGTTCGCCGAAGAGCAACTCGCCGCCGTCGGCGGGGCTGATGACGCCCGAAACGCCCATGCCTGTTACTTCGCCAACTGCGAAGCCGACATCCTCGGCCTTTGGGACAGCCCTCGCCAACGCGATGCTTACCAGTGGATTGCACGTGAACTGGCGAATCTGCGCGCCGCGTTCCGTTGGGCCGCAGACCATCACGACCTGGATACCGCCGCACCGATCGCCTTCTACGCTGCACTTCTGGGTATGTGTTCGGAACGACTGGAGCCCGTTGGCTGGGCGGAGGAACTCGTCGCACCCGCCGCCGCCTGCGACCATCACCGGCTCGTACAAATTTGCACAATGGCTGCCCAGTGTTATGCCGCTGGGCGTGTCGATGAGGCGATCGGCTATGTCGAGGTAGGGCAGGCCGCAGTCGAGCGCGGAGGCTACGCGGAGGTTCCGCTCGGCTTCGAGGCCGCTCTCGGCACCGCCCACCATTTGAAGGGCGAGCCGCTGAAGACGGCTGCGATGGTGCGCAACATGATGGCGCGAACACCCGGTCCGCATATCCTCGCGCGGTCGCAACTTGTGATGGCGTTGACGAATGGTGGTGCGAACGACGAGGCAATGCCCGTCGCTGTGGGGCTACTGAATGTTGCGGACACGATTGCCAATCCGAATGCCAAAGCATTGGCGTTGAACGCCTACGCCTGGGCCTACCGCGACGCCGACCCCGTCGCAGCCTACGACGTGGGTCTGCGCGCGATGATCGTCGCTCATGACAGTGGCAACCGCTTCATGGAGTCAACGATTTCCATCAACCTCTCCAGACTCGCCGTGAGCCACGGCGACGCCATGGAAGCCATCGACTATTTGCTGCTTGCGATTCGCAACTATCAGGAATCAGGCAGCTTTCTCCTGGTAACCGGTCCGTTGGCGATGATCGCCGTCCTCCTCGACCGATATGGGCGCTATGACGCCGCCGCCACGCTCATGGGATTCGGCGACGTACCGGGCTCTCGTCTGGTCTTTCCCGAAGTCGATTCGGCGATAGCACATTTGCGCGAGGTGCTCGGTCACCAGACCTATGAATCGTTCGCGCGCGCCGGAGCGGGTATGACGACCGCCGCCGTAGTCGCCTACGCATTCGATCAGATCGGCCAGGCACGGGCGGAGCTTTCCCCATGAAGGCGGCCGAATCTCCACACGGTGTCGTCAGCTTCCTGTTCACCGATGTCGAGGGCTCGACCCGTCGGTGGGAGGCCGACCCCGATGCGATGCGGGTGGCGCTGGCTGCGCATGACGAGGTGCTGCGGGCGGCGATCGACGCGCACGGCGGGTCCATGTTCAAGCACACCGGCGACGGGGTGTGCGCGGCATTCTCGTCACCGA
>NZ_JBKQTQ010000243.1:0-26517 GCF_052143115.1 Mycobacterium sp.
TATGGGCGACATGCGGCCCCACCGACAGCTCGGCCAACGTGATCGCGCTGATCACGGCTTCGTCGGGCAGATCTGCGGGGTCGTCGATGCGCCCAAGCAGGATCACCGTTGATGTGTCGAGCATCCCCCTCGACGCCGGCTCAGGGGTCACAGCGTTGGATCAATGACGGTGTCGATGTCACGTCGCAGCACGTCGGGTTCAACGCGAGGCAACCCTTTCCTGCGCTCAATGAGTTCGACAGCTCTGGCGCTGCGGCGTGGCAGCGGGCGCAACTCGGCGACCGCGCGCCCGTCCCGGGTGACGATCACACGTTCGCCGCGCTCCACACGGTCCAGGACTTCTCCTCCTCTATTACGGAGGTCGCGCACGGTTACTGACTCCACAGCCGCAGTGTATCACCGGTGAGACAGACAAATCCTGCCTGAACAGGCGCATGTGACAGATTCTGAGTAGCCATCACTTAGAGCGCCGGTGGCGTAGCACTCAGCGAAGAACCCAGCACCGATGCCGTCTTCGCCATCCGCTTGACACATTTGTCAGTAGTCGTGTGCAAAATACTCGACGTGAGCCGATGCACCCGTGACAGCGCCGAAAGCGTCGCCTGCACCAACATCACCCCCATGGCTGATGGTTGGTGCCGCGAGCCCGGCTGCGACGGCTTCACCCGCCCCAGTAGCGCCGAGGCGCCGGCACCCAAGAATGCAAAGTTCTACGGTTCACCCGAGGAGGTCGGCCAAACCGGGTCGCGGCCTGCCAACATCAAGGGGAATCCAGCGACCGTAAAGGTCTGGCCTCAAGCTGGCGCCGCCATCCTCTCCACGCGATAATCAGGGCCGTACGGCGAGACTGCCTAGGACTCAAGCAGTCTCGCGGCGAGGTCGATGACCTCGGCACGACTGCGGGTACCGTGGTCAGCGGCCATGAAATGGTTGCCGATCAGCAAAGAGAAGGCAAGCATGCTCCGGGCCTCGATGTCGTCCTCGTCGGAGCAGAAGGTGCCGAAGAGCTCGCGCAGATACTCCATGCGCTGGTTGTCGACACGTCGCAAGCGCTTGGCAACCGCGGGGTCGCGCCGCGCCCAGTCGCGCACGGCGAGATCGATTGGCAACAGCGTTCGGGAGAAGGTCAGCGCACCCGCCTTGCGCAGCTTGACCCTGGCGTCGCCGCCCTCGCGTTCGACGCGCTCGATAACCTCCCGGGTGCTCATCCGCTCCCAGGAGTCGAGCATCTCCGCGAGCAACGCACTCCGGTCGGAGAAGTGCCCGTAGAAGCCGCCCTTGGTCACCCCAAGGGTTCGCGCGAGGGCCTCGACCCGAACAGCGTCTGGCCCGCCGGCGGCGAGCGCCCGCAGCCCCTCATCGATCCAGCCGTTACGCGGCGTGCGGGTGATGGCGACCATGGTTCATCAGTATCAGGTCCGGGGGTTGACAGCGCCGCTGATGGTGCTACGGTTCAACTATACGGTACCGTATAGTTCGGGGGCGAGCAGCCGCCCTTTCAGACTTAGGCCCACAAGGGAAACCGCATGAAGGTCGGCATGGTGGCGATCCACTATCCGCGGCGCGGCGATCGTCAAGAATTCATCGCGCGTGTTCAACGGGCCGTCGACGTCATGCGGCCGACGCCGGGATGTTTATCCGTTGACTTCTGGGTGACCGCCGCCGGCGACGAGGTGGTCTCGACCGGTCAGTGGGAGTCCGAGACAGCTCTGGCGGCGTCGTTCGCGACCGCGCGAGCCGCCGGAGTGGACTTCGACTACGACGAACGGGAATCCCACCCCCGCAAGATCCTTCGGCTCGTTTCCCCGGAGGAACAGCGATCGCAACCCGACGAATTGAGCTCCGTTACGGCACCGCACCAGCCACAGAGAACCGTTTGACCAACGCGAAGGAGCCCACCATGCCAATGCTCGACGTCTACATCCCCGACGGCGCTTTGACCACCGAAGTCGAAGACGATCTGGTCGCCCGACTCACCGACCTGCTGCTCACCCATGAAGGCGTCAACCCGGAGAACGCCCGGGCCAGGGAGCTGGCATGGGTCTGGGTTCACCGGCCCGCCCGAGTGTTTGTGGCCGGCAAACCGGCGGACCGGCCCCGCTACAAACTCGTGCCGCAGGTTCCTGAGGGACAGTATGACGACCAGCGCCGTGCGGCGATTCTCGCCGATGCCACCGAGGCTGTGCTCGACGCCGAGGAGCAGATGGGCCGCACCCGCGACCCAAACATCGTGTGGGTGTTCCCCACCGAGATCCCCGACGGCACCTGGGGCGGGGCCGGACAGATCGTGCGCCTAGGCGACATCGCCGCGCTCGTCCTCGGATCGCCAGAGAAAGGCCAGTCCTATGCCCAACGGGTGCTGGCGGCCCGCCGCGAAGAGCAAGCTGCGCCCGCCTGATCCCAGCTCCTGCTGTCGAAAGTTGTTTGGATAGCTGCGCACAGCCGAAGGGTTACGAATGAGACTTCCGAACGCAGCACACGAATCTCACCCTTGGCGTATCCGCGAAATCGCACCAGACTTCACTCTGGAAGATGTCTGGGCCCTTCCCGTGCATGGTGGCGCCAAGGACTTCCAAACGGCGCTCGAAATGATGACTTCCTCCGATCCGGCCAACGCGGAGTCCCTCCCCACTCGCGTCCTCTGGGGTGCTCGCGACCGCCTCGGCAGTTGGTTCGGCCTCGGCAGGATTTCGGCCCCGGTCGACAGCGATTCGGATGATGCCGCGGGCAAACTGCCGATTCCGGGTACGAACGAAACCTCACTGACCGACCGACTGCCAGACGATCTGCGCAACACGGCCGGCGATCTGAAGTTCAGGTTCCTGCCTTTCGCGCCGCTGTATCGCACCGACGTCGAATTTGCCGCGGAACTGTCGAACCAGACCGTGCACGGCGTGATGCACCTGGCCTGGGTCGATCAGGGCGAAGGTCGCTACCAATGCCAGATGGCCGTCTACGTCAAGCCACGCGGCCCGCTCGGCAAGGCATACATGGCGCTCATCAAGCTGTTCCGATATTGGGTTGTTTACCCAGCACTCATGCGACAGATCGAACGAACGTGGAATACACGCGTTCCTCAATAGGCCGCGTTCTACGTCGCGCACGCCGAACCCCACCGGCCGCTCATCCGAGCATCGAACGGCCGAGCTTTTCCCAATTTCAGCCGTGACACGCGGATTCGCGTAAGACCCGCCCGCAAAATTGCCCGGTGACCGGGGGCTTATCGCTACACCAATCTTCAGAAACGCGGACGGCGGCAACGGTGTTGACCGCTCTTGTGAATCGCCCCGGCAAGTCAGCTCACTCACTTACATCGATGACAAGTTCGGCGAGAACCTACGTTGCCGTCCCCCGCTCGTCACGCGAGGATGACACGAGGCCAGCCGGCCAGCATAGAAAAACCCTCCACGATTCGAGGGGAAGCTCAGCGGCTGCTTTATGACTGGAAGTGGTTGTCGCTGTTCTTCAATCACGTCAACACCTCGATGTGCAAGCCACCGCCGTACCCGTTCGAGATCCCACCGCCGGTGATCCGCAAGCTGGGTTTCGTGCACCGGCTGATTCGTGAGACTGCCCGGGAACATGCGGCGCAGCGCTGAATCCGGCCCGCCGGAGGGTGTCCTCGTGCCACGATGAAACCGACGCGTCGTGAAAAGAGAATGCCGTGTGTCGTTGGGTCGCATACCTGGGTGCCCCGATCGCGCCCAAGGAACTGCTGCACGACCCTGAGCGGTCGCTGATCGAGCAGAGCCGCCGGCACGCCCCGAACATGGCGATACCCAACGGCGACGGGACCGGGCTGGGCTGGTATGACCACCGCTCCGAGCCGGCGCTGTTTCGCAGCATCGTTCCGGCCTGGGGCGATGAGAACCTGCTCGAGCTTGCCGCCGAGATCCGCAGCCCACTGTTCCTGGCGCATGTGCGGGCCGGAACCGGAACACCAGTGCAGCAGACCAACTGCCACCCGTTTCGCTGGCGCAATTGGCTTTTCGTGCACAACGGCTACGTCGCTGACTACAAACGGCTGCGCCGCGAGCTGCTGTTGGCCGTGCACCGCGACCTGTTCACCAACATCGACGGATCCACCGATTCGGAGGTGCTCTTCCATCTCGCGTTGACCTTCGGTCTGGCCGACGATCCGATCGCCGGGCTGGAGCGGATGGCAGGCTTCGTGGAGGCGACCGCCGCCGCGGCCGGCGTAACCGATCCCGCGCTGCAGATGACGATTGGGGTCAGCGACGGCAACCGCCTCTACGCTGTGCGCTACGCCAGCGGCGCGGAGGTCAACACCCTGTTCGTCAGCGAAGACGCCACGTCGCTGCGGATGCTGTATCCGGAAAACGAGCGGTTCTCGCATTTCAACCACGGGGCACGCGCGGTGGTCTCCGAGCCACTGGTCGACCTGCCCGGCATGTGGCGAGAAGTTCCCGCTGGGAGCGCGCTGGTCATCGGCGACGACATTGAGGAACAAGGCTTTCAGCCGATCAGCCCGGCCATGACCTGATGGTGTGACTTCTCCGACGGCTGGGAAGCCGTCGGCTTCTTTTCACGCGGCTTGCGGGTGAAGGGCCAGTCCAGCCCGTAGGAGGTTGCGTGCGGCGTGTTCGTCGGCCTGCGTCGGTCCATGACGACACGCTTGGCAGGCGAATTCCGCTTGGGTGACGCGGTTCTCCGGTGCTGCGTATCCACATGCCTCGCAGCGGTCGGAGGTGTGCCGGGGATCCACCTCAATCCAGGTGCGCCCAGCTTCTTCCGCTTTGGCGCGCAGAATCGAGACGAACCGGCCCCAGCCGGCGTCACTGATACTTCTTGAAAGGCCTCGTTTGGCGGCTGCCCCGTTCGCGAGGAACTGCCCCGGGTTGTCGGGATCAGCGACGGGTTTAGCCCGCCGCAGCATGTTGACGATCTGTAGGTCCTCCACCACCAGAAGGTCGTAGCGTGCGACGAGGTGGCAGGCTTGTTTGTGGTGAAAATCCTTGCGCTGGTTAGCGATCTTGCGATGCCGCGCAGCGACGGTCTCGCGCTTGCGGTCCCGGTTCTTCGATCGCCGCTTGGCTTGCTGTAGTCGCTGCTGCGCGCCGGCCAGCCGGTCCGCCGCGGCGCGTCCCCAGCGGGGATTGTCGATGTGTGCCCCGTCGCTGGTGGTGGCGAAACTGACGATGCCGACATCGATGCCGACCTGGCGGCCGGTCGCCGGCAGCCGATTGATCGGGACGTCATCACACGACAGCACCAGCATCCAGCGCCGACCGGCGCGCTTGATCTGGATCGTCTTCACCCGCCCCACCACCGGGCGGTGCAGATGAAGCTTGACCTGGCCGATGCCCTGCAGATACACCCGCCGCTGCTCAGGCAGCCAACGTGCGCCGTCCCCATCTTTAGGCCACTCCACCGAATCGAACCGGGCTGCACTCTTAAACCGCGGATACCCCGCTTTCTCACCGCGCTTGACCCGGCGGAAGAACCCCGCGAACGCCTTATTCAGCCGACGCAGCGTGGCCTGCTGACTGGAAAACGACCACACCGCTTGGTCCGTCCGTGCCGAACGGATCTCGGTCAGCTGCGCCGACTGGTCGCCGTAGTTGATTCGGGTCTTGCTGTGCGACCACGCATCCCGGCGCTCCTGTAACGCCGCGTTGTACAGCTCCCGATGCGCTTCCACACACGCCGCCAACGCCACGTGCTGCCGCGCGGTCGGGCGCAACCGGAACACGTACGCCCGTCTCATGACGCCACCGCATCCCACTGGTGTTCGATGTAGCGACGCACCGTCGACTCCGAGACGTAGCCGACCGAGGCGGCGAAGTACGACGGCGACCACAACACCTTGGCCCGATTCCGTAGGTACGGGAACTCAGCGCGCAGCACCCGCGCGGTGCGGCCTTTGAACGCCCGCACCACTTGCGCTGGCGCGTCGGTCGGGCCAACGCAGACGAACAGGTGCACGTGATCGGGCATGACTTCCTTGGCCACGATCTGCCGGCCGTGCTCGTTGGCGATCTGCTCCAGCAGTTCGCCACAACGGGCCGCTACGCGGCCACCCAAAATCCGACGCCGGTACTTCGGGCACCACACCAGGTGCAACCCAAGCGAGCAGACCCCACCCGGGCTGCGGCGAAACCGGCGCTCCGACATACCGCGCACCCTACGAGACAGAACCGACAAAACCCGCGAACCGACGCTGTTCGCTTGCCCGGATTCCCCCGACGGCTAAAGCCGCCGGTCCCCTCGGGGCGCACTGATGGCAGGACGAAGCCCGCACCTTCGCCACTCGTGATCCGTCGGGAACCGACTATGTCTACCTGTGGGTGGACGGCATCCACCTGAAAGTGCGTCTCGAGCAGGAGAAGCTGTGTCTGTTGGTGATGATCGGGGTGCGAACCGATGGTCGCAAGGAACTCGTGGCGCTCGCCGACGGCTATCGCGAATCCACCGAGTCTTGGGCGGATCTGCTGCGCGATTGTCGCCGGCGCGGGATGACCGCGCCGGTGCTGGCCGTCGGTGACGGGGCGCTCGGGTTCTGTGCCGCGTTGCGCGAGGTGTTCCCCGCAACCCGAGAGCAGCGATGCTGGTGGCACAAGCAGGCCAACGTCCTTGCCGCGCTGCGGAAATCAGCACATCCGGGTGCATTGGCAGCGCTGAGGGAGATCTATAACGCCGAGGATATCGACAAGGCTCAGGTCGCGATCAAAGCGTTCGAGATCGACTACGGCGCCAAATACCCGAAGGCGGTCGCCAAGATCGTCGACGACACCGACGTGCTGCTCGAGTTCTACAAGTATCCCGCCGAGCACTGGATTCACCTCAGGACGACTAACCCGATCGAAAGTACTTTCGCCACAGTGCGTTTGAGAACGAACGTCACCAAGGGGCCCGGATCGCGCTCAGCCGGGCTGGCGATGGCCTACAAGCTGATCGAGGCCGCACAGACCCGCTGGCGCGCGGTCAACGCACCACACCTGGTCGCACTCGTCCGCGCCGGAGCCACCTTCCACAAGGGCAAACTGCTGGAACGTCCCACCGAAATCATCCCGACCGAACCTGCCGGATCAGCCGCGAGGGAAGCCGCCTGAACTCGCGCCGAGTTGTACGGCCGCAACGCCGTCTGTTTCGCCGCCACGCTTTGACCTCCGTCACTCACGATGCTGCCGAACATCGCCCAAGCTGCCACCTTAGGCCCCCGTAGACTCCGGCGACATGGCTGATGTTCCGCTAGACACGCAAGAGCGCCTTGAGCTCTGTGATCTCCTCGACGAACTCGGCCCTTCCGTTCCTACACTGCTCGAGGGCTGGACTGCTCACGATCTCGCCGCCCACATCGTGTTGCGAGAACGCGATCTCGTTGCTGGCCCTTGCATCGTTCTACCTGATCCCTTCCAACGGTTCGCCGAGCGGCGCAGGGCCAGATTGGCCCAGAGCAAGGACTTCACGTGGCTCGTCGCGCGGATCCGGTCCGGCCCACCCATCGGGTTCTTCCGCATCGGATGGGTCCGCGCCTTGGCGAATCTAAACGAGTTCTTTGTTCATCACGAGGACGTTCGCAGAGCCAATAGACAAGGGCCCCGTAGCCTCACGCCTGCAATGGAAGCTGCCTTGTGGCGAAACGTTCGCCGCGGCAGCCACTACCTGAGTCGGCGGCTTCACGCTTGCGGGCTCGAGATTGAGCGGGCCGGAACCGACGAGCGGGTGACGGTTCAACCAGGCGAACCGACGGCTCGACTCAGCGGTCCGCCGGGCGAACTCCTCCTATACGTCTTTGGGCGCCAAGCTGCAGCGCAGGTCGAAGTGAGCGGACCACCGGAGGCCGTTGCGGCGGTGCATCGAACGCACTTCGGCATGTGAGTCCATCGCCCGCTTCGATCCAGAGGTCTTGACAATATCTCTGAGGGTGTCGGCCGGATTGCGTCCGCGTTTCCACCGAAACATCCACCGCGACGTGCGCGTGCTGGGAGGATAGCGGGCACCGTTGGTGAATTTTGCGCCCTCATTTCAGGAGCGTCCGAGAACCGCGGGGAGGCAACATTGGCCACAGTTGATAAGCGCAGAGCCACCCGCCGCGGGGCTGTATCAGCCGCTTTGCACGATCGGATCGCTGCTCGTCGGACTATCGCCGACCAGACGATCTCGTTGGCCCACCTGCTCGGCCGTCGCGTCCTCGACGCCGCCGGAAGCCGCGTCGGCAAGGTCAGCGACCTCGTGGTCCGTTGGGACGCCAATGTCACGTATCCACCAGTCGTCGGGATCCTCGTTGGCGTAGGCAGGCTGTTCGCGTTCGTTGATCTGCAAGACGTGACGTCGACCCAGACTGGAGCACGCCTGCGATCCGAGCAGCAGACGGTGTCGCGACCGGTTCGGGGTGAGAGCGAAGTCGCGCTGGCCCGTGACGTCACCGCGGTTCCCGCCATCTCAACAACGAACCTCATCACGAGGCCTGCAACAAGGATGGTGCCCTAGTGACCGACTCTAAGGATCGACCGACGACCTCGAAGTCGGGAATGCCGAGTTGGCTCAAGCGAGTGATCATGTTCGCGATCCTCGGCGCTGTCCTCGTCATCGTGTATTTCATTCTGGCGGCGTTCCTCCCGCGTTGGTGGGCGGAGCGGATAGGCGAGCTGTCCGATAGAGGTTTCGCCCGGGGTATTACGTGGGGTCTGTTCCTTGGCGGACTGTGCACGCTGCTGCCGTTGCTGCTGGTCCTACCTGCCATCCTGTTTCGGCACAAGCGCGGCGGGCGGGTCATCGCCGGCATCGCGGCCCTTCTGGCGCTCCTGTTCGCGTTGCCGAATCTGATGACGCTCAGCATCGTGTTCGGGGGCAACAGCGCCGCGCACGCGGGTGAAAGGATCATGGACGTGGAGGCACCCGGATTCCGCGGCGCCTCCCTGGTCGGGGCGATCATCGCGGCGCTGGTATTCGTTGGGGTGGTCGTGTTGACGACTCAGTACCGACGTCGCGGACGTCAGCTTGCGGAGGCACGCGCACAGTAGACGCCCGCTGCAGCGGGGCCGACCGCACCGAACGGTGGGTTGAATGTTTGTTGTCCCCAACGTGCCCAGCTGTCGCGAGCGGAATAGAAATCAACCGGAATTAAAAGCGAACGGCGGGTTGAACTTTGGGCTTCGACGGCCGTGCTACGGGGGGCTGTTGACCACCGACCCGCTCATGCCAACCCCTCGTCGTTGACGCCCGCCGCGAGCTCTTAGCTTTATACGGTTACCGCACGCCCACCGGTGGTCATGAATTTCGCCAGCGATTCAACCGCGAGGCGGACATCGCTGCTGCCTTGTGGCGGCCGATGGAAGGTTCAAACGGCGGGCGAGATCCGGCCCGCCGACTTGGCGGATGAAGTCCGGGTCGCCACACACCACGAGTTCATCGCGGGCACGGGACAGGCCGACGTAGAGGCGTTCGCGGGAGCGTTCGAACGCAGACTCCTCGTTGACTACGAGCACGACGGCACGTCGTTCGAGCCCCTTGAAGCCGAGGACGTGGCCATAGAAAACCTGGTCGGCATCCCAGAAGCTGTCCCAGTAGGCGGCGTTGCCGGCGGCCTGGCGTTCCTTTTGTTCGGGGTGGCGGGTGCCGGTGGTCAGTAGCGCGACGTCTTCTGGGCGCCATCCCTGCTCCAGGAGCAGCTCGACCTCGTCGTCGCCGGCGTTCATCGCGTCGTCTTGCGAACAGGCCACGAACTTCACCGCGGGCCCTTCGCCGCCGAGGAAGCGCATCGGGTGATCGACGAGCGGTTGGAACGCGTTGGCGATCTGGCGGGTGTTGCGAAGGTTGTGGTCAAGGACCAGTGGCACGAGGGGCACTGGCGGGGAGCCGTGCCGGCTGAAGACGCGCTGACCTTCGTCGGTGAAGACGTAAAGGCCACCGGTTTCGTCGTCCGTCAGGGCCGCCAGCAGCGGGTCCCACCATGCGTCGGCGAAATCCTGGGCCTCGTCGACGACAATCGAATCGAACCGGTGACCGGGGTCGAGTTGCGCTGCCAGATCAGCCATTTGAAGCGGCAGGTCGTGTTCCCAGAACTGTACGGCCTCCTCGGTGCGCACGGATTCGTCGGGCCCTTCGGGTGCTCCCCACAGCACGCCGAGGGCGTGGAACTCGCCGACGTAGGCCAGTTGGTGGCGGCGCCGCCAATTGGCGGTGATGCGCTCCAGGTAGGAGGCCAGGCCGTGGGAGTAGCAGAGCAGGGCCACGCGCTGGCCCTGCGCGGAAAGCCGACGGGCCTGTTCCACCGCGAGAAAGGTCTTGCCGCTGCCCGCCCCCCCGCGGATCTCAACGCGGTTCAGCAGTCGGATGGCGTCGAGGATGACGGCCTGATGTTCGGTGAGCGCGTCGGCGGCGTCCTGACTGGCCAGCGCGCGAGCGACCACGCTTCGTTGCGGCAATCCCCTGCCGCTCAACGCCGTTGAGAGCTGATCGATGCCCTGCAAAGTTAGCAACGGGCGGTCCAACTCCTGTTGGACGAGGACGTGTTTGAGCTTGTCGACGAGCGTCGGGAGGTTGTTGCGGTCGATGACCTTTCACCGCGGGCACTCCGGCAACGCGAAATCGTCGGCGATCTCGGCGTTCGGCAGGACAACCACGTGGTCCCAGCGCAGCCGGCCCTGAGTCCAGCGGTCGTCCTTCTCAATGAATTCGCGCAGCGCATAGCAGGCTTCGCGGGCCTGACGGACCGGATCGATCCTGTGCTCATGGCCGCGTCGCCGCTGCCACCACGTGTCAACGTCGTGCCACACATCGCCGCCCTTGACCTCCAGACAGACAATGCCGGCGCCCTCGATCGCCACGACGAAGTCCACCTCATGGTCCTTGAGGTGATCGGTGACACGCTGGCCGGGAACCACCCGGTCGTTTGGTTGAAGCTGTTCCAGCAGGGTTTGGTAAACATTGCGCTCGGCGGCGTTGGCAAGGCGGGGGGTTTCGTCGGCAGCGATGGTCACGGCAGCAGCCCTGCCACAACGCCGCACAGCTGCTCGACTTGCTCTGCCTGGTCGGCACTGGCCGCTGTCGGCTCCTCGGTTATCCCCACCGCACGATTGAACTACGTCGGGCGGACAGCACGTGGCCTAACCGCTGTCGCGATTTCTTGTCGGTGGCCGGTCGTATTGTTTGCTCCTCAGCGCGATATGAGGGGGAGATCATGCGCGGACGTGGGGTTATTGCGGGATTGCTCGCAACATGCGGAGCCGTGGCGTTGTCGGGTCCGGCTCATGCCGACCAGTACGACTTCATCTCGCAGCTTGACAACGCGGGTTCGATTCCCGTCGTCGGCTCCAAGAGCCGCAGGTGCCACCTTTGGCCGCAAGACCTTACGCGCACCATCCACGGCAGGTTAGATCTCCACCATGGGCGAACATGTCACATTCAAAAGCTCCACGGGCCCGAATCTGGCCGGGACCATCGAGGTGCCGGAAAGGGCGGTGCGCGGCTGGGGCGTGTTTGCGCACGGCTTCACGCTCGGTAAGGACTGCCCTGCCGCGGCCCGGATCTGCAAGCAGCTGACCGCGGACGGCATCGGCATGCTGCGCTTCGATGCGCTGGGTCTCGGTGGATCAGAGGGAGACTGGGGTGACGGGTCGTTCACCGTCAAGGTCGACGACATCGTCAAGGCATGCGAGTTCATGGCCGACCGCGCGACCCCGGCCGACATCCTAGTCGGGCACTCGTGGGGCGGCGCGGCCGTGCTCGCCGCGGCGCGGCACTCGCCAGGCGTGCGGTCGGTTGTCACGGTGGCGGCGCCGGTTGACCCCCGCCACGTCGAGAAGCATTACGACGCAGTGGTCGACCGCTGTTTATCGGAGGGCAGTGCCGAGTGGATGGTTGGTGGGCGCACGCTGACCCTGAAGCGGGCATTCGTCGAGGATGTCCGTGCCGCTCACCTGCACGACAAAATCAAGGGCTTGCGCCTGCCGCTGTTGATCCTGCACTCGCCCACCGACAACACGGTCGGCATCGAGAACGCGAGCGAGATCTTCCGCTTGGCCCGCCACCCGCGCAGCTTCGTCTCGCTCGAGGGCTCCGATCACCTGCTCACCGCCCGCGGCCAAGCCCATCGGGCGGGACGGATCATCGGCGCCTGGGCCGACGCATACCTCGGCGATCCGTAGGGACGACGAGTGACTGTGCTGGTCGCCGGCATCGATTCGTCCACGCAAGCGTGCAAGGTCGTGGTGTGTGATGCCGACACAGGCGCTGTGGTCCGCGAGGGGCGCGCGGGCCACCCGGACGGCACCGAAATCGCCCCGGCAGCATGGGAATCGGCCGCAATGGACGCGATCGCATCCGCGGGTGGGTTCGATGACGTCGACGCGATTGCGGTCGGAGCGCAGCAACACGGCATGGTATGCCTCGACGCGTGCGGTCAGCTGGTGCGGCCCGCGCTGCTGTGGAACGACGTGCGTTCGGCCGACGCCGCGCTCGCGCTTGTCGACGAGCTCGGCGGAACACGCGCGTGGGCGCAGGCCGTCGGTGTCGTGCCGCTCGCCGCGATCACCGTGTCGAAGCTGCGATGGCTCGCCGATAACGAGCCGCACCTTGCCGATCGCACTGCGGCTGTCTGCCTACCGCACGATTGGCTGACGTGGCGGTTGCGCGGCGACACCGGGATCGCGGCGCTGACCACCGATCGCAGCGACGCCAGTGGCACCGGTTACTACGACGCCACAAGCGACGGCTACCGTTTCGACCTCCTCGAGCTGGCCATGCGTGGTCGCCGGCCCGATGTGCCAACCGTGCTCGGCCCGTCGGACCAAAGCATCAGCAGCGGAACGATATTCGGGGCCGGCCTCGGCGACAACGCGGCCGCGGCGCTCGGCCTCGGCGCCGAAGAGGGCGATGTGATCGTCTCGGTCGGAACGTCGGGGGTCGTGGCCGCGGTCACCGCCTACCCGGTCCGCGACGATAGCGGTTTCGTAGCCGGATTCGCCGACGGCACCGGGAACTACCTGCCGCTGGTGTGCACGCTCAACGGCGCGCGAGTAATCGATGCGGCCGCCGCAATGCTGCGGGTCGATCACGACGAGCTGTCCCGACTTGCGTTGTCGGCACCGCCGGGCAGCGAAGGCCTGGTGCTGGTGCCGTATTTGGAAGGTGAACGAACTCCCAACCGTCCCAACGCGACTGGCGCGTTGCACGGCCTGAGGGTATCGAATGCGACGTCGGCCAACCTGGCCCGCGCCGCGGTGGAAGGGCTGCTGTGCGCGCTAGCCGACGGCCTTGCACAACTCACCGGGCATGGCATCGTTGCACGCCGGGTTCTGCTGGTCGGCGGCGGCGCCCGATCGCGGGCACTTCGCGAGATAGCACCCTCGGTGTTCGGGATGCCGGTGCTGGCGCCCAGCCCCGCGGAGTACGTCGCACTGGGCGCGGCACGCCAGGCGGCCTGGGCGTTAAGCGGATCGCCCCGACCACCCGCCTGGAAGCCGCCGCCGACCGACGAGTACACCGCCGACCCGGCACCGGCCGTGCTGGAACGCTATGCGCAAGTGCGCGACCTGACCGAAGGCGCACGGCATTAACCGCCGATCAGCTCCGCGGCCCGCTCGGCGATCGCGTAGACCGTCGCGGCCGTGTTGGCCGACGGGATCGACGGCATGACGGACCCATCGGCGACCCGCAGGCCGCCGATGCCATGCACCCGTAATTCGTTGTCGACAACCGACATGTTCGTGTCGCCCATCGCGCATGTTCCCACGGGGTGGAAATACGACTGGTACGCGGCCTTCGCGAAGTTACGAAGGGCGTCGTCGTCGGCGCCGGGGGTTGTGCGATCGACCCGGGGTAGGGGTTAGGTCGCGCCTCGCTGCGATTAGACGACGTTCAAGATCGTCGTGGGCCGGCAATCGGAGGTTACGTCCTGTTCGTAGCCGACTTAGCTAGTGCGCCGACTCGCCGCCACCATCCCGCCGCGCGCCGCGACAAAACCCTCGAAAAGCTGATTCACGTCGCTGCAACCGGCCATGACCAGGTCTTATTCGGTGGGGCGGGCGGGGCTCGAACCCGCGACCAACGGATTATGAGTCCGCCGGCTGCGAGGGGAACTCGACGGCGCGTCGGCGCGCTTCGTGTGACTGGAGGTACGAGAAGCGCAGCGGCGCCCGCTCGGCGCGATGGTCGCGTTGACAAATCCGGCGTGGCTGGCGTCCCACGCTGCGAATCCGGACCGGTTTGATGCGATCCGCTCAGCGCGGGGGATGTCGAAGAACGGGGACTCAGGTGACGTCATGACCGACGTTCATTTTCTTACGTGGTTATCTGCTCGCGCAGCCGCTTTCGCAGCCCGGTCGCACGAACTGCTCTGCGTGCAAGCGCAGCTCGAAGCGCATCCACAGACCCGACCACTCGAACCTTCTCTTTGGCCCGGGTCACCGCCGTGTAGAACAGCTCGCGGGTCAGCAAGCGCGAATCCTGGGGCGGCATCAGCACCGTCACCTCGTCGGCCTGGCTGCCCTGGCTCTTGTGAATCGTCATGGCATACATGGTCTGGACGTCGGAGAGCCGGCTGGTCGCGAAGTCCAACGGCCCGGCCGACCCGGCGATCACGGCCCGCAAGCCGTCATCGCGAACGACGACAACACCGGTGTCACCGTTGTAGATGCCCAGCCCGTAGTCATTGGCGGTCGCCAACAACGGCCGCCCGGCGTACCACGGTGACCACACCGGTTCGCCGGTCTCCTCGGTGAGCCAGCGCTGCACCTGCCGGTTCCAATGCGCAACCCCGTAGGGCCCGTCGCGGTGCGCGCAGAGCAGCCGATGCTCGTCGAGCGTCCTCAACGCCATCGGCCCGGCCCCAAGCACCGCGGCTTCCCGTACCCGTAGCGCATGGGGAAGCAGCACGGCACGCAATTGCTCGGTCGGGTCCTCGTCGTCGACCCACTCGATGTGCTCGCCACCGGCCCGCAGCAGCTCGACCGCCCGGTCGCCGTCGCCGACCCGGATGGCGTCGGCCAGGGCACCGATCGATTCGCCGAAGCGGCGCGAGGTGCGCAGTGCGGCTACCCGCACATCCTGGCGTGCTGAGAGGCCGTCGACCAGATCGGCAAGCACCGCACCGGCTTCCACCGAGGCCAGCTGGTCGGGGTCGCCCACCAAAATCAGCCGGGTAGTCGGTCGCACGGCTTCGAGCAGCCGGGCCATCATCGTCAGCGACACCATCGACGTCTCGTCGACGACGATCACGTCGTGCGGCAGCCTGTTGCCGCGATTGTGCTTGAACCGCACTGACGTATCGGGGCGACTGCCGAGCAGCCGGTGCAGGGTCGTCGCCTGCAGGCCGGTCAGCCGGGCTTGGTCCACCGTATCGAGCTTGGCGACCTCGGTGGCCACCGCCTCGCCCAGCCGCGCAGCCGCCTTACCGGTGGGCGCCGCCAACGCGATCCGGGGCCGCGGCGCGCCCCTCTGCTCCGCCTGCTCGACCATCAACGCCAGCAACCGGGCGACCGTGGTGGTCTTGCCGGTGCCAGGTCCACCAGTCAGCACGGTAACCGCTTGCGACAGCGCGATTTCCGTCGCTTCGCGCTGCTCGTCAAAACCCGGCGGGAAAAGTCGCTTGTATGCGGGCAGGTCGGTTCTCCCTCCGGATACCGACAGCGCGAGCAGATCAGCGCACACCTGCTGCTCCTCGCGCCAGTAGCGATCGAGGTAGAGCAGCCGATCGCCGTAAAGCCGCAGCACTGGCGGTTCACTAGCCAGCGTTGACGCGCGCACGGCCGCCAGCCACGACGCGGGCTCGGGCCACGGAAGCTCGGGACAATCGGAGTCGGAGGCCACCGTCTGCAGATCGACGCATACCGAACCACCGCGCAGCGCCCGCACTGCCAGCGCCACCGCCAGCGCCACCGACTCGTCAGGCTCGGCGCTCAACGCGGTCAACCGTTGGGCAACATGTACATCGGCGATGTCCAGCACGCCGGCTTCGTTGAACTCCCGCAGCACACCCGTTGCGCCGACGGCCACTTCGACATCAGCCACCGTCATGCCGCCGGCCGTCCTTCGTCGAGCAGATCCGACAATGCCACCACCAGATCAACCGGCGGCGCCCAGCTGAACACCCCGCACGGCTGCCCGTCGATTTCCGGCGTCGACGGCCCGCACATGCCGCGAACGAACAGGTACAACACACCGCCCAGATGCCGTGCAGGGTCGTAGTCGGGCTGGCGCCAGCGCAGAAACCGATGCAGCACAGCCACATACAACAATGCCTGCAGTGGATAGTCGGAGTGCAGCATCGCCTCACGCAACCGATCGGGGCTGTAATCGGCCGCGGAGTCGCCCAAGTAATTTGTTTTGTAGTCGACCACCAGATAGCGCTGCGTCGACAACCGCAAGACGACGTCGATCGAGCCTGACAGATAACCGCGCAGCGGCTGCCCACCCAACCCCTGCGACGTCAGCCGGTCGGCCAACGGCGCCACCGGGTCATCGGCGGGCAGATAGGACCGCAACAAGTCCCCCACATCCAAGAGCCGGATGTCCGGGACGTCACCGCGGATGTCGCCGCCGGCCAACGGGATCTCGAAGTCCAACTCCCGCAACCTGTCCCGCGGACCGATCTGGCGCAGCGTCAACCCGGACGCCAGCGGGCCCAGCGGGGTGTCATGCATCGGGATCATCGCAGAAGCCAGCACCGCCGCGTCGACGTCAACCGGCCACCAACCCATATGCGCCCCCACCTGCTCCTCGAGCTCGCGGGCGAGTTCGGCGGCCGACGGGTCGGCGGTCTCCAGCACCGCGTGCACCAGCGATCCGAACGCGGCCCCGCCCGGCAGGTCGCCCATTGGCGACCGTACGTCCGCGCCCACCACCGGAGCCTCCGCGACGGCGACCACCTCGGTCTCGTCATCGCGTGCGCTGACTTCCGGCTCGCTCGTCACACCGACATCGTCGGCGCTGCGGATGAGCGCCGAATACGAGGTGCGACGCCAGGTCGTGTCTATCGACCGGTGGAAGTGACGGACATCGAAGTGCCCCA
This sequence comes from Mycobacterium sp., assembly GCF_052143115.1. GTDB lineage: Bacteria > Actinomycetota > Actinomycetes > Mycobacteriales > Mycobacteriaceae > Mycobacterium. Next base: position 16,976 of record NZ_JBKQTQ010000243.1, read on the forward strand.
ACGGCAACTCGGCGCGACCGGTCGTTGCTACCTCGATCACCGAATCCTCAACCACCAGGCCGCCCGCCGACTCCCAGCGCTTGAACACCGCCCACGCATCGTCGTCGGAAATGTTGGGCTCGCAATGGAAGGGCACTTCGGCGTCACCGGCTTGACGCTCGCGCAGCAGCCGCGACAAACCGCCGTTGACCTCATCGCGGGTCGGTGCCCACCACGCCACCACCTGCGACTGCGCCCGCGTCAGGGCGACATAGGTCAGCCGGATGTTGTCGCGGGCGGCTTCCTGCCGATTCAACTCCTCGACCTGGCGGCGGTTCGGGCCCCTCTTGCCGCCGATATACAGGCACCGGGTCTCATCCTCCTCGTGGTAAAGCAGGATGTCGTCAGTTCGGACGTAGCGGTTGAACGCAAACGGCAGATACACGATCGGAAACTGCAGCCCCTTGGCCACAAACACCGTCATGATCTGCACGGCGGCTGCATCGCTGTCGAGGCGGCGTCTGCGCTCGGTTGCGCCGTTGCGTTCATCGCACTGCCGGCGCAGCCAGTCCCGCAGAGCCGGCAGACCTAACCGCTCCTGGTGGGCGGTTTCCTGCAGCAGCTGCGTGATATGCGCGAGGTCGGTCATGTGCCGCGCACCGCCGTGTTGGCTGAGCACGCGGCGGCCCATGCCCTGCACTTTCGCGGCCTCGAACACCGCGCTCACCCCGCGTAACCGGGCGTGATCGGCCCACTCACGCAGCGTCATTGCGACCCGATCGGTAAGCGTGTCACCCTCGGCAACAAGCGTTTCCGCGGTCTCACCGAAGAACATCGTGCACGCCGCCGCGCGTACCAGCCCGCTGCGATGCGTCTGGTCGAACGCCTCCAGCAGACACAGCCAGTCTTTGGCCGCTTGCGAGTCGAAGACGTCGCTGTCGCCGGTATAGACCACCGGGATACCGGCCTGCGCCAACGCGTCACGACACGCACGGGCATCCTGGTGCTGCTCGACGATGATCGCGATGTCGCCAGCCTGCACCCGCTTGCCGGCGTAGGTAGCGCCGCTGTTGACTAGCCCGCCGATGTCAGCGGCCAGGTCCGCGGGAATGTGGTTGCGCAACCGATCGATCGGCACGTTATCGGTGTCGAGGCAGCCGACCGTGGGTCGTTTGACCACCCGCAGCCGGAACGGCTCGTTGTGCGGCGCCCCGGCCAGTCGATGTCCGTCGTGCTCAGCATCGACGTCGTACACCACGATGTCGGGATGTCCGAGTTCGGCGCCGCCCATCACCGTTTGCAGGCTCTGTACCAACACCTTGTCGCTGCGCCAGTTGGTTCCGAGGGTGCGCTGGTCGTCGGCGCCGCGGGCCGCCTTCAGGTAGGTGTGGATGTCTCCGCCGCGGAATCCATAGACCGCCTGCTTCGGGTCGCCGATCAGGATCAATGTGGAGTGGCCGCTAAACGCCTTCTCGATCACCTTCCACTGGATCGGGTCGGTGTCCTGGAACTCGTCGACCAGCACCACACGCCAGTGCTGCTTCATCCGTTGACCGGCCGGTGAGTCTTGTGGGGCAAGGGCTTTGGCGAGCCGGTCAAGCAGGTCGTCGTATCCAAGAATGCTTTCACGACGTTTGCGGCGGTCGACTTCGTCGAGGACATCCCGCGCGAACCGCAGCCGCACGTCCGCGGCGGAATCCGGGTCTGGTTCCTCGGGCCGCAGCCCAGCGCACGGGTCGCCGACAACCGCCTTGGCCATCGTGAACGCGTCCTTGCGAGTCAACGCCGGGGCGGCCTCTTGCTGTCCGAAGTGCGCGAGGTAGCGGTCGTCGACGATCTCGCCCACCAGATCGTCCAGATTCTCCACCAGAGCGACACCGGCATCCGTATCACCGGCCACGCCAAGCGATTTCAATACCAGCGAACAGAACTGGTGGATGGTGATGATTGTCGCTTCGTCGAAGCCGGCCAATGCATCACGCAGCCGTCCTCGTTGTTTGAGACCAACCTCCTCGGTGGTATTAAGCAGGTGCACTTCCAGGTCGTTGCCCGGCTCACGGCGACCCTCGAGGACCGCCAACGCGCCGACGATCTGGCCGCGCACCCGCTCCCGCAGCTCGCGGCTGGCCACCCGCCCGAAGGTGATCATCAGCATTTGGTCAAGGGAGGCTTTGCCTTCGGCCAAGTAGCGGGTGGCCAGGCCAGCCAGTGCGAACGTTTTTCCGGTTCCTGCGCTGGCCTCTAAAACCGTGGTGGAATGTTCGGCGGGCAGCGGACCGAGCAGGTCGAACCGTTGCATCACCACGCCGACCTTTCGTCGGTCAGCAGTGGCAGCCACAGCCGCATGGCCAACGCACCCAGCCTGGTGTCCTCTCCGCTGACTTCCTCGCCGGGGCGTGGTTCACCGAGGAGCTTCTCCAGCGGCGCGTTTCTGCCCCAGACCTTGCAGTGCGCAGGCTCGTCGTTTTCGCCGGCGTGGAAGCTGCTGGTCTTCCACTTGTCTTGCGCCGCTTCGACTGGATCGTCATCGTCGCGGCGGGCTTCGGCCCACGCACACGACGTCTTCAACGGCAAGGTGAGTGGTTCCCGACGGCCCGTGTCGTAGAGCGCCACCAGGTCTTTAAGCACGTCGAGCGGCTTGCGGGGGGCCTGGAAGAGCCGCGTGGCGATCCGGTTGCGGCTCTTGCCACGTCCGATGCATAGCGCGGTCCACTCAGTTTTGGGCTGCTGTGCCGCCAACGCCACCAGCGCAATCCACGCATGCAGCACGTGCGTCGCAGCGAGCTTCGAATACGTCACCGACACCGTGCGCGCACCGAACACCGGCGAAACCGTGCCAGTCAATCGCCGACCACCGCCGAGATCGACGTCGACGTCATAGGCGGCCGGGTCGACCTGCCGATGCTCCAATGCCGCCTCAGCGAGCTGGCGCGCCGAGTCGCGGATGTCACACGCAACCCGCATGCCGATCCGCCCGGGAGGCAGCGTGCCGCGTCGCCACTCGGCGTGTGCGGCGGCCTCGGGATGCATACCGCGCAACATGTCGTGCAGCATCCGATCGCCGACGATCCACTGCTCCAAGTTGTCGATCTCCACGGGCATGGCGTCTTCGACGCTATCGACATCCCAGGGCAGCGTGTAGTCCAGCGCTTTGAAGAAGCCCTTGACCGGGTGCTTGAAAAACGCCAGGAGATTGGCAAGTTCGATATCTCCGGCCGGCGGCGGCAGCGGGGTCGTGAAGAACTCCGGGGGCTCGGTGCGCTTACCTGCGGCGGCTTCTGCCGCGGCGAGCGCGGTCGGGTCGAAGGTGAACGGCTTGCCGGGTACGCCGAGCGCGCCGGGCGTGACGTTCTTGCGGTCGAACGGCTGCAGCGGGTGATGGGTGACGATGCGTTGACGTACAGGCGATTCCGTCGTCTGGTCCAGCGCGTCGAGCAGCTCGGCCAGCGGCACCGCGGGAGGCCGTGGATGCCCGGTGTGCTCGTCGGAGCCGGTGTAGGTGATCACCAGCGTTTCGCCAGCGGCGCATACCGCGTCGAGCAGCAATTGCCGGTCTTCCGAACGGATGTCGCGTTCGCCGGTCATTGGGCAACGGGCGAGCGCGTCGTCTCCGTCGACAACGTCGATCCGGGGAAAGACCCCGTCATCGAGGCCGACCAGACAGATCACGCGGTGCGGAACCGAGCGCATCGGCACCATCGTGCAGACCGTGAGCGTGCCGGTACGGAAGTTGGCTCGGGTGGGTCGCCCGGCCAGATGCCCGCTCAGCAAGGCGCGCACATCCGGCAACCGGAGCTCCGTATCAGTGTGAGAACCGGCCTGAGTCAACACTTCTGAGAATTCTCGCTGCAGTTGGCCCTCTTGCCAGGCGTCGTTGGGCCCGACCCGGGTCAGCTGTGCGACGCTGTCGGTGAGTGCTTCGATCCAGTCGCTGAGTGGGCGCGTTCCGGTGAGGGCATCTGCCGCGGACTGTAGCCGGGCGACGAACTCGGCGAGCCGACCGGCCAACTCGATTCGGTTGCTGCCGACGTCGTCGAGCGGCAGCGCGGTGTCCAGCCACGCTTGGGAGTCATCCGACATCGCCACTCCGGTCAGGATGCGGTCGACGCCGAATTGCCAGGTGTTGTGCAAGATGTGATCGAGCCCGTATGGCTGGCGGTGCTCGGCGTCGAAGCCCCACCGGATATTCGACTCGCGCACCCAGTCGGTGATGGTGTCGAGATGGTCGTCGGTGAACCCGAAGCGGGCTCGTACCGGCGCGGCTTGGGCGAGGTTGAGCACCTGGCTGGCGGTGACGCGACTACCGGCGATGGCGAGCAGTTCCGTGGCCACACCGAGAAGCTGATTGGTCTGGGTTAGCGCGCGATCGGCCAGCTTGACGCGTAGCCGGTGTGCGGGATGCGTGTCGCCGGCCTGTTCACCGAGTCCAAAGTCGGCGACGATCAGCGGCGCGTAGGTCTCGATGTCGGGACACATGACTACGATGTCGCGCGGCTCCAGCGTTGGGTCGTCGGCCAGAAGGCTGAGTAGCACCTCGCGCAGGACGTCGATCTGCCGCGCCGGGCCGTGGCAGCTGTGCACCTGAACGGATCGGTCGCTATCGGGCAACGCGCGGCCTTTAGGCCTGACCGCGTTGGCGGCAATGTCAGACTGCAGCCAGCCCAGCAGTGTGCCGGGTTTAGTTGCGCCGGTGAGGTATTCGTCGGTGGCGGGCTTGGCCGGCAGTCCGCGTTGCAGCTCGCGTAGATCGCGGCCCAGCGTTTCCAGCAGCGGGTGATGGGCTGCCTTCCGACTGGTGTCCTTGACGCGGGCTACCGCGCCGTGGATGTCGGCGAGTGCCTGCCACAGGTCGTCGCTGGGGTGTGGCAGCCACAGGTGCAGATCGTGGTGAGTGGCCAGCGCGTCGAGTAACTCCACCTCTGTGCAGGCCAGCCGGGTGTGCCCGAATAGCGACAGCCTTGCTGGCAGGTCAGTGAGGCCCTCCCGAAGCCGGGCGATCGTTTTTTCGTGCCGGATGTGCGGGGGATCGGCGCGGATCTTGGCCACCAGCGCCCGCCACAATTCCGGCTGCCAGGCCAGGTCGGTGTCCAGGTCTGGTGCACGGCCGTCCAGCCAGTCGACCAGCAGCTGCGGACGCTGCCGGGCGTACGAGGCGAACAGCCCGGCCAGGCGACGCGCCACCGAATACCGCCGGCCGCGGCGCAACTCGGCCTCCGCCTCAGTCCTCTCGAAATGGCCTAAATGTGTTGCCAGCGTACGGTACCACGGCTTATCCAGTGAGCCGTCGATCACCTCGAGCAGCGGCCACGTCATCGCCTCCGGGGACCACGGATCGTCGTCGACCGTGCCGGTGATCTCGGCGATCAGCGAGCCCGGGCTGCGGAAGGCCACTCCCGCGCACACACCATCACTGGCACGACCACGCCCGAGGACATGGGAGAGCCGCTGGCTCAGCCACCGCTCGACGCCGCGCGCGGGTACCAGCACCAGCTCCTCGGCGAACGGGTCGGGCAGCGGGTCGGCCAGCAGGGTGCCGAGCGCGTCGGCCAGCAGATCGGTGCGCTCGGCACGGTGCAGATGAAGCGCCATCGCGGGCCACCATAGACGCCGACACCGACACCGATGGGCAGTTCGGGCAGACCCAAAATGTCGGACATGTGTGCCAGAGTGAGGATGAGCGGCCCATCGCCAGAAGGGAGGGCCATGACCAGCCAGACAGCGTCGCCAGGTCTGACGCCGACGTTCGTCGAGGCCGTGCGATACGCGGCGGAGAAGCACGCCAGATAAAGCGATCGGGTGGGTTTGGGAGTTCGCAATTTTCGCCGTCGGTACCCTGCCTGCAGTGGCAATCGTCGCGATCAGCGAGCTGCGGTTTCGAAGAAATGGTCCGGACGACGCTTGAAGGTGGTTCGGTGAGCGGCGTACCGTGTAGCAGTCTGTTACAGTTGTAGCAGGTTGCTACACGTGGAGGCATCATGGCGAGTACCGCTGATCGAGTGACCCGTGTCGCCGCGGACTTGCTGGACAGCGCGGCCGTTGAGGGAGCGCGACAGAGTCGCTCGGCCAAGCAGCAGCTGGACCACTGGGCGCGGGTGGGACGCGCGGTGTCGAGTCAGCAGACGGCGGCTCGGCGGCGGGTGGAGTCCGCGCTGGCCGGCGATCTGGAATTGGGCGAACTGAGCGTCGAAGAGGGCGTGGTGTTCAACGCTGAGATTGCCGCGGCTGTCCAGGAGAAGCTGGCGGAGTCGAATTACGGGAAGCTGCTGGCCGAGCGCGGAATCACCACCGTCGCCCTCAACGAGGAGGGTGAGATCGTCGAGCACCGCCCTGATGGGACCTCGGTCGTGCTGACCGTGAAACGCCGACCGCCACGACGCAGGAAGGTGAACGTCACGCCCACCCGATGAAGCGGCTCGATCTCGTCGTCGGACCCAATGGTGCTGGCAAGTCGACGTTCGTCGAACTCACGCTGGCGCGGCTGCTGCCTGGCAGCGCCTTCGTCAACGCCGACGAGATCGCCAAACAACGCTGGCCCGATGACCCGGCCTCGCATGCGTATCAGGCCGCACGGGTGGCAGCAGCTACAAGGGCCAAGCTCATCGAGCTGGGCAAGTCGTTCATCGCGGAAAGCGTGTTCTCCCATCCGTCAAAGCTCGAACTGATCGATGCCGCCCGCACTGCGGACTACACGATCGTCCTGCATGTCCTGCTCATCCCTGAGGAGCTGGCGGTAGAGCGGGTCCGGCACCGGGTCAGCGCCGGCGGTCACGATGTGCCCGAGGACAAGATTCGCGAACGGTACCAACGTCTTTGGGCGCTCGTCGCCGCCGAGATCACCCGATGTGATTCCGCGACCGTGTACGACAACAGCGGGCTCAAAGGCCCCCGCATCGTCGCCCAGATGAACGATGGCTACGTCATCGGCTCGCCGGCCTGGCCGGCATGGACCCCTCGCGTCCTGCAATCAGGTTGGAATACATGACCCTTTGCGCAATTGACGCCGATGCTGTGCGGCTCCCAACCGCCGAACCCGTTGACAGACAACAGGCTACGTGAGGACATCGTTAAGGAACTTGACCGGCGCGCCCGAAGCGACACTGACCAACACGGTCGGCGGGTTCGCCCCTCGAGGTCGGACTTATGGGAACTTCAAGTGCGCCTGCTCGACGAAGCCGTTGCCGCCCTGGATCACAGACGAATTCACTTGGCACCAGCCGTTCTTGCATGGCACACCCGAGTAGACCTGTGAGCCATTCTTCAACGTGCCGATCTTGGCACCGCGGACGCCGGTTGCGGGATCCGGAACGTCGTTGTGTGCGATGTTGAACACATCCGCATCCCGCCAATCACGGTGACAAGCCCTTGAAAAGGCGCCGGAGCCACTGGAGCCGGGGGGCTGGCGGCGGCGCCGGCTTACCCAGCACGACGGTGACGACGCTCTGGTCGGCCCCTGAGTCACGGAACATGCCCACGCCGAAGTCCTTATTCGCGCAGTCATGGATGGGGATCCTCTCCTGCTCTACGAGCTCGGATGTCGCCTTGTCTGTGGGATCGTCGCGAACCAGATTCCCGCTCGTGAGGCCCTTGTAGCTGTGCGGGTAGACGTGCAAATAGGCGTCGGGTGCTCCCCTCGCCATCTGCTGCGCGGCGGCTTCAAGTTGGCCTGAATACGTTAGCGCTGGACAGGCCGATTGGGCGCGCGCGCCGTTGACAGCGCCGCGGATCGCGTCGAGTGGATCGGCATGCGCGATCGGCGCCGCAACGCTGGTGGCCAGCGTCAAAGACACTAGTCAAGCCAGCCGTGATGGCTAGAGAGGCAGGTCTACGTCTTCTGGTCATGACGTCTCCTCCGAAGACCAGCCGGTGACGTAGTTGCTGTCGACTGTCGCGATGCTATGGCCGCAAACGCGGTGGAGAAATCAGGGTTTTCCCTACAATCGGTCAACGTCAGCGGCTGCGTCTAATCGGGTCCAGCGCACGGCCCGATGGATGCTGGCTGGGGGTCCCGTTGGAAACACTGGTGGTGGCTATCGTGGTGGCGATCATCCGGTATTTGGTAGTCCGTGGTTTGGTGAGTAGCTGGCTGGTGAGTCCCGGGCAGGGTTCACAGCCGCCTAAATGCAGAAGTTGAAGAGGGATCGTGGCAGATCGACCGCTAGACGCATCTACTCGGCTGGCCGTGGAACGCACACGTCTGGCTAGCGAACGAACGCTGATGGCGTGGATCCGCACCTGTACGTCGTTGATCGCTTTTGGTTTCACGATATTCAAGTTTTTCCAGTATCTAGGGACGGAGGAGCACCGTCGCGCACCGATCGTTAGTCCCTGGGTCGTCGGGGTGGTCATGATCCTCGTTGGCCTTACCGGCCTGACATTGGCCTGGTTTCAGCATCGCCAGGAGATGAAGACACTAGCGGCGGAGGTCGGACCCATGCCGTACTCGATATCCGCAATCATGGCCGGCTTGATCGCCGGCCTGGGTATCCTCGCACTCGTTGTAGTGATCTGGAGGCTGTAGCGCTTCTCGTTTTGATGTGCGGCTGCGCGCGGGCGGCGTGACCAGATTGACTGTCGCCGCATGGAAGTCAGGGGTTGAATGCGGCCAAGATGCGGTGGCACCTGTGGGTCATCTGCTGGGCAGTCTGGTCTGGGTGTTTGAGCCACCAGTCGATCAGTGCCGATACTGCACTCATCCAGATCTCGGCTACCGCAGATTGATCCAATGGATCGATTAGGTCAATCGAGCGCAGCACGGCTGTTACGCCTTGCGTGGCTTGGGCGGCGATCATCGTGCGGTATTTTTTCGCCGCACCGAACGCGCGACTGCCGGGGGGCAGGCTGCGGTCGTAGAGCACGTTCCAGTCGTGCGGACGGGGTTCGAGTGCGGTAAAGATCGCTCGCAAGGTGGCCTCGGCAGTACTCACCGCGTCGACGGGGTTGTCGAGGACTCGTGCGATGGCGGTGGTGATAACCTGCCCCGCCCGGTCGACACACGCGCAATACAACCCCTCTTTGGAGATGAAATACCCGTAGATAAGCGGTTTGGAGATCCCCGCCGCCTGCGCCACGTCGAGCACGGAAATCGCCGCGTAGCCGCGGCGACCGAACTCCGCGGCGGCAACGTCGAGGATCTGCTGTTCACGTTCGGCGCGGGGCACTCCCTTCGTGCCGGCGGGCACTGCCGATGACATTTGAGGCGCAGCGCCAGCAGGTTCACGCCGCGCGAGCTTCGCTCGCCGATCCACCCGCAAACCTCCCACCTGCGATTCGATCACCCCGATTCTTCCGCCGACTCTGCCCTTGTGACCTGGTTGGGTGGGCGTAGCCGACGGTGGACCGAAGCAATGAATTGACTCCATGGTAACTTACTCATTAGTCAATCGGGAACGGGGCGTGCTGGTACGTCTTCAGCCTTGAAGTCGACGTGCACACCAGGCGACTAGCCAAAGTGTCCGTGGTGGGACGCCCGTTCCGGGCTGAAAATGGTGTGGTGGTCGCCTCGTCGACGCCGTGGCTCTATGGTCCTTCGAGGCCGTCGACTAGCCGGGTGTTGGGGATCGCGC
>NZ_JBKQTQ010000244.1:0-2593 GCF_052143115.1 Mycobacterium sp.
AGGACCAGCCGCCACACGAGTACGCCGTCAATGGAATTAATCCGCTGGCCGCGCCCCGCGCCCATGATGTCGCCAACGCCGCGTTGTTCCTCTCCTCTGAGCTGGCTGCCCGCATCACCGGTCAGACACTCGTCGTCGACGGCGGCGCGACCATTCAGCAGCTGTGGGGGCTGCCCGCATCATCGATCCCGCCGAACCCGGATGACGCGATGCCGGAATTCATGAAACCTGGACGGTTGGGCAGCTAGCGCCACTGGCGCTGGTGAACCGTCGGCAGGCCTGGCAACGAGCTTCTCCCCTTGAGCACATACGGGGTGCCTCACCGCGCCAACCCCTGCGGTTGAGATCGTCTCTTGCATTTCGTAACCTTGTTCCGTAACGTCGATACAAAACAATAATGCACTACGGCCGAAGGAGTCTCATGAGCGGACCAGTCACCTATCGTCGCGACGAGTCCATCGCGGTGATCACGATGGACGACGGGAAGGTCAATGCGCTGGGGCCGACCATGCTGCAGGCCCTCAACGAGGCGCTCGACAACGCCGATCGCGACGACGTCGGCGCGGTGGTAATCGCCGGCAATCACCGGGTGTTCAGCGGTGGGTTTGACCTCAAGATCTTGAAAGCCGGCGAGGTGCAGCCGGCAATCGACATGTTCAGGGGCGGATTCGAACTGTCGTACCGGCTGCTGTCTTACCCGAAGCCGGTGGTCATGGCATGCACCGGCCCGGCCATCGCGATGGGGGCATTCCTGTTGTGCAGTGGCGATCACCGAATCGCCGCACCGGGATACAACATTCAGGCCAATGAGGTCGCCATCGGAATAGTCCTACCGTATGCGGCCGTGGCGATCATGAAGCTGCGTCTCACGCCGTCGGCTTATCAGCAGGCGGTCGGGCTGTCCAAGGTGTTCTTCGGCGAGATCGCCCTGGCCGCGGGGTTTATCGACGAGATGGACCTACCGGCGGCGGTGCTCAGTCGCGCCGAGGAGGCTGCCCTGGAATTCACCAAGCTCAATCTGGGCGCACATGCGGCCAGCAAGGTGCGCGCCCGCGCCGATGCGCTCCAGGAGCTTCGCGCCGGAATAGAGGCAGTGCCAGCCGAATTCGGTGCCCAGTAGAACTGGATGCCCAGGCCGAAGCAGCGCACCCCAGAGCTTCGCGATCGAGTGCTGCGGGTCGCGGTCTCGACATTGAACCAGGACGGTCTTTCGGGGTTCACTACCCGGCGGGTGGCCGAGCAGGCCGGCACCTCGGTGCCCGCGGTGTACGAGTTGTTCGGCGACAAGTCCGGGCTGGTGCGCGCGGTGTTCTTCGAGGGATTCCGGATGCTTGGCCGCCGGCTGCTCGCCGTGCCCGAGACGGACGACGCGGTCGCCGACGTGCAGCGGCTCATTCCGGTGTTCCGCCGGTTCTGCCTTGACTATCCGGCGCTGGCCCGGGTGATGTTCTCGCGACCCTTCCAGGATTTCGACCCCGGCCCCGAGGAACTCGCGGCGTCGCCGTCGGTGCGAGAGATCTTCGTCAGCAGAATCAAGCGGTGCATCGTTACCGGGCTGCTCACCGGAGACCCGGTCGATATCGCGCACGTATTGCTTGCTCTGGCACAGGGTTTGGCGGTTCAGGAGGGTGGCCGCTGGCTGGGCAAGTCGAAGGCGTCGGTGAACCGGCGCTGGGAGGTTGGGGTGACCGGGATTCTGCGGGGCTTTGCGCGCTGAAGTTCCGGCCGGGCGACGATTCAGCCCCCGGCGGCCTCGGCCGCAGCTCGTTTGGCTGGACGAAGACTCACCGCGTGTCGCGGACTGACCCCTACATCTGCTGAGCCGGCTTCAGCACGCTGAACACTGCGCCCTGCGGGTCGGTCAAGACAGCCGACCGGCCCACCGACGGGATGTCGAACGGCTCGGCCATGACGTGCCCGCCCCCCTCGGTCGCCTTGGTCGCTGTGGCGTCGGCATCGTCGACGGCGAAGTAGACGTGCCAATGGTTGGGCACACCTTGCATCGGCGGTTCCGTGCAACCGCCGACATCGTTTCCACCGACCTTGAGCAGCGTGTACTTCTGACCTGGTGCCATCTCCACAGCGGAGTGCGTCAAGCCGACCACGGCCTCGTAGAAGGCCAGCGCCGATTCCGGCTTGTCCGTGATCAATTCGTTCCAGATAGGCGCGCCTGACTCGCCGACCAGCGTCGCGCCGATGTGGCGGTTGGCCTGCCACAGCCCCACGGCCGGGCCGGTCGGATCGGCGACGAAGGCCATCCGGCCGGCTTCGCCGATATCGACGGGTGCCATCAGCACCTGCCCACCCGCGGGTCCCACCTTGTCGACCGCCGCATCGACGTCGTCCACCGCGATGTAGGTGTTCCACATCGGTGGCCTGCCCTCTGGTGCACCCGGCGGCATCGGCGCGATCGCCGCCACCGTTTCTCCGTTCACCGTGGCCATGGAGTACACACCGCCTTGAGGCATCGGGTTGTCGTCGTAACTCCAGCCCAATAGCGATGCGTAGAACTGCTTAGCCGCGGACTGATCGGTGGTTTGCAGGTCGACCCAGTTCGGCGTGCCCTGGGCGTATTGGCTTAACTTAGGCATGA